>JAWOHX010000070.1:0-4160 GCA_046484975.1 Clostridia bacterium
TCATATGTTTTTATTGGTAAAATTACAAGTGGAGCGGCTCTTTAGCTTCTGCTCTCCGAAACCAGCTTTTAAGTTAATGATCTCTGAAACCATTGTAAAACCAGATATTTCACCACTTTTAGAGAGGGTAACAAATTCCGTTGGTTTTACTGTTGCAACCAAGCCTCATCCCTGTTACAAGAATCTGATTATCAGGATTGGGAGGAATGATGACCATTGAATCAAGAAGTAATGCATGGGGAAGGTGGAGCTTTATCCCAAAAAAACAATAAATTGTTTGGAATTGGCTCATTGAGAAAAATGCGAGCATGCAAAGATGTTAGACAATTTGCTAAAACTGTATCATTGTTTGAATGATTTGAAAAAAACCCTTTCTCACAAAGAGTTTTTTCCTATCCTTTTTCAAATGTTCCGCATCATGTTCTCGCTTTCGAAGGCCCTGATGATGGCAAAAATCAAGACAATCGTCAGAACCAGTGTGGAAGCGCAGGAGACCAATACCAAATATGCATTGGATTCAAAGGTAATCACATCCTTGATGGAAATGACATTCCCATACAGGGGGATGAAATACGGCCATATGCTGTCCTTGAAATTTGCAAACATGATGGAAAAGCCCATGATCATCACCACCATGTACATGGGGGCGATGTAGCTTCCGGCCTCCTTGTTGCTTTTGGCGAGTACGGAAGCCAGACAGATCATGGATACGAAAGAAAAGGCCAGTACAGCCATCAAAAGCAGCAATCCGAGGATGTCCCATGCCCCGTACCCGATGTTGGACACGTCAAACCCGCCTGCGAACAATGCATTGGAAAAGGGCAGAGAGGCTAAAACACCAGTCAGGGAAGACAGGCAGCTCAAGATGGCCACAATCCCGAGGCTGATCATCTTTCCGAGGGCGATGTCCCTTCTTTTTACAGGGGTCATCAGGATGGTGGCGATGGTACCTCTCTCCTTTTCTCCAGCGATGGTGTCCATACCCACCTGCATGGCTCCGGCAAACAGGAAGAGGGTCAGAAGCATGGGAAGAAGAAATCCCAGGGCTTTACCGGCTTTTTCATGCTCTTGTGCCAGGTCATGGTTGTGGGAGGAAAAAATCATCACGGCGTCCGGACTTCCAAGACGTTGGATCAGTATGGACTGCCGGTAGGTTTCCATGGCGCTGTCCATGATGTGACCCGCACGGATGGAATAATCGGAGACGCTGTTGATGTATTTTTCCACCAAGGGAGTCCCAACATGGATTTTCTCATTAAACCCGTCCTCGAACACAAGCAGCGCGTCAGCGGAAGATTCCCGAATCCAGTCCTTGATCTGATCAATCTCGTCTCTTCCGGCGACATGCAGGCTCACGCCTTCGATATAATTGCTGCGGACCAGGGCGATGAAATCCTCTGGCGAACCGACGACATAAACATCAGGGACATTGGCCTGGGTGTCCTCCATCATGTTGGAAAGCATGATGCCCATGAAGGAGTAGACGATGGCGATGGTTAAGGCGGGAACCAGAAAGATGGACAGTGCCAGGCGCTTGTCGGAAAACACCCTTTTCATCTCTTTCTTGATGATGTTCATCAGGTTGTTTCTCATACCGGCTGTCCCTCCCTTGTTGTTTTGAACACTTGAAAGAATGCATCGTCCAGGTCCTTGCACCCTGTTTGTTCCAGAATCTCCCGCAAGGTCCCCTCCATGGCAAGATGCCCGTCGATGAGAAGCCCGATCTTGTCACAGAGTTTCTCGGCGACGGTCATGATGTGGGTGGAGATGATTACGGTTTTTCCTTGCTCCTTCAATGTCTTCAGGAAGTCCAGAACGACCCTGGCGGTGAGGATGTCCAGTCCATTGGTGGGTTCGTCGAAAATGACCACCCGGGGGTCATGGACCAGACTGATTGCGATAGAGAGCTTTTGTTTCATTCCGGAGGACATCTCTGCGATTCGGACTTCCGCGTATTCATCGATTCCGAATTCTCCGAACAGGTAGTCACGCCTTTTCTGGATATTGACCTCGTTCATGCCATAAAGCCTGCCAAAAAAACCAAACAGGTAGTTGGCCGTGAAATGAGGGTCCAGCTTCAACTCATTGGTCAGCAAGCAGATTATTTTCCGGACTTCGGTGTCATCTCTGGCAACATCGAGCCCATGGATGGTGATGCTGCCTTCTTCAGGCTTGATCAAAGTTGAGATGCAGCGCAGAGTGGTGGTCTTGCCCGCACCGTTGGGACCCAGAAGACCATAGATGGATCCTTCCTCTGCCTGGAAGGAGACATCTGCGACAGCCACCTTCCTGCGGTCTTTTGTGCCTTCAAGCAGCTGTTGCTTCCTGCTCAACCGGAATGTCTTCCGAAGATTCCTCACGATGACCATGCGTCCCACCCCCTGATTGAATGATGTATCCATTATATAGAACCAGAGAAAAAAATCAAACCCGGGCAGTGCGGCCCCATTGATATCCCGGTGACACGGTAGTATAATGATGACATATTCATGTAACACAAATAAGAGTACGGAGAACGGCATTTCTGATTTCCTGCACCATAGCCTTTATCAGTAGGAGGGGAGAAACAATGAGAAGAACCAGAGGAATGAAAGCCCTTGTCCTTTTGCTGGCCCTGTCCATGGTGGTGTTCATGGCAACGGTCCAGGGCTCCACCATACCAGGGGAAGAAAAAATTGATGTGCTCATCGGCTTCCACGGGAAACCCGATTCAGGCCTTGTCAGGCAGTTCCGAGGAGAGGTTTCCACGGAATTCACCATCGTCAATGTCATCGCAGCCCGCATCCCGCAGGCGGCGATGGAGGGACTGGCAAAAAACCCTGCCATCCGCTACATCGAACCCAATTTTGCCGTGTATGCCAATGCCCAGGAAACCCCGTGGGGGATAGACAGGGTGTTCGGGAATGAGACCTATTCCTTCCGCACCTGGGATGCTACCAAGGGGGATGGATTAAAAGTCGCTGTCCTGGACACCGGGATTGAAAGAGCCCATGTGGACCTGTCTGTGGCCGGCGGCACCAACACCATTGATACAACGGATTGGGGTGTGGATGGGAACGGACATGGCACCCATGTTGCTGGAACCATTGCGGCATTGGACAATGACTGGGGAGTTGTCGGCATCGGCCCTGAAATTGCGCTTTACGCAGTGAAGGTATTGAGCCAGAGCAGCGGGGGAACCGTTGAATCGGTGGTGGCCGGGATCCAATGGGCGGTGGAGATGGAAATCCCGGTCCTCAACATGAGCCTGGGGAGCAGTTCCCATTCCGTGACGCTCCAGGAAGCCTGTGATGCGGCATATACAAAAGGCCATCTGCTGGTTGCATCTGCAGGGAACAACGGGAATCCCGCCGGCAAGGGAGACAATGTGGGTTATCCGGCAGCATACAGCTCTGTTGTCGCCGTGGCGGCGTCCAACAACATGGATGCCAGGGCCTCTTTTTCCAGCACGGGACCGGCCGTGGAACTGATGGCGCCGGGTGTGAATGTGAAAAGCACTTGGAAGGATAACAGCTATTATATCGCAAGTGGTACATCCATGGCAGCCCCCCATGTGACAGCTGCCGCAGTACTGACATGGGCAGTCAACCCAGGCCTGACCAACGTACAAGTGAGGCAGATCCTTCAGGACACGGCGCAGGACCTCAGGCTTGCATCCACCCAGCAGGGTTATGGGCTGGTGAGGGTGGACCTTGCCGTTGCCAGGGCGCTTGAAGGAATGCCACCACAGGATCAGGGAAGCATCGCAGGATTTGTCACGGATGCAAATGGATCCGGAATCATAAGTGCCACGGTCCAGGTGACGGAAACGGGCAGATCGGTCCTGACCGGGACGGATGGTTCCTACCGGATGGATGACATCCCGGCCGGCCAATGGAATGTAGCCGTTTCAGCAGATGGTTATGTGTCTTTGACCAAGGCGGTGACAGTGGAAAAAGACACGGAGTCCATTTTGGATTTCCAGCTGGCCGCCACTCCGGAGTACACCGGGTCTGACATGCATGTGGCCGGCATCAGTTTCACCGAGAAAAGGTTCGGTTTGAAGTTCATCGACCTGACAGTGCTTGTCCAGGTTGTGTCCTCAGAGGACGGCCTCCCGCTTGCGGAGGCCAGGATGGAGATGACACTGACGTATGAAGGAGTAATCTGGCATTTCACCG
>JAWOHX010000124.1:0-2823 GCA_046484975.1 Clostridia bacterium
CTTTTTCCCTCCCTTCCCCACGGGGATGTCCCTTCCTTTCCAGCGGACTTTCCGAAAGACCAATGTCATGACCAGCCCTTTGGCAAACACTGCCAGGAAAAACAACAGAAGAAGGGAATAAAATAGGACGAGCAAGGGGGAGAAATTCCCGATCCTGGCCAGCATCCAGTAAATCTGCGCGCCAAAGAGCAGGTACATGGAGACATAAACGGGGTCGGTGATGTTGAGGAAGAAATACAGGCTGGCACCGAATCCCCCGCAGATCCAGAAGATGATCAGAAGCATATTCAGCGTTCCGATGGACATGGCTCCCGTGACAAAGTTCTTGCCCCAGCCTCCCATGATGTCGGGAATGCCGTCGGGATACATCCTGAATGCCACAGCTCCCCGACCGCCCATGCAACGGATGGGAATGTTGCTGCCGGTAAAGTTTTCCCCCATGGCCAAATCATCCAGGATGGCTCCCCTGGCGGATTCGTGCCCGCCCGCAGTGATGTAATCCTGCCTGGAAATCACCTGGCAGGGGCCGAAGAAAGCCCGGGGCCGGCATTTTCTTCCGAGGGGTGTGAACAGGTTGGTTCCCATCATGACGATGATGTTGAATATGCCGGACAGGTTCTCATAGGCTTTTTCCATATGGTGGTAGGGCTGTACCGAAAGAGGGGTGTTCTCTTTGCTGTAGGTGTCCAAAAGCTTTGACAGCCCACCGTTTTCAAACCAGGTGTCCGCGTCCAGGAAAAGGAGCACCGAACCCTTTGCCGCCAGTGCGCCCTGTCTGCAGGCCCAGGATTTCCCCTGCCAGCCTTCCGGAAGGTCCCCGGCCCGGATGACCCGGCATCCGAAGGATTCCGCAATCTTGACGGTTTTGTCTTCGGACGCGTCGTCCACCACCAGGATCTCCCGGACAACCGTTTTCTGTGCAGCCAGGGACCGGAGCAGAGCGGGAAGTCTTTTCTCCTCATTCCTCGCCGGGATGATGATGGAGACCTCCGGGTATTCCTTCTCCTCCCCTTGCGTCCTTGTCTTCTTGAAATCAGGAATCATGAACAGCAGCCAGATCCCGGAAAGCCACATGAGAAACCGGATGGCCAGCCTGAGGATCATGAATCCCTGCATATGATCACCGTCCTGTTTTTTCCGGCTTTCTTGGCTTCGTACATGGCCTTGTCCGCTCGGATCAAAATGTCTTCGAAGGATGTGTCCTCTTCCTGGAAGCAGGCCAAACCGACACTCACCGTGATGCTTAGGAATGTCCTTTCATGGAAAATCTTCATGGATGACACGTTCCTGCGGAATTCCTCGGCGATTCTCTCGGAGATGTAAGCGGAGGAATTGGGGAGAAGGATGCAAAACTCCTCCCCTCCCAGGCGCCCCAGGACATCGGTGTTCCGAAACCGGGAACGGATGAGTGTCCCCAGTTCCCGGATCACGACATCCCCCGCGGCATGGCCGAAGGAGTCGTTGACAAACTTGAACTCATCCACATCCAGAAGAATCACGCAAAAACTGTTTTTATAGCGCTTTGCACGCAGATACTCCTGCTGTGCCAGTTCCATGAAATGGCGCCTGCCATAAAGGCCGCTCATTTCGTCCATGGTGGCGTAGTATCGGAGCTGTTCCTCGATCCTCACCCGGTCAGTGATCTCCCGGATGGTCTTGAGAAGACCGGCGTGCCTGTCTCCCATGGGTGTGGAAGTGATGCTGAAATGCCTTGCGCCTTCTTCCAATGCCATGGTGTATTCCCGGGGGGAAAAATCATTCAGGGCCTCCAGGAGCTCATGCCCTCCCCGGAAAATCTCATCCATGGAGCCCGGCTCCATTTCTTTTCCTGCAAGAAGGAAAAAATCCCGGGCGGCCTTGTTGTAATCCATGATATTGCCGTTGGGGTCCATAAGAATCATGCCGTCATTGCTGTTCTCAAATGTCGTCTCCCTGGCCAGGGAACGAAGCTCCAGAAAGTCATATCGAAAAATGGAAATGACCAAAATCCCCACGGTGAGAGGAAATAAAAGGGCGGTATAGTCCAAGGCGGGAAGCCCCCATGCGAACACGATTAGCCCGAGGCCGACATACGGGATGCAGCTGGCGATGAGGATGAGGCCTGTCTTACGCCGGTTGTGGGACCGGCTTCTCCGGAATTCCCCCATGAACACCAGGGTTGCCCCGATCAGCATCACCAGGGCATAGGCGGCATGCAAGTAATAGAAGGGTCCCTTGCCGATTTCCAGCAGCTCAAACCCGTGGAGTCTGATGATTTCATATGAGGTGTAGTACAATTGGTGGAAGGCGTTGGTCAGCCGGACTAGGAAAGTGATTCCGGGCACCAGGAAAAGGCCTGCGGCCAGAAGGTATCCCCGCCTGATTCTCCTCTTGTTGTAGGTGATGGCGACCAGAAACCACAGGGTGGGTACGAAAGGAATGGCGAAATACTGGATCTGGTTCCAGAATATCATCTTCTCAAAACCGGAGGTGTTGATCTCCATCATGTAGCCCAGCAGATAAATGCTGATAAAGAAGTTCAGGAATGCAAAAGCCTTCATGTACGCATTCCTGCTCCTGGAAAGCATGTATGTGACTAAAAAGGAGGTGACCAGAACTGCGGCGAACAAATAGAGGGTGATGATGTTTTGGATCATGCATGCTCCTTTCCCGGAACTGTCTTAATTTCATTCTACCCTATCCGATGTTTTTTGGAAACACCCGCTTGACCATGTCCATGCTCATATCCCACAGTCTCCTGACTATGGCGGGATTCCGGGACAGCCTGGATGAGGTTTTGGGCTTGTTCTTGCTGAAATAGATGCCCGACATGCCAAGGACCTC
>JAWOHX010000158.1:0-7908 GCA_046484975.1 Clostridia bacterium
GTCATCGCCGGAACTGGAAGCAACGACACTTCCCATGCCGTACACCTGAGCCGTTATGCCCAGGAAGCTGGAGCGGATATGGTCCTGCTCGTCCCCCCGTACTACAACAAAACAACCCAGAGAGGCCTTCTGGCCCATTTTTCCATGATTGCCGGAAGCATCGACATACCAATCATGCTCTACAACATCCCCCAACGGACAGGCATGAACATTGATTCCTCCACCATGGCTGAACTGTCCCACATCCCGAACATCACTGCGGTGAAAGAATGCAACATGGAACAATTGGCCGATTGCATAAGCCACTGCGCCAGTGATTTTTATGTGTATTCAGGAGATGATACCAATATCCTGACGGTATTGGCCTTTGGAGGAAAAGGGGTGGTTTCTGTTCTGGGAAACATCCTTCCCGGCCAGGTCCACCGTCTGGTCCGCCTTTTTCTTGACGGGGACACCAGGGAAAGCCGGAATATGTTTTACAGCCTGTATCCTCTCATGAAAGCCCTTTTCCTGGAAACCAACCCCATCCCGGTGAAAAAGGCCATGCAACTGATGGGGATGAATGAGGGCATCCTGCGGATGCCCCTATTGGAAATGTCCCCGGAAAACACAGAAAAACTCATGAATGTCATGGTCAGCGCCGGCCTGATACAGGAGGGATAGGAATGCTTCGAATATTGCTGACCGGATGCAACGGGAAAATGGGGCGCACCATTAGCTCCATGGTTTTTGAGACTCCGAATCTTGTCATCTCGGCAGGTGTGGACATCCAGGGGGAAGGGGCAGGAGGATATCCTGTGTTCTGTAGCCTGGATGCCTGTACGGTCCCGGGGGATGTTGTTGTGGACTTTTCCCATCCTTCCGCTTTTCAGGACACCTTGTCCTTCTGCATGAAACATGGCCTTCCATTGGTCATGGCCACCACTGGGTTGTCGGATGCGCAGAAAGTTCGCCTGGAGGAATCCTCTCGTGTCATCCCCGTGTTTTACAGCGCCAACATGTCCATGGGTGTGAATCTACTCATCAGGCTGGCCAAAACCGCTGCCAGGTTTTTCGGGGAGGAGTTTGATGTAGAAATCATCGAAAAACACCATAATCAGAAAATTGATGCTCCCAGCGGAACGGCTGTCGTACTTGCAGAGGAAATCAACAAGGTGCTTCCTCAGAAAAAGGAATATGTGTATGACAGGCATTCCCGTCGCGAAAGAAGGAGCAAGGATGAAATCGGCATCCATACCATCCGGGGAGGGACCATCACCGGGGAGCATACGGTGATTTTCGCAGGCAGGAACGAAGTCGTGGAACTGACACACCAGGCAGCCAGCAGAGAGGTCTTCGCCGCTGGAGCCATCAGGGCCGCACAGTTCATCCAAGGGAAACCAAAAGGGATGTACTCCATGGAAGATATGTTTGACACACCATGAAAAAAGCCCCCGGGGGGGCTTTTTTACTTTGTCAGCATTGGGGCAATATGCTTGTGGATGGCCGGCCAGGAGAAGTAGTTGATGATGGTCCCGCAAAGGCCAAAGGATAAGAAGAGATAGAAAACCACCCCGAAAAGGAAATGAACATAGAAGGGCAGCACTGTGATCAAACCGCATGCCACAAGGATCAGCAGATTCGGGACAAATCGAAGGACGGCGAAAACAAATGCATACCGATAAGCTTTTAGGATGGACAGCTTTTTGTGGATGAGCAACTGGTAGACATACAGATGCGCCATGTAAAACAAAAGCAGGACCAAAAATATGATGACCAGCACGAATAGTTTCAGTCCTCCCGTCAGCAAGGGAATGAATTCCTCCGCAACATTGACATAGAAGTTGATGGCCAAGCCGGCAATCATGAGGAATATGGTGCTGATGAGGCTGATGCCCAGGGCTTTGAAAAAATATTTCTTGAATGTCTCCCAAAAGTCGCTCCAGAAAAAAAATGGTTTCCTTGTGACCATTGCCTCAAGCAAGCGGGTGATGCCTGCGGCGGCAGGGCCCAGGACCACGACAGGCACGGTCATCAGGATGGATCCAAAAGCGAACCTGACGATGATTTCCATGAGAAGCATGTCTTCCGGGGTATAAATCAGGCTTTCAATACGTCCTACTTCGGGCAGGAACCACCGTGTGACATAAATCATCACAAAGACGAACGGGATGTAAAAAGCCACAGTCAAAACATTTATTTTTGATATGTCCCATATTTTTTTGATGATCAGGTCTACCAGACCCATGAACCTGCTGGTTTCCGTCCTCTCCTTCTCTCTCGCCATGATGATCCTCCAAAACAATATATTGTGATTTTATCATACAAAGTTTCTTGACACAAAAAAACATGCTCTGTATAATAATGATTGCGCCTCATTGACCCGATGCGGTCGTGGTGGAACTGGCAGACACGTACGTTTGAGGGGCGTATGCGAGAGCATATGGGTTCGAGTCCCATCGACCGCACCAGAAAAAGACATCGCAAGGTGTCTTTTTTTTGCCTGTAAGCTTATCTTCTCTTCTCAAGTTCTTTGAAAATGTCATCCAGGGTGATGTTCTTTTCCACTAGCAACACCATCAGGTGATAAGCCAGGTCCGCAACCTCATAAACCATCTCCTCTTTGGAATCGTTTTTTGCGGCGATGATGGTTTCAGCGGTCTCTTCCCCAATTTTTTTAAGGATTTTATCGGTTCCCTTTTCAAACAGGTAGCAGGTATAGGAACCTTCCTTGGGATTCTTTTTTCGGTCTGATATCACCTGGTACAGTTCATCCAGTATGTTTGGTTCATTCATCTTTCATCTCACCTTTCCTGCTGATTCCCCTGTAAAAACAGGAGTGTTCTCCGGTGTGGCATGCATTGCCTTGCTGCTCTACGAGGTATAGGATGGCATCCAAGTCACAATCAACCCGCACTTCAACAAGGTGCTGGACATTCCCGGAGGTCTCACCCTTGTGCCATTCCACATCCCTGCTTCTGCTGTAGTAATGGGTCTCTCCGGTTTCCAGGGTTTTTTGGACCTGTTCCTTTTTTGCATAGGCCAGCATCAGGACTTCCCCGGTTGTGTGGTCCTGGGTGATGACGGGTATAAGGCCGTCCTTGTCATATTTTAAATCATCCCATATCATGTCTGTGTCCTCCTCAGGGTGTCCAGATGCCTGAAACCTTTTTCAACTGCAAATTCGAAGCTCGTTTCAAAATGTTCCTGTTCGATGACAAGCCATTCCGTATGCCTCATCAGAGGAATCAAGGATTCGAAATCAATGCTCCCCTCCCCGATGATGGTACTGGTCCGGTTGTGTCCCATGTCCTTGATGTGGACAGGTTCAATCCTTTCAGCATACCTTTCCACATATTCCCTCACATCCACTCCCGCATATGCCACCCAAAAAAGGTCCATCTCCAAAAGGATATCCGGATGCAGGCAGGATGCAAAAAAATCATAGTCATATTCCTGTCCGGATCCAAAAAACTCAAAGTCATGGTTGTGATATCCCAACCTGATACCTGATTTATGTAATTTTTCATGAAGTACGTTCATGGTTTCTGCTGTTTTTCTCCATCCATCCCGGTCTTTTCTGAACTCTTCTGGCAGGTATGGCACAATGATGGCGGGATTTTCAATTTCAAGGTTGTACTCCAGGGTCCGGTTAAAATCACTGGTCAGTTCTTCCATGGAAATGTGGCTTCCGCAGGGAAGGATGCCGAGATCATCCATATGCTTTTTCAATGTGTCGGGCGGTGTGTTGTAAAAACCAGCGAATTCCACCCCTTCATATCCAATGTCCGAAACCATCCGGATGGTTCCCAGAAAATCCCTTTCCGCGAGTTCTTTGATTGAATATAGCTGTAACCCGATTTTTTTCATGTTGCCACCTGCTTGATTTTTTTATACATTATACCATACACGGCCATTCATTTCCCACGGGTTTTCACCAGGTGGACCTGATGCATCACGATGCCTGCGGCAGTGGCTGCGTTCAGGGACCCGCCCTTTCCGGCCATGGGGATGGTGACCAGCCTGTGGCACAGCGCCCTGGTATCCATGGACATTCCGTTTGCCTCGTTCCCAATGACCAAAACGGTTTTTTCACCGGCAAAGTCCATGGCATTCATCGGCATCCCATCAATGACCGTACCCGTGATGATGAAACCTTTTTCACTAAGGTCCTTCATGATGGAAATACCGCTGCGGATATACGGAACCCGAAACACCGAACCCATTGTGGCCCTGATGGTTTTCGGATTGTAAATGTCCGCACAGCCTTCCAGTGCGAACACTCCCTGGAAGCCAAATGCTTCGCAGGTTCTCACGATGGTACCGACATTGCCGGGATCGGACAGTCCATCCAAAAGGATGAACGGTCCTTCCTTGTCCATCAAAGTTGACTGGTCCCAATCATTGGGTTCCACCTCCACAAGAATCCCCTGTGGAGTGACTGTTCCGGAAATGCTGCCGAACAGGGTATCGTTCATGAGATTGAGGGAATACCCCTTTCCTTCCATTGATTCCACATATGCACCATTCCCCGCCAAAAAGTCATCGGAAATGTATATTTCCCTGATGCGGAATCCTGATTCCATGGCCTGGTCAGCCATGGTCCGCCCTTCAATAAAAAAAAGGTTCTCCGCATCACGAACCTTTTTTCTGTCAAGCCCTTTGAGGCGTTTTATTTTCCTGTTGTCCGGGGATGCGATCCTAAGCATTTTCCGAAACCTTCTCCTTAACCTGTTTGGCCAGATGGGAAAAACCCTGGGGATCATTGATGGCCATATCAGCAAGGACCTTACGGTTCAGTTCAATGCCGGACATACGAAGGCCGTTCATGAACTTGCTGTAGGAAATTCCGTTGAGCCTTGCTGCTGCATTGATCCTTGCGATCCACAACTTTCTGAAGTTCCTTTTGTTCGCTTTCCTGTCCCTGTAAGCATAAGACAAGGACTTCATGACAGCCTGCTTGGCCACCTTGAAGTTGATGCTTTTGGTCCCAAAATAGCCTTTTGCCAGTTTGATTGTTTTTCTATGTCTTGCGCGTGTCACTGCACCGCCTTTAACTCTTGCCATGTGAACAACCTCCTTTATATTTTATTTGTATGGTATGAGCTGTTTGATTGTTGCTTCATTGGCCTTGGAAGCGATGACGCTCAGCCTGTGGTGTTTCTTGACCTTTTTCTTCTTGGATATCAGCCTATGGCTTCTAAAGGCATGCCCCATCTTAATTTTTCCTGTGGCTGTCTTCTTGAATCTTTTTTTTGAAGCACTGTGCGTTTTGATTTTAGACATTGATTCTCTCCTCCATCCTTTTTTTCTTATTCTGCAACGGGGCCAGCATGAGCAACATGTTTCTTCCTTCAAGCCTGGGATTGTCCTCGCTCTCCCCATGCTCCGAGCATTCCTCTGCAAACCGCCGGATTATTTTCTCGCTCATTCTCACGTAATGCATTTCCCGGCCTTTGAATCTCAAGCTGACCTTGACCTTGTCTCCCTCCTGAAGAAAGCGAATGGCGTTTTTCACCTTCGTATTGAAATCATGGTTCTCAATGTTCGGTTTCAGCCATATTTCCTTGATCTCCACCGTCTTTTGGGTCTTTTTGGCTTCCTTTTGTTTTTTTGTCAACTCAAACAAGTATTTGCCATAGTCCATGGTTTTGCATACTGGCGGCTCGGCATGGGGACTGACCTCAACAAGATCCAGTCCCTCTTGCTTTGCGATTGCCAATGCCTTTTCTGTGGGAATGACTCCCTGTGGTTTTCCGTCATGTCCAATCAGCCTGACTTCACGGCATCCTATTTCCTCATTGACGCGGAACGGATGACCCTTCCCATTGTTTTTAATTATAATTATACACCCCCATGTATAAAAAAAGCAGGTCATAGAAATAACCCACAGAACCATAAAGGACTATACCCTTATACAGCAACCCTACACGAACAATGTCAGCAAGGTGAGAAGCGGATTACTTCTACTTTATTTCCACCAAATAGTATCACAACTCTTTTTTGTTGTCAAACGGTTTTTCCTTCGTCGAAGGGCTTTTCTTTTTCAACTCCACCAGGGCGATTCCTATTCCGAGGATGAGATAAAAGACAGGGGTGACCCCCACCGTGCTGTCCGCCGACAGGCCGGCCACGAGAAAAGCAATGGCAGAACACAGCACGGCCGTCCCCATGATATCATTGAACCCCTGTTTCCTCCTCAGTCCGTATGCCTTGAACCCGGTCAGGAGGTAGGCCCCTGTCAGCGATAAAAACGCCAGGAGGGAAAGCAATCCTGTCTGGTATCCAATCAGCATGAATATGTTGTGGGGTTTGTCGATGATGCGGTCCGTTCCACTCATTATATTCAATTTACCGATTAGGTCATACTGATCGAAATAGATGCGGAAGGTGTCTGGCCCCTTACCCAGCAAGGCAGTGTCCGGGAGCATCGTCAATGTCACACTCCAGAGATATCCCCGCCCTGTGGCAAGGTATTCATAGCCTTTCATGTAGTCCGGTGTGCGGCTGGGTTTTACTTCGGTGACGACAGTGTTCACCGGACCTTTGATTCCGACGAAGAAGTCATCGATGGTATAAAACTCCACACGAATGCCATAACCCGAGGAACCCATATGCAGGACATTGGTGTTCTCCCCGTCCGTATCCATCCGGAAGGACTTTGAATAGTCGTCATCCGTGAACCTATAGGCGTTTCCCTGAATCACGTGATTCAGTTCCTGTCCATCCCTGTCCAGGAACAGGAACGCTCCCTCTTTTCTTTCGATGCGAAGATATCCCATATTGGCATCCACCTGGAAGCCGTCCTGTGAGATGCTCATGTCATGAATGTATGGCCCTCCCCATTCGCCGGCCAGTATGGATTTTTCCTGTTGGATGAAGTCCAGCTCCCTGACCTTGTCACCGACAGAAGTCTTCATCACAAAGGCACCCGCAACCACAAGAACCACCAGAAGGGCCATTCCCGGCATCCAGATTTTCCGTCGGGTGACCAGACTGGAGAAGGACAAAATGAAAAAAAGGAGAAAGGAGACAAAGAAAGCGATGAATCCGGCGCTGGATCTTCCAAGGGCCAGCATCACCAGGGACAAAACGAAGGCAATAAAGGACAACAACCGGAATTTTATTTCCTTGAAGGCAAATACCCCTCCCAGGCAGAGGGGAAGAAGCATGGCAAAGAAATGTCCCACATAATTCGGATTGCCCAATGTGGAATATACGGTTTTCTCCCCGAATGGATTGTACATCTCAATGGCGGTGCTGGTTCCCAGAAAACGAAGCACCGTATCATTGGTGAATGGATTAAAGCCAGATGCCTGGATAAAACCAATCACCGCGATGGGGATGCATGCCCAATACAGCGCCAGTATGACGGTGCGAACCTGTTTTTCCTGCCGAAGGGTTTCCATGGCATACAGAACAAGGACAAGGTAGGAAACCAGGACGAAAGCACCTTCATAGCGGCCATACATTCCGAAAAAGGATATGCTCCTGTATGGGCATACAAGGGCGGACAAAAGAATGAGGAGCATGTAAGCCGCGATGGGGATGTGGTACCGCAACCGCTCCCTCACCAGCAAGGGCTGTTGCTTGTCGCGTTTCCAGAAAAGCAGGAAAACCATAAACGCCCCCAGCACGCATATGGCAATGGCCTTGGCGGCAAAGAAATAGTCAACGGTTGATTCACCTGATACGACAAACAGCTCCTTCATCTTCGGATCATATGTCACGTGTCTGTACAGGACCAAGACTGGAACAAAGGCCCATAGGAGGAGAGGCCAGATCCTTTGATCCATCCCTATTTTGTTGCTCTTTTTTCTTTTATTCCTTTTTCCCATGCCTCTCCCCGCATCATTCAATCATTTCGTACAAGTCCTCTGCCCCCTGTTTGGTGCTGTGCCCCGCTGCGTTCAGCACCCTGACCTTTGA
>JAWOHX010000001.1:0-10465 GCA_046484975.1 Clostridia bacterium
ACTTTCCATCCAGGAATGGTGGGGACCAGCATGGCAAGGTTTGTTTTTCCGCAGGCGCTGGGGAAAGCCCCGGTCACATACTCCACAATCCCTTCGGGGCTGGTGAGCTTCAGGATAAGCATATGCTCCGCGAGCCAGCCTTCATCCCTGGCCTGTACGGATGCGATGCGCAGGGCAAAACATTTCTTGCCAAGCAGGGCATTGCCTCCGTATCCTGACCCATAGGACCAGATGGTCCTTTCTTCCGGAAAATGACTGATGTACTTCTGCTCGATGGGAGCGCAGGGCCAAGCCTTATCCTTTTCCCCCTCTTTCAAAGGAGCCCCCACCGAATGCAGGCAAGGGACGAACTCCCCGTCTGTTCCCAGCACTTTGAGCACTTCGCTTCCGATGCGGGTCATGATTCTCATGTTGATGACAACATATATGCTGTCGGTGATCTCCACGCCGATCTTGGATATGGGAGATCCAATGGGACCCATGGAAAACGGGATGATGTACATGGTCCGGCCTTTCATGCAGCCATCATACAGGCCCTTCATGGTTTTTTTCAGTTCCACGGGATCAATCCAGTTATTGGTCGGGCCGGCATCCTCTTCCTTGACGGAAGCAATATATGTACGGTTTTCCACCCTTGCCACATCCGAAGGGTCGCTCCGGAACAGGTAGCATCCGGGGCGCATTTCCGGGTTGAGCACTTCTGCCAGTCCCAAATCGACCAGTTCCTGGGTCAAACGGTCGTTCTCTTCCTGGGAGCCGTCGCACCAATGGATTCTGTCAGGCTGGCACATGGCCGCCGCTTCTTTCACCCAATCCTGTAATTTCTTGTTCGAATTCATCAATTGTCTCCTTTGTCTTTGATTTTATTTTTCATGTCATGGTGTCATCCGATAAATTTTTGCATTATAACTCTAACACACTATTTCCTGAATTTCAACAGCAAAAGTGCAATTATCTATTTCAAAAATTGCATATCCTTCGTTGTGTCCCCAACCCTGGGTCAGACGATCATTCCATGTTCCATTCTGTACAGCCTGTCCACCACCTCGGTAAGCTTCTGGGAATGAGACACCAGGATGACGCATTTCCCATCATCCCTGGCAAGGGAGGTCAGGATGTCCAGAATGTCCTCCTCGGTCCCCTTGTCAAGGTTCCCCGTGGGCTCGTCCGCCAGGATCACCGAGGGGTCGAATGACAGTGCCCTGGCAATCCCCACCCGCTGCTGCTCGCCTCCGCTCAGATGAAGGACCCTTCGGTTCGCCTTGACCTCGTCCAGGCCTACTTTTTCCAGCATTCCGAGTGCATGATTCTTTTTGTCTGTCATTTTGATTCCGCTGACATGGATGGAGAGCAAAACGTTCTCCAGTGCTGTCATATGGGTCAGCAGGTTGAAGGTCTGAAAGACCACCCCCACTGAGCTGCTCCTGTATTTGTTTCGGTCCATGGTCGCGATGTCCCTGTTGCCGTATAGGATCACACCGGATGTGGGAGGCTCCAGTCCTGCGACAAGTGACAGGAAGGTGCTTTTGCCCGCCCCGGATTTCCCGTATATCCCATATGCCTTACCTTCCGAGAACTCCAGGTTGATGTCTTTCAATGCAAATGTCTTCCCATTGTCATAGCTGTATGACATATTCTCTATCTGCAACAAACTCATGGTCTCACCTGTCCTTTCTTGTATTCATGAACGATCCCGCAGTATCTTGACAGGCTCGTATTTTGCAATCTGCATCACCGAGGCCACCGAGCTGACCAGGGTCAGTCCCAAACCCACGATGATGAGCAGAAGAATCACCGGGAAATCGATGGAAACCTGTATCTGGTCGATGTAGTCAACCCCCTGCCCCCGGAGCACCGGGATGCCCATCCGTCCCTGACCCATCCCCTGGCCGAAATTCTGCAATTGGCCCATCTGTTCCACCTGCTGTGCGTTGATCTCCTTCTCCAGCATGGAGGTGGCCAGCGGCTGGGCGACCATTCCACCGATGAACGCACCAATGATCAGGGCGACCAGGGCGACCAGCAGCAACTCGCTTACCAGCTGCAGGGCCACCTTGGATTTGCTCATCCCGATGGCCCGCATGACGCCCACCTCATATTTCCTTTCCCGGATGTTGATCATGTTGAGGATGCCCAGGACCAGCGCGCCGATGAGCAGGACGAGGATAAGGAAGGTCACGGAGAAATCCTTCAGGTTCTGCACAGGCCTGATTGTCTGCTGGATCTGTTCTTCGTTGGTGAGTAAAACATAGTATTCACTTAAGCCCTTCTGCCTGGCCTCTTGATAAAAAGCCCCAACATCCTCTCCGGATACCAGGTAATACCTGGCGCTGGTCCCCTGGGCCAGGGAACGAATGGCTCCGATGGGATTGGATGCTTCCATGGCCTCCCCTGCCTCGGCGATGCTGTCCCCGCTGATACGTTCCACATGATCATAGGAAGTATAGATCTGGTTGCCCGGATTCATGATGTTCATCCGGGCGAATGCGTTGGCCTGGGTATCGGATCTGTCCAGGAAAATTCCGGCCACTGTGAACAGGTATGCGACCTGGTCATTGTCGGGATGGAACAGGGAGAGGACATCACCCACCTCTATGCCGTTGGCATAGGCAAGGTCCTCGCTGATGATACAGTCCATGGCTCCATCTTCCGTGTTATAGACGGTCCCGGAGATGATCTGCCGTGTCCCGTTGAGGAAATCCTGGATGGTATAAGGGTCTGATACCCCGGTCAGGCGGAAACTCCCCATACCGGCCTGCATGTTGGGCAGCCGGATGTTGCCGCCGTTGCCCATGGTGCTATCCCCGGAGGCATCCGCCTCATAACTCACCGGATCCAGCGCATCCGATTCCATCATGATCTCGTTGGAATAGAAATATCCTTGGACAAGGTCCGATTCCCCCAGTGCTTTGATTTCTGCAATCCCCATCGGTGCGATGAGCGATCGCTCCTCCTGCGTCAGCTGTCTCAGCATGCCATTGTCCAGCTGGAAATAGACCTCGACGGGATTGGATCCGATATGATGCTCAATGAGGGTGTCACTGGATGCGTTGATGGCAAAGGCGATGCAGCTTGCGGCGGTTACAATGGTGATGATCAGGCCGATGAGCACATTCCTTCCTTTGCTCCTGGTGATGCTCAGGAGTGCGTTCCGGAACACATACATAATCCCTGCTCCTTTGGTTTTTCTTTTATTCTAGACCTTCACTGTGAAGTTTGGATGAAGGATTCATGAAGACCAGTTCAAACCAGAAGGCACTGCCCTCTCCCACTTTGCTGTCAACGCCGAAACGCGCTTCATGAAGCTCCAGTATGGATTTGACGATGGAGAGCCCCAGACCGCTGCCCAGGGCGCCTTTGTCCGCATGTTCGCCGCGGGTGTAATACCTGTCCCATATCTTTTGAATGTTCTCCTCGGGGATTCCCCTACCTTTGTCCACCACCTCGATTCGGACCCTGTTGTCATGGACTGTCTGGCGCAGGGCAACTTCCTTTTCCCGGTCTGAATGATTGATGGCATTGTTCAACAGGTTGTACAGGACCTGGGTGATTTTTGAGGGATCCGCATCTACCCATGCATCCTCTTCATAAGCAAAGGAAAACCGGAATCCTTCCGTTTCGGTGAATATCTTGTATCTGGCCATGATCTCCTGGATTTTCCATGTGATGCAGAAAACCTCCTTGTCCAGGTGCTCGGTTCCGGACTGCATTTTGGATAGGGAAAGCATGTCATTGACAAGGTTGTTCAGACGGTTGGCCTCCTCAATGATGACATTCAGGTCCTCTTCCCTCTTGGCCGGGTTCTCCCCGCTGATGTCCTTGACCATCTCCGCATATCCCTTGATCATGGTCAGGGGGGTCCTTAGGTCATGAGAGATGTTGGATAGGATCTCCTTGCGCAGGGTGTCCACCTTGGAGAGGCCGCCGGAGGCAAAGCTCAACGTCTTCGCCAGTTCGTTGATCTCCGTGTAGCGGCTGTTCTCGAAGACAGTGTTGAAGTCCTCCCTGCCCAGCTTCCGGGATTCCCTGGTAATCTGGATGATGGGTTTGGAGATTCTGGAGGAAATCAGAAGGGACAGGAGCATTGAAATCAGAATGACCCCAGCTGTCACGATGATCAACTGCTCCTTCAACGTGGATATGGTGGAATCCACCAGGTCGATGGAGGCATTGAGGAACAGGATGCCCGTTGTTTTTCCCTCCGCATCACGGATTACCTTGCCATACAAGAGGGTATCGTTCCCCAGCAGGGGGTTCCTGAGACGGGTGAGGATCTCCCCCTTGTCCCGGATCTCGGGTATGAACCGGGAGTAGGCAACCAGGCTCCTGAAGCCAGGCTGGTGGGCATCCTGGAAATATCCGAAAGGACTTCCGGGGCCCAGCATGTTCACGGAGTATATGATTACATTGTTCAGATCGATGACAGTGACGGACACATTGTGCTCGTATGCGGTCTGATCGATCATCTCCATCAGATCGGTTTTCTCATAGGATGAGATAATCCTCTCGCTTGCCGTACGGATATCTCTTACTCTCCGGGCTTCATAATATGTCCTTAAAAAGACAACCTGGAAAAGCCACAGCAATGCCATGGTGAAAATAGCGAAAAGGGAAAAATACAGCCACATCCTGAAACGGATGCTCCTGGTGTCAAGTTTCAAATTTATATCCTGCCCCCCTGGCGGTCACGATGAACCTCCGGTATACCCCCAGGCTGTTCCGCAGGGTCTTGATATGGGTGTCTATGGTCCTGTCGTCAACATAGGCACTGTAGCCCCACACCTTGTCCAGGATCATGCTCCTGGTGAAGACCCGGTTCCTGTTCTTTGCCATAAGGGCCAGCATCTCAAATTCCTTGGGTGTCAACATGGCTTTTTCACCGTCCAGGAAAACATCCCTTCCGGAAAGGTCGATCCGAAGGCCTTCGAACTGCAGGACTTCCTCTTCCCCTTCCGCTTTCCTGTTTCTCTGGATGATGACATTGATTCGCATCATCAGCTCCTTCGGGGAAAAAGGTTTGACCACATAATCATCAATGCCCAGCTCAAATCCGAACAGCTTGTCGTATTCCTCTCCCCTGGCAGAGAGCATGAGCACCGGAACCTTTTTTATTTTCCGGATCTCCTTGCAGGCAGAATAGCCGTCCAACCCTGGCATCATGATATCCAGGACCACAACATCGAAATCCCTGTTCCGGACGAGCTCCACCGCTTCAAAGCCATTTTTTGCCTCAACGACCTCATACCCGTTGAAAAGTGCATACTCTTTCACAATCTTGCGGATTCTCTCTTCGTCGTCTGCTATCAGGATCCTTGGCAATGGACACCCTTCTTTCTGTCCGTTTTCTCCATTATATCCCCTGAATATGAAGATTATGTGAAATGCAACCCGTCTAGACCTTTTCCTGTTCTTTCCTGTAGACCGTACCTGTCATGATGGCGCAGAGCCCGTCGGTGTCAGACACTTCAACCTGGTACACGCCAATCCTCTTTTTCAGGGATATCTCTCTGGCAACGGCGCTCAGGGCACCTTTTCCCGCTGGTTTCAGATAACTGATGGAAGCCTGAAGGGCAAGGGCCACGGGACCGTGGGAATTGGACGCGCAAGCCAGCGCCAGGTCCGCCAGCGTAAACAATACACCGCCTTGCACAATGTCAACGCCATTCAGGTGCTTATCCTGCGCAGTCATGCTGACTTTCGCATATCCCTCGCCAATTTCATCGATGGACATCCCGCAGAGGATGGCGAACCGGTCTTTTTCGAATCTCCTGTGGATTTCCTCCAGTTTCATCGCAGCTCCCCTCCCAGCTTTTCCCGGACAGCATGCATGATGTCCCCCATCGCCTGGTTGACCTCAATGTCCGTCAGGGTCTTGTCCCTGGAACGGAACACAATGGAATACGCCACACTTTTCTTGTCTTTTTGGACATTTTCCCCTCGGTATACATCGAACAGGCGGACGCTCTCGATGAATCCCCCGCCGTGTTCCCGAATGAGGCCTTCCACAGCCCCGGACTCGGTTTCCTCATCAATGACAAGGGCGATGTCCCTCGCCACTGCAGGATACCGTGGAAGGGGCTCATAGGTTTTCCGGATCCTGGAGCACTCGTAGACCAGGTCAAGGGATATTGCAGCGACATAAGTGCTTTCCGGCACCTCAAAGGATTTCGCCACCTCCGGATGGATCTGCCCGGCGATTCCCATCTCACGGCCTTCGTAAGTGATGAGGGCGCATCTTCCGGGATGGTACATCCTGTTTTCCCTTTCTTTTTTCCAGTCTTCACAAATTCCCATTGCTTCAAACAGCTCCTCCAGGATGCCTTTGAGCCGGAAGAAATCCCCGGGGACCATTCCCACTGTCAGAATACTTTTCTCCACGGGAAGGGTGTCAACCCCCTTGGGATGGAAGGTATGGGAAATTTCGTAAAAGCTGCATTCCTCCGCTCTCCTGTTGTGGTTATGGGCGATGACCCCCAGCATCTCCGGCAGGGTGGTGGTCCGCATGATGCTGTAGTCTTCCCCAAGAGGGTTGAGAATGGGAAGTGCCTCCCTCAGCGGGTCGGACTTGTCAAGGTTCAGCTTGTCGAAGACCTTCGGGCTGGTGAAGGAATAAGTATATATTTCATGCAGACCGCAGGAGACCATGACCTGGTGGACCCTGTCCCTCAGCATCTGCTTCTCTGTCTTGAGTCCCATGGTGGACTGTTTTCCGGACAACAGGGTGGCCTTGATTTTGTTGTACCCATAAAACCGGGCCACTTCCTCGGACAAATCCGCCGACGAGACCACATCTCCCCGGAAAGAAGGCACTTCCACGGCCATATCCTTATCTACGCGGAATTCCAGTTTTTCCAGGATTTCCACCATCTCTTCCGTGGGGATCTCCGTGCCAAGCAGCGCGTTGATTCTCTGGGGATCCAACAACAGCGTTTTCTTGTCCGGCAGTGGACCATGCTCGTCGATGATCCCCCCCTCCACCTTGCCTGCACCCAGCCTCTCCACGAGCTCACAAGCCCGGATGAGGGCGGGAACCGTATTGCATACATCCAGTCCCTTCTCAAATCGGGAGGATGATTCTGTGCGCATGCCCAGTTTCTTTGCAGAGAGCCTGACGCTCAGGGGATTGAAATGGGCGGATTCGAACAGGATGGTGCGGGTGTGGCTGTCAATCTCGCTCTCACTGCCACCCATCACCCCGGCCACGGCCACCGGCTTCTTTGCATCGGCAATGACAAGCATGGAGGCATCAAGCTCCCTTTCCTGGCCGTCCAGGGTCGTGATGCATTCCCCTTCCTTTGCCCTTCTGACCAGAATGCTTTTCCCTGCGATCCGTTCGAGGTCGAAGGCGTGCATGGGCTGGCCGTATTCCAGCATGAGATAATTGGTGATGTCCACAATATTGTTGATGGGACGCACACCTGCGTTCCGGAGCCTTTTCCTCATCCATTCCGGAGACGGTTCGATGCGCACGCCGGTGATGATCTTCGCTGAATACCGGCTGCAAAGATCACCATCTTCAATCAGGACCGAGACATCCTCCGGGACATCTTTTTCCTGGTCATCCTGCATAACGGCATGTCCGGTCCCAAAGGATGTTCCCAATGCTGCAGCGCTTTCCCTGGCGAGACCGATGATGCTGAAACAATCGGGTCGGTTTGGGGTGATCTCAAATTCCACCACAGCCTCATCCAGTCCCAGGAGCGCCTTCACATCGGTTCCCGCAGGCACATCTGTCTGCAGGACCAGAATCCCGTCCTCCACAGCGTGGGGATAATCGCTCCCGTTCAGCCCGAGTTCCTCGAGGGAACACATCATGCCCTCTGAAATCTCCCCCCTCAGGTTCCCCTTCCGGATGACCGTTCCCCCCGCCAGTGTTCCTCCGTCCAGAACCACGGGAACCATGTCCCCCCGGGCCACATTTTTGGCCCCGGTGACGACCTGAATGACCTTGCTCCCCACATCCACCTGGGCCAGCAGCAGCTTATCCGCCCCAGGATGCCTCCGTATGTCCAGCACCTTTCCAACCACGGCCCTTGTGATGTCCTGTCCCAGTTCCCCGATGCTTTCCACCTTGGATCCCGACATGGTCATGGCATCGGCATATTCCCGGATTCCCACGGGGATGTCTGTGTATTCCTTCAACCAACTAAGTGGTGCTTTCATTTCATTCTCCTCCTAAAACTGTTTCAAAAACCGGATGTCATTTTCAAAAAGAAGACGCAGGTCGCTGATGCCGAATCTTGCCATGGCCACCCGTTCCACACCAAGACCGAAGGCGAATCCCGTATAGACCTCCGGATTGATGCCGCATTCCGACAGCACATTGGGGTGCACCATCCCAGCCCCCAGGATCTCCACCCATCCTTCCCCTTTGCAGATGCGGCAGCCTGTTCCCCCGCAGCCCCAGCAGCTCACGTCCACTTCCGCACTGGGTTCGGTGAAGGGAAAATGATGGGGTCTGAGCCTGATCTCGGTTTTTTCACCGAAAAGGCTTTTTGCGAACAGCCTCAGCGTGCCCGTCAGGTCCCCCATGGAAACCCCTTTGTCCACCACGAGGGCTTCAATCTGATGGAAAATGGGGGAATGGGTGGCATCCACCTCGTCCGCCCGGTATACCCTGCCCGGGCATATGATCTTGATGGGGGGCGGCTGTTGTTTCATCACCCGCACCTGGACAGGGGATGTCTGGGTCCTCAGAAGGATGTCAGGGGAAAAATAGAAGGTGTCCTGCTCGTCCCGCGCCGGATGCCCCGGCGGGGTGTTCAGGGCGTCGAAATTGTAGGTGGAGTATTCCACTTCCGGGCCTTCGGCAATCTGATAACCAAGGCCAAGGAACACCCTTTCCATCTCCTCGATGACCTGGGTCAGGGGATGCTTCCTTCCAAGATGCTTCCGAATCCCCGGCATGGTGACATCGACGGATTGTTTCTTCAGGTCTTCTGCGGCCTGCCTTGCTTGCATGGAGGAAAGTCCTTCCTCCACCAGAACCTGGATGGTCTCCCGGACTTCATTGGCCATTTTCCCGATGGCAGGCCTTTCCAGGGGGTTCAATCCTCCCATGTCCCGCAATATCATGGTCAGTTCCCCCTTTTTGCCTAGAAACCTGACCCGGACATCCTCGATCTCTTTCCACGTTCCGGCATTTTCGACGGCTTTTCTTGCCTGTCTGAGCAATTCGTCAAGCTTTTTTTCCATGTCTGCCAGCCCCTTTCCATATATGCAAAAAGCCCCCATCCCAAAGGGACGAAGGCTGCTCTCCGCGGTACCACCCAATTTTCCGGCTTCCCGGACTCTTACACATCAATAAAATGCTTGGATTCATAACGGTTCCACCCGGCTTACCCTACTTGATTTCAGACAGCTGCTCCAAAGCGAACTTCATTCTCCATCCTCCCCCGGTGCTTCCAGCCAGGGCATCCGTTCTCTTTCGGGGCAAAAGGAAAACTACTCCTCTTTTTCATGGCATTTCAAATTTGAATTCACTATATCATAACAGCCCATGGAATTCAAATTATTTTTGGGGCAGGATCTCCACCCAGTACCCGTCAGGATCGCATATGAAGTAGATCCCCATTTCCTTGTTCTCATAGCAAATACAATCATTCTTCTTATGAAGCGCATAGGCCTTTTCAAAATCATCCGTGGCAAAGGCGATATGCATCTCGTTGTCCCCCAGGTCATAGGGTTTCTCCCAATCCGCAAGCCAGGTCAGTTCCAGCCTGTGGGAGGAACGCCCGTCCCCCATGAACACGATGATGAACCTGTTGTCTTTGGCTGTCTTTCTCCGGACTTCCTCCAACCCCAGGTTTTCCTTATAGAATCCAATGCTTTTCTCCAGGTCAAAGACATTGATGTTGTTGTGGACGAAAGTAAACTGCATGATGCCTGTCTCCTCTTCATTTCTTTTTGTAGAATCCCATTTTATCATAATACCATCTCCCCGCGAGATCTTTTTCCATTGCCCGCAGGACCTGCCCGCTGTCCTGAAAGTGTATGGGGTATGCCTTCCCGGGCTTTACGGCATCCATGAAATGATCCAATGACAGGTATCGATGCTTTCCCAGTCTTGGGTCCACAGGGATGAATGCCACATCGATGGTTGTTCCTTCCAGTTTTCGGATTTCCTCCTTGTATGACTGTTCCATGAATAGGTTCTCTTCGTCAGGCTCCCCTTCCCAATGCCACCAGTTCAGGTCCCCGGAATGGAAAATCCTCCGTCCCCTGTGCTCCACCAGGAAAGCGATGCCGGCATCATTGGATCGGTATGTCCGTATATCCAGCTGATTGATTCGGGCGTGCGCATCGTGGGACAAATGGTGCACAGCCTCCATGTTCCGTCCTTTTGGTATGTCATCGGACAGGATACAGGTGACATTTGCATCCTTTCCCCATTGAAGGATTTCCGGATTGAAGTGGTCATGGTGGCGGTGAGAGGCGAACACATAAATATCCCGGAACATTTTAA
>JAWOHX010000147.1:0-8779 GCA_046484975.1 Clostridia bacterium
CATCAACCTCCCGGGCCAAATGCCCCTCCTATTATATCCCACAAGGCTGGTACATTCCATGGGATTGTACAAAAAGACATGTGAGCAGCTTTAAATACATATACTTTCAGTACAAAAAGACATGTGAATGATATTTTTTCCCATTCTCTTCAGTGCTTGCAGGGAGTATCATCCATCTATCGATATCACAAGCGGGGTGGATGGACCATGATGACAGGCAGGGAGAACATCAAAAGAGCGGTTACTTTCGGCTCGCCGGCATATCTGCCGGTATATTTCAGCGTCAACTGCAACTGGCTCCAGGAGCAAAACGAGGCAAAACTGGAAAGAATCAGGGAACTCCAGTCCCTGTTCCCGATCAACAGGCTGAGCGGCATGGACTACTGGCCCCCGCGGCAGGAGGAAACGGAAAACAGCATCCTGCGATGGAAGGACTACTGGGGCGTCGGGTGGTTGGACGACGGACACGGGGCCAGAACCTGCTTTCATCCCCTGGAAGAGGGATACCATCTGATGGACTCCTATCCTTTTCCGGACCCGGACGGACCGGGGACTTTTTCCGAAACGGATGAAAAGTTGCTGGACAGAAATGATAAATATGTGATCGGACAGGTGTGGTTCACCTTGTTTGAACGCCTGTGGATGCTGCGGGGTTTCCAGAACATGCTGACGGACCCGTACCTCGAGGAAGAGAACTTTTCCCTTCTCAGGGACAGGATCCTTGCCTTCAATCTCCGGATCCTGGACCGCTGGATCCAACGGAGAGTGGATGCCATATATTTCTCCGACGACTGGGGTAGCCAGCGAGGCCTTCTGATGAACCCTGAGGACTGGAGGAGACATTATAAGCCGGCTTATGCAGCCATGTTCAAAAAGGTGCGCGACGCCGGCGTCCATGTCTGGATGCACCTTTGCGGGGATGTCACCGCCATCCTGCCCGACCTGATCGAATGCGGTCTCCATGTTCTCAATCCCATCCAGCCCCAGGCCATGGACACAAGGGAGCTTTCCCGCCTCTATGGCGGGGCAGTGGCCTTCCATGGGGGCGTGGATGTCCAGGGAACCATGGTGAACGGTTCGCCCCGGGACGTGAAGGCTGAAGTGCACAGGCTTGTAGAGCTTTTCGGCAGTTACAACGGTGGATACATCGGCGGGACAAGCCATTCGGTCATGCCCGAGACCCCCCTTGACAATGTCATCGCCCTTTATGAATCTTTTCTGGAATACCAGTGAGAAATCATCAAGTAAAATATATGCAATACGCTATATATTGTATTTACGACACAGATTATCTCTGATATAATACAAGATGTGTTATGATCAATAACATAAAAACTATCAGGGGGACAATATCATATGAAGAAGATTTTGGCTATCATCCTCACGGTTGTCCTCGTGGCATCCCTCGCCGTCGGATGCACGAGTAAGGGAACCATCAATCCGGAAGTCCTGGAAGTGCAATTGATCCCGTCAAGGGATGCGACTTACCTGGAAGCCCAGAGAAAGCCCCTGCAGGATCTGCTGGAAGCGGAACTTGGCATGACGGTGAGGGTCACCATTGCCACGGATTACAACGCGTTGATTGAAGCCATGGCCTCCGAGCAAGTCCATGTGGGACTGCTTGCAACAACGGCATATGTTCTGGCTGCAGACGAAGGAGCCGCAGAAGCCATCCTCAAATCCCTGCGATATGATGTGGATGACAACGGCGTCCTGTTGAAGGACATACCCATGGTAAGCGGCTACAAATCCCAATTGGTTGCCCATAAGGACAGCGGAATTCAATCCATTGCTGATTTGAAAGGCAAAAAGATCGCCATCGCATCCTTCACCTCGACCTCAGGGTTCGTATGGCCCGCCAACCTGCTGGCCGATAACGGCCTGAATCCCGAAACCGATGTGGAATGGATCAATGTCGGAGGCCATGACAACGCCATCCTGGCCGTCTACAACAAGGAAGTGGATGCCGCATTCACCTTCAAGGATGCAAGAAACCTCTTCGAAGCGGAGTCATTTTATGCCGACCTCCAGAACAATGTCAAGTTCATCATGAACACATCCATGATTCCCAACGACACCATCTCCGTCATCCCAAACCTTGACAACAAGCTCAAGGAAAAAATCAAGCAGGCCTTCATCAGCATTGCACAGACAGAAGAGGGATTGACCATTGTCCGGAACGTATACAACCACGAAGGATATGCGGAAGCCAAGGATTCAGACTACAATGAGGTCAGGACCTATCTGGCAAGGCAGAAGGAATGGACATTCAACTAAAGGGAAACCTTGAGACATGCTTGGTACATAATGATGCTCAGGATATGGCTGCTTTAT
This sequence comes from Clostridia bacterium, assembly GCA_046484975.1. GTDB lineage: Bacteria > Bacillota > Clostridia > DUPQ01 > DUPQ01 > JAWOHX01. The sequence continues at coordinate 2,335 of JAWOHX010000147.1, forward strand.
GCGTCGGCAGGGCAGCCATATTCGTGACATCAGACAGGAGACGGATTTGATTGAGTTTAAAAATGTCAGCAAAACCTATCCAAATGGCGTCAAAGCACTGATAGACATCAACCTGAAGGTCGCCGAAGGTGAATTCGTCGCCATCATCGGTTTGTCGGGAGCAGGGAAATCAACATTGTTGAGACTGATCAACAAGTTGATTGAATCAACGGCCGGGGAAGTATTGTTCGAAGGCGTGTCCGTCACCCTGGCCAAAGGAAAGGCGCTCATCAACATACGCCGGCAGATCGGCATGATTTTCCAGGGATTCAACATCGTCAAGAGAATGTCCGTCCTCTCGAATGTCCTTTCCGGCAGGGTGGCTTACCATCCCACCTGGAAGACAATCATCGGATGGTTCCCCGAAGAAGACAAGCAAATCGCCTACAGGGCGTTGCAGAGGGTGGATATCCTGGAAAAAGTCCACAACAAGGCCAGTGAACTGTCGGGAGGACAACAGCAGAGGGTGGCCATCGCCAGGGCTCTGGCTCAGCAGCCGAAGGTGATGCTTGCGGATGAGCCGGTCGCTTCCCTGGATCCCATTACCACGGTCCAGGTGATGGATTACCTGAAAAAGATCAACAAGGAGGATGGCATCACGACGATCGCCAACCTGCACCATGTGGACCTGGCACTTAAATATGCCACCAGGGTCGTGGGAATCAGGGCGGGAAAGGTCGTGTATGACGTCCAGATGAAGGGGATGAAGAAAGACCAGTTTTTCAAAGAGGTGGAAGTGGTGTATGGGCGTCCAATCCAGGATGATGATGTCTTGGAGGAGGTATGATGGACCGCATCAAAGTACCCAAACCCAAGCGTTTCAAAAGAAACATGATCATCCTGACGGTGGTCCTTCTGATCATCGTCAGCGGATGGTTGGCAGGATTCAATTTCTTCGACATCATCACCCAGTTGCATAAAGGCATCCGTCTTCTCAAGAGGATGTTCTGGCCGCCGGATTTCTCCTACATCCCCAATATCGTATCCCCGATGATTGAAACCATCCGGATGTCCATCGTGGGCACTTTCATCGGAGCCGTTGTCGCACTTCCGATCGCTGTGCTGGCAGCCAACAATTTTATCAAGACCAAATGGTTGTATGTGCCCCTGCGGTTGGTCCTGAATGTTTTCAGGACCATTCCCGCACTGGTTCTGGCATCCCTTTTCGTGGCGGTTTTCGGAACGGGAGCCTTCTCCGGTGTGGTAGCCCTTTCCATCTTCACTTTCGGGCTTGTGTCAAAACTGACCTATGAGACCATAGAGGCCATTGACTACGGCCAGGTGGAGGCGTTGATTTCGTTGGGAGCCAATAAGATGAACATCCTGCGTTATGCCATCATGCCTCAGATCCTGCCCCAATACGTGTCCTACACTCTTTATGGCTTCGAGGTCAACATAAGGGCTGCTGCAGTGCTGGGCTATGTGGGAGCGGGCGGAATCGGACAGACTTTTGAACATAATCTTGCATGGCGGCTGTTCGATCGGGTGGGAATGATCATCATCGTCTCATTTGCCATCGTTTTTATCATTGATGTCATCAGCAGCAACATCAGAAAGAGGTTGGTCTGATGGATCATATCATCATTAAAAAAGAGAAAAGCTACCTGCAGCTCAGCCTGAGAATCCTCTACTATCTGGTGGTCTTCGGGCTGATCATCTGGGGTTTCAACGGAATCCAGTACAAGGGGATCATGCAGACCGCTTCCGGCTCCATCCAGGCGCTCATCCGGGGATTTCTCAATCCAGACCTGAACTATGCAAAGAACATGACCATCGACGGGCTTCCCTTTGCCATCCTGGAAACCATCGCCATCGCAATCTGCGGTACTTTTGTCTCGGCGGTCATATCCATTCCCTTCGCACTTCTGGCAAGCCAGAATATCGTGGGGGAGAAGACCTCGAGAATCGGGAAGCTCATCGTTACCATGATCAGGACCTTCCCGGAATTGATCCTGGCTCTCATTTTCATCAGTGTGGTGGGACCCGGGGCGCCGGCGGGCATCCTGGCCCTGGGGATTCATTCCATCGGCATGCTGGCCAAATTGTTCTCTGAAGCCATAGAAAGCATGGACATGGGGGTGAAGGAAGCCCTGGAGTCCTGCGGTGGAAACCGCTTTGAAATCCTGTTCCGGGCCATTTTGCCTCAGGTAAGTCCGGAATTGTTCAGCTACACCTTATACCGTTTTGAGATCAATATGAGGGCGGCTTCCACCCTGGGCCTGGTGGGGGCGGGAGGAATCGGGGCTCCCCTCATTTTCGCCATACGGACACGTGCCTGGCCCCGCGCGGGCATTATCATCATCGTGCTGATCATCACGGTGACCATCATCGACCAGATATCGGGGCGGATCAGAAAGAGGATTGGATAATGAACATACTGGTTGTCAATGACGACGGCATCCATTCCCACGGGATCAAGGTGCTGGCGAGGAAACTGATGAAATACGGCAAGGTGTATGTCGTGGCCCCTCATACGGAACAGAGCGCCGTCGGGCATGGTATCACCATCCACAATCCCATGAGGCTGCATGTCCAAAAGGATTTTCTGGAAGGCATCGAAGCCTGGAGCCTGGACGGCAAGCCGGCGGATTGTGTGAAGTTCGCCTTGTACGGACTGCATCTTCCTGTCGACCTGGTGGTTTCGGGCATCAACAACGGGCCCAACCTTGGAACGGACATCATCTATTCAGGAACGCTGGCGGGGGCTTCGGAAGCGGTCATATGCGGCATCCCAGCCATTGCAATCTCAACGGATTTCAACCATTTTGCCCTCGCGGAGGAAAAAGTCGAATGCGTACTGGATAAAATCATCGATATGGATATCCTTGACCGGGAAGTCGTGATCAACGTGAATTTTCCAAGAAAAGAATTCAATGAGTCCAAAGGCATTAGGATCACGGAACAGGGGCTTCGGCCATTCATCCATGAGTATGAACAGGAAGTGGATGCTTTCTGGGCGAAGGGAACCTGGGAGTCCATTGACAGCGGTATTGAGACGGATGTCTATGCCTATGAAAACGGATACATCTCCATCACACCCATACAGATCAACAGGACGGATTATGCGTACATGGAGAAATTAAAGGAGATTTTCAGATAATACGGTCTTAAGTCTGCATCTTAACGTCCCTTAAAGTCCATGAGTGATTTCAACTGGAAAGAAATGAAGGAATTCCATGCCTGGTTCATGGAATTCCCCTTGAATTACCCATGGATTTCTGATAAAATACATTTTGTTAAAAAAATAACAATAAAGGGTTGCCAACACCCTCATCCGACAATGGAAACCCGGCGGGTTGGGTTAGTGGTTCCCTTGAAACGCAGGACCTCGAAAGGGCCGGCACACAGGTCGAAATCAAACGGAGGTGTATCACATGGATCTACAAAAGGTTTCTCATTGCTGTGAAATGACAACGGAGGAGCAGTTTGGGCTACTGGAGAAAACCATCAATGACTATGGCGCGGAGGAAAGGAACATGATCCAGATCCTTCACATCGCCCAGGCCATCTTCGGATTTTTGCCGGAGGAAGTGCAGAAGTTCGTTTCCGTGAAAATGAACCTTCCCCTGCCGAAGATCAAGGGAGTTATTTCATTTTACTCTCTTTTTTCCACCAAACCCAAAGGCAAGCACACGATATCCGTCTGTCTTGGAACGGCCTGCTATGTGCGGGGGGGGGAGAAAGTCCTGTCCCGGATCAAGGAAGTGCTGCGGATTGAAGTCGGTGAAACCACGGAGGACAAGACCTTTTCCCTCGAAGTCATGCGGTGTATCGGTGCCTGCGGTCTGGCACCGGCCATATCCATCGATGGGAAGGTCTACAAGCGAGTCAACCCCAACAGGGTCAAGGATATCCTTGAGCAATACCAATAGGAGGTAGCGGCAGTGAGTAAAATAAGAGACATATCCGATCTGAAAACCATCCGTGACGAATTCAACCAGACACAGAAAAAATACCGTCACGTGGTCATGGTCTGTTCCGGAGCCGGGTGCATATCCTCAGGGAGTCCGGCAGTGGTACAGGCCCTGCGGGAAGAAATCGAAAAAGCCGGCCTGAAGGAAAAGGTGAAAATAAACATGACGGGTTGCATGGGGACATGTGACGTCGGTCCGGCCATGATTGTCGATCCGGGCGGAGTTTTCTATTGCAACCTGAACCCGGAGGACGTCCAGGAGATTGTGGACAGCCATCTGATAAAGAATGAAATTGCCCAAAGGCTTTGTTATACGGAGAAGAAAACAAAGGAAAAGGTGCCATATGCAAAAGACATCGATTTCTTTAAAAACCAATATAAGATCGTACTGAAAAACTGTGGGAGGATCGATTACGACTCCCTGGAGGAATACATCGCCCATGACGGATATTTCGCACTGGCAAAGGCATTGGAGGAGATGTCTCCCCGGGAAGTCATTGACGAGGTCAGAAAATCCGGGTTGCGGGGCAGAGGGGGCGGAGGGTTCCCCACCGGATTGAAATGGTCATTTGCCGCAAAAAGCAAATCAAAGGAGAAATACATCATCTGCAATGCGGATGAGGGAGACCCGGGGGCCTTCATGGACAGGAGTCTTCTGGAAGGGGATCCCCACATCGTCATCGAGGGCATGCTCATTGCAGGATATGCCATTGAGGCGCAGAAAGGGTTCATCTATGTCAGGGCGGAATACCCCATAGCAGTAGACCGGCTCAGGGCAGCCCTGGAGCAGGCCTATGACAAGGGCCTGCTGGGGAAGAACATCCTGGGCAAAGGACTGGATTTCGACATCGAGATCCGGATTGGGGCCGGAGCATTCGTTTGTGGGGAGGAAACATCCCTGATGGCTTCCGTGGAAGGAAAAAGGGGAGAACCCAGCCAGAAGCCCCCGTACCCCACTGATTCCGGACTTTTCGGGAAACCGACGGTCATCAATAATGTGGAGACATTCGGGAACATCTCCTCCATCATCCTGAATGGAAGCAGCTGGTTTGCAGGGAAAGGGACCGAGAAAAGCAGAGGGACCAAAGTCTTCGCCCTGGCAGGGGATGTGAACAATACGGGCATCATCGAGGTGCCCATGGGCATCACCCTGGGGGAGATCATCTTCGACATCGGAGGAGGGATTCCCAACGGCAAAAAATTCAAAGTAGCCCAGACCGGAGGCCCTTCCGGAGGCTGTCTGACAGCGAGGCACCTGAACACCCCCATCGACTATGATTCCCTCGTGGAACTGGGAGCCATCATGGGATCGGGAGGCCTGATCTGCATGGATGAGGACACCTGCATGGTGGATGTCGCCAGGTATTTCATGGAATTCGTCCAGGAGGAGTCCTGCGGGAAATGCCTCGCATGCCGTCTGGGCACCAAAAGAATGCTGGAGATACTGGAAAGGATTACCACAGGCAAAGGCCGGGACGGGGACATCGAAGCACTCGTGGAACTTGGCAATACAATCAAGGACACTGCCATGTGCGGACTGGGACAAACGGCGGCCAACCCGGTGCTGAGCACCATACAATACTTTCGGAACGAATATGAGGAGCATATCCGGGACAAATATTGCAGGGCCGGAGTCTGTTCCGAACTGTTCCTGTCTCCCTGCGAGAATGCCTGTCCCGCTGGTGTCAATGTACCCGGTTACATCTCCCTCATCGCGTCAGGACGCCCAAGGGACGCATATCACCTCATCCGTCAGGAAAATCCTTTCCCTGCGGTCTGCGCGAGGGTATGCACCCATCCCTGCGAAGAACGTTGCAGGAGAGGGCAGCTGGACGAGCCCGTCGCCATCAAGGACCTGAAGAGATATGTTTCAGATGAGGCCATGAAGGAGGATGTTCCGTACCAGGATACGGTTTTCCCCAGAAAAGGAAAAAGCATCGGCATCATCGGTGCCGGCCCCTCGGGCCTGACCTGCGGGTATTATCTGGCCCGGCTCGGTTATGAGGTGGTCGTCTATGAGGCCCAGCCCGTGTCCGGGGGCATGCTGGCTTATGCCATCCCCGAGTACAGGCTGCCCAAGAAGGTCCTGAATTTTGAAATTGACAAAATCAGGAATGTGGGCGTAAAAATCAAGAACAACATGACGGTGGGAAAAGAAATTCTCTTCGATGAAATCAGAAAAAAACATGATGCCGTGTACATTGCCACCGGGACCCAGATTTCCAGAAAGGTGGATATCCCAGGGGAGAACCTGAAGGGAATCTACCACGGACTGGATTTCCTCAGGGACGTCAACCTAGGCAGGCAGGTGGAGGTCAAAGGCAAGGTTGGGGTCATCGGCGGGGGAAGCACCGCTTTTGACGCTGCACGAGTCGCCCTGCGACTCGGAGCCGAAGAGGTCCACGTCTTTTACAGGAGGGACATCGAGGACATGCCCGCTGACAGAAGGGAAATTGAGGAAGCCATGGAAGAAGGCATCCGCATACATACCCT
>JAWOHX010000148.1:0-25690 GCA_046484975.1 Clostridia bacterium
CAAAATCATAGGTGAAGCAATAGGGGGTGCCGATTTCGTCCTGTCTGCGGTACCGCTTCCCGATGCTGCCGGTCTCGTCGTACTCGCAGTTGTATTTCTTTCCGATCGCCTCATACAGTTTCACAGCACCTTCACTCAGTTTCTTTGACAGAGGCATGACCGCGGCTTTCACCGGGGCGATGGCATCATGAAAACGCAAAACCACCCTGGAGTCGTTCTCATCGATGGCTTCCTCGTCATAGGCCTCCGTGAGCAATGCCAGCACCAGCCGTTCCACCCCGAGGGCAGGTTCGATGCAGTAGGGAACATATTTCTCGTTGGTGTCGGGATCGAAATATGAAAGATCCTCCCTGGAATGCTCCATGTGCTGTTTCAGGTCGAAATCGGTGCGGTCTGCAATGCCCCACAATTCCCCCCAGCCAAAGGGGAACAGGTACTCGATGTCCGTCGTGGCATTGCTGTAATGGGACAGTTCCTCCTCAGTGTGGTCCCGGAGCCGGATGTTCTCTTCTTTCAACCCGATGCCAAGAAGCCACTCATGACAGAAGTTCCTCCAGTACGCAAACCATTCCAGGTCGGTCCCGGGCTTGCAGAAGAACTCAAGTTCCATCTGTTCAAATTCACGGGTCCGGAAAATGAAGTTCCCGGGGGTGATCTCATTGCGGAAGGACTTTCCGATCTGGCCGATGCCAAAGGGAATTTTTTTCCGGGTTGTCCTTTGCACGTTCTTGAAGTTCACGAATATGCCCTGGGCAGTCTCCGGCCGCAGGAAAATCTCCGCGGCACTGTCTTCAGTGACCCCCTGGTAGGTTTTGAACATCAGGTTGAATTTCCGGATTTCGGTGAAGCTGCTTTTTCCGCAGGACGGGCAGGGGATATTGTGTTCCCTGATGTATTCCGAAAGCCTCCCGTTGTCCCATCCGGCTATTTCCACCGGCATATTTCTTTCCTGGTTGAAACCCTCGATGAGGACATCCGCCCTGTGTCGGGTCCTGCACTCCCTGCAATCGATCAGGGGATCGGAAAATCCCCCCACATGCCCTGATGCAACCCAGACCTTCGGGTTCATGAGAATGGCGCAGTCCACCCCGACGTTGTGTTTGCTCTCCATGATGAACTTTTTCCACCATGCCTTTTTGACGTTGTTTTTTAATTCAGAGCCCAGAGGGCCGTAATCCCAGGCATTGGCAAGGCCGTCGTAAATTTCCGAACCCGGAAACACAAATCCTCTCCTTTTTGCGAGGGACACCAGTTTGTCCATTGTCTTTTCTGTCATTGTCCGGCCGGCTCCTCATCTAATTTTTTACGGACCTCCAGCAACCCGCTGTAGAGTTCCTGGGTGGCCATGGTAAGCGGATTGGTCTCCTTGCCTTTGTAATAAACCGTGGATCCGGCGAAAATATCCCTGGTTCGCTTGGCTGCGGCGATGACCACGATGAACCTCATGCCGATTCTTTTTTCCAGTTCTTCGATGGAAGGCCTGTTGATCATTTGATTTATACCCCTTCTTTATCCAAATTATCCTATCGTTTGCAGGATATCCTTGTTTCTGTTCACTTTGAGTCTTTCGGAGCGGATGATGCCAAGGATCTGGCCCGCGGCATGCTCCAGGTCATCATTGACCACCACATATTCATATTCCTCCACGAAATGCAGTTCGCCCCTGGCCTTCTCCAGCCTTTTTGCAATGGCCTCCGCTTCCTCGGTTCCCCGGGCGGTGATGCGCCTTTTCAATTCCTCCATGGAAGGAGGAAGCACAAAAATCATCACCGTGTCAGGACAGGTTTCCCGCACGTTCAGGGCACCAGCCACGGTGATGTCCAGGACCACATCCATGCCCATCCCGTTGGACTCCTCTATGAAATGTCTGGGTGTCCCGTAATAGTGCCCGCAATATTCGTCCCACTCCACCAGCTCCCGGCGCTCGATCATTTTTTCGAACTCCTCCTTGGAGAGGAAATGGTAACTCTTCCCGGGAACCTCCCCTTTTCTCGGGGCCCGGGTGGTTGCGGAAACGGAATACCGGATGTTCGGGTCATACTCCAGCAGTTTATGGATGATGGCCCCCTTGCCCGTCCCGGAAGGCGCAGATACGATGATCAGAATGCCTTTGCAAGCCATGCTCATTCCTCCGGGACATCAAGGACATCCAGGTCCCTGTCATTGAGCCTGTTGGCAACAGTCTCCGGATGCACTGCGGACAGGATCACATGGCTGCTGTCGGTGATGATCACAGCCCTGGTCCTTCTTCCGTAGGTGGCATCGATGAGGCTTTTGTCGTCCCGCGCCTCCTGGATCATCCGTTTGATGGGGGCGGATTCCGGACTGACGATGGCCACGATCCTGGCTGTGGAGACCATGTTCCCGAAGCCTATATTGATCAACTTCATGCGTTCATCCTTCTTCATTCTATATTCTGAGCCTGTTCCCTCAGTTTCTCAATCAAATATTTCAATTCCACCACCCTGTCGGTGATCTCAAGGGAGTTTGCCTTCGAGCCGATGGTATTTGCTTCCCTGTTCATTTCCTGGACGATGAAATCCAGCTTTTTGCCGCAGTCGCTCTTTGCCATGTTGTTCCTGAACTGCAGGATATGGCTTTTCAGCCGGATGATCTCCTCATCCACGCAGGCCTTGTCTGCGATGAAGGCGACCTCCTGGGCGATTCTCTCTTCCGAGACCTGCCCATCCTGAAGAAGCTCGGAAATCCTCTGGCTCAGGCGCTCCTTGTATTCCGCCGGCACCTGTTCGGCGAAGCCCTTGATTTCCCCCACCATCTTTTCCATCATGTCCGTCTTGGAAAGCATGTCAGTGGCCATTTCCTGTCCTTCGGTCCTCTTCATCTCCTTCATCTTTCCCGCGGCCCTGCGGACAGCCTCCATGACATCCTCGGAATATGCCGGGTCATTGGCGTCCTCCTCCACAGTGACCACACCCGGCAGGCCGGCGACATGGGTGGGCCTGACAGTCCCCCGAAGCCCGAAGGTTTGTTTCAGGTCCAGCAGCGCCCGGTGGTAGGCCCCGGCCAGATCCTTGTCCAGGCGCACCCTGGCTTCGGTGTTCTCAAGCCGCAGGATATTGATGAATACATCAACCTTGCCCCTGGCCATTTCCTTTCTGATTGTCTTCCGGATGGGTTCTTCCATGAAAAAGATGTTTTTGGGCATCCGGATATTGATGTCAAGATACCGGTTGTTCACGCTTTTCATTTCTACCTTCACGGCGATCCTGTCGTTCTCCAAAATGTGCATGCCGTATCCTGTCATGCTCACTGCCATATCCGCACCTCTTAAAATCCTTTACTCATTATACCATATATCCTATGGGATGGAACATGGAGTTTTGTCCAGGTCTCCCAGCGCATACATCACCGTCCCCACGGTGAATATGGCCGCAGTCTCCGTCTTCAGGACCCGAGGGCCCAGATGGACCGTCCGGACTCCCTTTTCCCTGGCCAGCCTGTCCTCATCCTTGGTGAAGCCTCCTTCGGGTCCGATGAAGATGTTCACCCTGTCCGGGGTCCTTCCCTTCAGGAACTCCCTCAGGGACATCCTGTCTTCCCCGAGGTATGCCATGAAGGACAGGTCCCCGGGTTTGGTTTCCTCAAGGGCCTGTGCAAAGGAAACGGGCATCTGTACCTGGGGGATGAGGCTTCGGCCCGACTGCTTGGCGGCCTCCAGGGCAATCTTGTTCCACCGTTCGCTCCTGTTGAGCAACGCGCCGGTATTGAGATGGACCACCGTGTTCCTTGTGGTCACAGGTATGATTTCAAAAACCCCAAGCTCCACGCATTTCTGAATCGCATACTCCATCTTGTCCCCCTTGGTCATGGCGATGAACAGCCGGACCCTGCAGGATGATTCATTGTCAATGTCCAGCTCCCGGAGGATCTCCACATGGACATGGTCCTTTGAGATCTCCAAAATTCCGGCCAGGAAGTTGTTTCCTCTGCCGTCGCACACCGTAAGGGTGTCCCCTTTCCTCATCCGAAGGGAACGGGCGATGTGTCTGGCCTCTTCCCCGGGGATGGACAGGGCTTCCCCCTTCTTCATGATGCTGTCGAGGATATAGAACTTAGGCATGGGCCTTGATGGCCGTCCATCCGTTGAGGGAGCGGACCTCGGTGACGGTGAGGCCGTTTTTCCCGAATGCATCCAGCACTTCCTGTTTCCTGCCGTCGATGATGCCGGAACAGATGACCTTGCCTCCTTTTTTCAAATACTTTCCAAAGGATCCAGCCAGATCGAGGATCACATCGGCGACGATGTTGGCGCAAAGGATGTCTGCCTGGCAATCCGGTGTGATATCCTTCAGTTCCCCTTTGACCACTGAGACCTTCCCCCGGACATTGACGGCCACATTTTCCCTTGCGGCCTTTACCGCTGCGGTGTCGATGTCCACGGCCACTGCTTCCCGGGCCCCGGCCTTGACGGCGATGATGGCCAGGATGGCCGTCCCGCAGCCCACATCAATGACACGGTCCTGCTTCCGGACGGTTTCCTCCAGCATGATGGCACAGAGCCTGGTGGTCTCGTGGGTACCGGTGCCAAAGGCCATCCCGGGATCCATGAGGATGTCATTTTTCCCCGGATTCCTTGCCTCCGGGGACCAGGACGGCAGAATCCGGAAGGTATCCGTGATGTGGAAAGGCTTGAAATACTCCTTCCACCTGTCCTTCCAGTCCCCGTCGTCCACCTCGCGGAACAGGGCCGTGTTCCCGGTTTCCTGTTCCAGTGCATCCAGCAAGCGGGGTATGTCCTCATCCGTGGAGTAGTAGCCTGTGACCATGCAGGAAGGATGCGCCTCCAGGATTTCCTCCCGGTCCGCCAGTTCTCCTGCTGCCAGGCCGTCCAGCAATCTGCGGACCTCTTCCGGGTCATGGATGAGCGTTCCGGTGGCACCCTTTTCAATCATGGCCAGGGAAATCCTGTCCACATCCTCCACCGCGCATTGCATCCTCACTTCATGCCATTTCATTCAATTGAACAGCCTTTTCTTTTTCTGCTGAACCTTTTCGCCGCTTACCTCCGCATATTTTTGCAGGATCTCCCTTTGTTCTTTGGTAAGCTTCTGGGGCACCACCACATGGACCTCCACGACATGGTCCCCCCTGGATCCCCCCCGCAGGGAAGGAATCCCCTTTCCCTTGAGTTTGAAACTGGTCCCGGTCTGGGTTCCCTCCGGGATCTTGTATTTCACTTTTCCGTCGATGGTGGGGACGGTGATCCCTGCCCCCAGTGCTGCCTGGGTGAAGGAAATGGATATCTCCGAATGAACCGTGGTCCCTTTCCTTTTGAACAGTTCATGGGGCTTGATGCGCACCAGAACATGGAGGTCTCCTGTGGGACCCCCGTTGGTCCCCGGTTCCCCGTTGCCACGCAGGGTGATGACCTGCCCGTCGTCGATGCCTTCCGGAATATGGACTTCCAGCGTCCTGGCATTGCGGACGGTGCCTTTGCCTCTGCAGGAGGAACAGGGTTCCTTGATGATTTTCCCTGAGCCCCCGCAACCGGCGCATGTTGCGATGTTGACGAACTGCCCGAACAGGGTGCTTTGTTTCACCCGGACCTGTCCGCTTCCCCCGCATTGCTTGCAGATTTCCGGGGTGGTCCCTTTCTGTGCGCCGCTGCCCTCGCAGTCCTCGCATTTCTCGTTCCGGTGGATGTTGACTTCCTTTTTGACGCCGAAGGCCGCTTCCTCGAAGGTCAGGATGACTCTCTCCTCGATGTCCGCTCCCTTCCTGGGCGCATTCCTCCGGTTGCCGGAGGACCCCGTCCCACCGAAAAATGATTCGAAGATGTCCCCGAATCCCCCGAAGTCGAACCCTCCGAACCCCGACCCCATACTGGGCCCGGCATGACCGAACTGGTCATACTGGGCCCGTTTCTGGGAATCGCTCAATATCTCATAAGCCTCGTTGGCTTCCTTGAATTTTGCCTCTGCCTCGTGGTTGTCCTTGTTGATGTCGGGATGGTACAGTTTGGCATGCTTGCGGTAGGCTTTTTTGATTTCCTCATCGCTGGCTCCCCTGCTTAATCCCAGCACCTCATAATAGTCTCTTTTTTCAGCCACAATCCAACTCCAACCTTAATATTTTTCCGCCCTTACTTGTTCTCCTCGTCGTCCACGACCTCGTAATCGGCGTCATACACTTTTTCTTCCCCGTCTGCCTGCCCGTTGTCTCCCTGCTGCTGCTGTTCCGTTTCCGGATTCTGCTGGTAAACCTTCTGGGAAACCTCCATCAGGACCCCGGTCAGTTTTTCGGTGGCTGCCTTGATTGCGTCCGTGTCGCTGCCCTTGAGCTCATCCTTGACCTTTTCAATCTCCGCGTTCACCTTGGCCCGGTCTTCGTCCGAAACCTTGTCCTTCAGGTCGGTCATGGCCTTCTCCGCCTGGTATACCGCGGCGTCCGCATGATTTTTGGCTTCCACTTCCTCTTTTTTCCGCTTGTCCTCCGAGGCATGGAGTTCGGCTTCTTTCACAGCCTTTTTGACCTCATCGTCACTCAGGTTGGTGGTGGCGGTCAGGGTAATCTTCTGCTCATTGCCGGTGCCCAGATCCTTGGCCGAGACATGGACGATGCCGTTGGCGTCGATGTCAAAGGTCACCTCAATCTGCGGGATGCCCCTGGGCGCGGGAGCGATGCCGGTGAGCTGGAACCTGCCCAGCGTCTTGTTGTACTGGGCCATTTCCCGTTCCCCCTGCAGGACATGGATGTCCACGGAGGGCTGGCTGTCGCTGGCGGTGGAGAAGATCTGGCTCTTCTTGGTGGGGATGGTGGTGTTTCTCTCGATGAGCTTGGAGAACACGCCGCCAAGGGTCTCAATTCCCAATGAAAGGGGTGTGATATCCAGCAGCAAAACGTCTTTCACGTCCCCTGTCAGTACACCCGCCTGGATGGCGGCTCCCACAGCCACGCACTCATCCGGGTTGATTCCTTTGAAAGGCTCCTTGCCCAGGTATTTCTTAACCGCTTCCTGGACCGAAGGTGTTCTCGTGGCACCCCCTACCATCAGGATCTTGTGGATGTCCGAAGGGCTCAGCCCGGCATCTGCCATGGCCTTTTTCATGGGGCCCATGGTCTTTTCCACCAGATCCGCAGTGAGTTCATCGAACTTGGCCCTGGTCAGGGTCAGGTCCAGATGCTTGGGTCCGTTGGCATCCGCGGTGATGAAGGGCAGGTTGATGTTGGTGGACATCACTGTGGAGAGCTCCACCTTCGCCTTCTCAGCGGCTTCCTTGAGCCTCTGCATGGCCATCTTGTCACTGGACAGGTCGATGCCGTTTTCGGATTTGAAAGTGGTGACCAGGTGTTTGATCACCTTGTCATCGAAATCGTCCCCTCCCAGCCGGTTGTTGCCGTTGGTGGCCAGAACCTCGAAGACCCCTTCGCTGATCTCCAGGATGGATACGTCGAAGGTCCCTCCCCCCAGGTCGAAGACCAGGATTTTCTGTTCCTCCTCCTTGTCAAGGCCATAGGCCAGGGCAGCTGCCGTGGGCTCATTGATGATCCGCATGACATCCAGCCCGGCGATTTTCCCGGCGTCCTTGGTGGCCTGTCTCTGGGAGTCGCTGAAATATGCAGGCACCGTGATGACTGCCTGGGTAACTTTCTCCCCCAGATAGCTCTCCGCGTCGGCTTTGAGCTTCTGAAGCACCATGGCGGATATCTCCTGTGGTGAATAGCTTTTCCCGTCGATGTCAATTTTACGGTTGGACCCCATGTCCCTCTTGATGGACATGATCGTTCTTTCAGGGTTGGTGATGGCCTGTCTCTTTGCCACCTGCCCCACCAGCCTTTCCCCTGTTTTTGAAAACGCCACCACGGAAGGAGTTGTCCTGTTGCCTTCCGCATTGGGTATGACAACGGGCTCTCCGCCTTCCATCACTGCCACGCATGAGTTTGTTGTTCCAAGATCAATTCCCAATACCTTTGCCATATGCCTGATACCTCCAATCAGTTTTTCGTCTTTGCTTTGCTTTGACCAGTTTCCATATTTTTAATTCGCCACTTTTACCATGCTGTGGCGGATTACTTTCTCCTTATATGTATACCCTTTTTTAAACTCTTCCACAACCACGCCCTCCCCATGCTTTTCGTCCTGCACATGCATGACGGCATCGTGGAGCTCCGGGTCGAATTTTTCTCCCACAGAGGGAATGGCCTGCACCTGCATTCTGTCCAGGGCTGCCTTGAACTGCCTGTAGATCATGTCGATTCCCTGGACCAGGTCCTCCTTCTTCGCATGGTGCGCAATGGCTTTCTCCGCCTGCTCCAGGCTGTCTATGACGGGCAGGAAGGCCTCTATGAAATCTGCAGTGGCTTCCCGGTGGACTTGCTCCTTTTCCTTGGCGGACCGTTTTCTGAAATTGTCGTATTCAGCGGCCAGCCGCAACAGCTTGTCCTTGAGTTCGTCATTGTCCCGTTCCAGAGCTTCTATTTCCTCCTGGAGAACATTTTCCCCTGCCAGGGTTTCATCCTTTTCTTCCGTCTGCTTTTCCTTTTCCTTCATGCCATGACTCCTTTCACATTTCCTTCAACAGACTGTCCAGCATTTTGCCGATGTCTGCAAAGGAAAGAATCACCTTCCTGTAATTCATCCTGACCGGGCCGGCGATCCCCAGGGTCACATGTCCGCTGTCCCCCAGGTCGATGGTCCTGCTGGCGATGCTGATCTTTGCCAATTGGGCCATGGGATTCTCGCTGCCGATGGAAATCTTCAGTTTTCCCCCATCGCTGCTGGAAATGATCCCGTAGAGCTCCTCCTTTTTGTTCAGGGCCTCGAAGACTTCCCTGGCGTCCGCTGCATGGCTGAATTCCGGATAGGCAAGCAGTTTCTCATGGCCTTTGACACAGTAGGTGTAACCGTCGTTTTCCCGGATGGTCCCGATGATCTCATGGATCACCGTTTTGATGAACTCCTTGTTCTTCCTGTCAAAAAGGTCCGCCAGGCCAAACTCCATCTTCTCGATCTGCCCCACGGTTTTATTCGCGATATTCTCGTTGATGTATGCTGCAATCAAGTCAACCCTGATCTCGTCGTCCCGATCCACCCGTATGATCCTGTGAGCCACTTTCTTGCTGTCCAGGATCACCACCAGAACATACTCGTTCTCGTTCAGCGAGAGAATGTGGATGGACTGGACCGTACAGCTTTTCTCCTGCCTCATGAATCCGAGAGAGGCATAGTCGGTGTGGTTGGAAAGAATCTGGGAAATCCGTTCAATGGCCCTGTCCACTTCCATGAGGATCATCATCTTTTGTATGATGTTGTCCAGATAGCGGACCTGTCCGGTCTCGGAAAGGATTCTGTCCACATAGAAACGGTAGCCCTTCTCGGAAGGGATGCGGCCTGCGGAGGTGTGGGGTTGGCTGATATAGCCTTCCTGCTCCAGTTCCGCCATCTCGTTCCGGATGGTGGCGGAGCTGATTCCAAAATCATAATTGGACATGATGGACCTGGAACCCACAGGTTCCGCAGTCTTCACATATTCATCGATGATGGCCCTCAGGATGGCCGCGGTCCTCTTGTTCATCCTTCCGTTTCTCCCATGGTTTTAGCACTCGCAGGTCTTGAGTGCTAACCTATAAAAAAGATAACACCCTCCCCTATGTTTGTCAATATGTTTTCAGAATTTTACGAAAACCCGGTTGGCAAAATCCAGTCCCCGGGTTGTGAGGTGGATGGAGTGGTCACCGGCGGCCAGGAAGCCTTCCCGGACGGAGGTTTCGATCACGTTGCCGTAGACATCGTACAGGCTTTTCCCGTAGGTTCTGAGGAAGTGGTCCGGGTCAATTCCCCGGTTCAACCGGAGACCAAGGATGACGTATTCACGCATGCTTTCCTCTTCCGTGATCGCTTCCGTCGTTGCCAACGGTTTCTGGTATGAGGCCAGGTCCCTGATGTATTCCCCCGGTGATGCCTTGTTGGAAAACCTGGATTGTCCAAGGTAGGAATGGGCCCCGGCGCCGAACCCGATGTATTCGTCCAGCACCCAGTAGCCGATGTTGTGGACGGATTCATACCCTTTCACAGCGAAGTTGGATATCTCGTACTGGAAAATGCTGTTTTTATCGAGTTTTTCCAAGGTGTAGTGGTACATCCTCCGGTCCAGTTCCTCATCGGGTTCGGGAAGCAGCTTGTTCTGGATCATATTCCAAAGCGGGGTCTTTTCCTCTATTTTCAAGCTGTAGCAGGAAATGTGCTTTGGCATGAGCTCCAGGGCGATGTCCAGGGATTCCTTGTGCATGTCCATTGTCTGGTGGGGGTATCCGATGATCAGGTCCAGGCTGATGTTCTCGAATCCCGCCCGTTTCGCCTCCTCGATGCTGAGGATGGCGGTGGTCCGGTCATGGGCCCGGCCCATGATCTTGAGCAGGTTGTTGTGGAAGGACTGGACCCCGAAGCTGATGCGGTTGACGCCCATCTCACGATACGCCTTCAATTTCCCGTAATCCACGGTCCCCGGGTTGGCCTCGATGGTGACCTCCGCGTCGGCTCCGAATGAAAACCGTTTCAGGATCCTCCCGATGTACCGTTCCCCGACATGGGAAGGGGTCCCTCCCCCGAAGAAGACGCTTTTTACCGCCCTGCCCTCAAGCTTTTCCCTCCAGAGGCTGATCTCGGTTTCCATGGCCGTGAAATAGTTGTCGATGAGATAATCCTTGTCGCTGTACGTGTTGAAATCGCAGTACTGGCACCTGCTCCGGCAAAAGGGGACATGGATGTAGATCCTGATATTCTCCATCATCAAGTATCCAGCTTCAGCACGCTCATGAAGGCCTCCTGGGGCACTTCCACCGTGCCGAGCTGCCTCATCTTCTTCTTTCCTTCTTTTTGTCTGTCCAGAAGCTTTTTCTTCCTGGAGATGTCGCCGCCATAGCATTTCGCGGTGACGTCCTTTCGGAATGCCCGAACCGTCTCCCGGGCGATGACCTTGTTCCCGATGCATGCCTGGACGGGAATCTCGAACTGGTGCCTGGGGATGGTATCCTTCAGTTTTTCGGCCATGCGCCTCCCTCTGTGGTAGGCCTTGCTCTCATGGACGATGAAGCTCAACGCATCCACGATCTCTCCGTTTAGGAAGATGTCCAGCTTCACCAGCTTGGATGCCTGGTATCCTTGAATCTCATAGTCCAGGGAAGCATATCCCTTCGACCGGGATTTCAGTGCATCGAAAAAATCATAAATGATCTCGTTCAGGGGAATCTCGTATTCCAGCTTCATCCTGCTCTCGTCCAGGTATCCCATGGACTTGCCCACGCCCCTCCTGTCCTGGCAGAGCTCAAGGATGCTGCCCACATACTGGGATGGGACGATGATGCTGGCCTTCGCGATGGGTTCCTCCATGGATTGGATCTCATCGGGCTTGGGCAGGTTGGCGGGATTGTCCACCATGATCACCGTGCCGTCGTTCTTGATGACCTTGTAGATGACACTGGGGGCGGTGGTGATGATGTCCATGTCGTATTCCCGCTCCAGGCGCTCCTGGATGATCTCCATGTGCAGCAGGCCCAGGAAGCCGCAGCGGAACCCGAATCCCAACGCTGCGCTGGTGTCCGGTTCAAAGAGCAGGGAGGCATCGTTCAGGGAGAGTTTTTCCAGGGCATCCTTGAGTTCCAGGTACCTGGCTCCGTCGCTGGGATAGATGCCGCAGAAAACCATGGACAAAACCTTCTTGTACCCGGGCAGGCATTCCGCGGCCGGGTTTTTGGCCGTCGTCACCGTATCCCCCACCCGTGTGTCCGCCACGTTCTTGATGCTGGCGGTGAAATATCCCACTTCCCCGGCCTTCAGCTCGGTGAAGGGGATGAAGCCCCCCGGTTTGAGATACCCGATCTCGTTGACAAGGAAATTCTTTTTGGTGTTCATCAGCCTGATTTCCTGGTCCAGGCTCATGGTCCCCTCCATGACGCGGACATAGACGATGACTCCCTTGTATGAGTCATATTTGGAGTCGAATATGAGGGCTTTCAGGGGCGCGTCGTCATCCCCCTTGGGAGGAGGAAGGTATTCCACTATTTTCTCCAGCACTTCCTCGATGTTCACGGAATTCTTGGCCGAGACGCAAGGGGCGTGCCTGGCCTCGATCCCGATGATGTTCTCGATTTCGTCGATGACATGCTCCGGCCTGGCGCTGGGCAGATCGATCTTGTTGATGACGGGAAGAACCTCAAGGTTGCTCTCGATGGCCAGGTAGACGTTGGCCAGGGTCTGGGCCTCGATGCCCTGCACCGCATCCACCACCAGGACCGCCCCGTCGCAGGCCTTCAGGCTGCGGGAAACCTCGTAGGTGAAATCCACATGACCCGGCGTGTCGATGAGGTTGAAAATGTATTCCTTGCCGTCCTTCGCCTTGTAGACCATCCGGACCGCCTGGGATTTGATGGTGATTCCCCGTTCCCGCTCCAGGTCCATGTTGTCCAGGATCTGTTCCGACATCTCCCGCAGGGTCAGAAGCCCGGTCTTCTCGATGATCCGGTCGGCCAGGGTGGATTTTCCGTGATCGATGTGCGCGATGATGCAGAAATTCCTGATGTGGTCCTTGTTGCCCATTCATGCCTCCTTGATATTTCCAGCTCATTATACCATAATACTATATGGGTGTTCCATAGGAAAAGGAGGGGCAGACGCGTTGAAAAAAGGCATATATCTCATGGACAGGGAAAATTTTGACAAGGTCTACCCGCCGCACATCCGCACCAGGATTGCAAAGCGCCTGGACATGGCCGGCATTTGTATTGACAGGCAGGGGCTCCACAGCCATCCGGATCTCCTGGAAAACGCACAGGTGGTGTTTTCATCCTGGGGCGCTCCGGTGTTCGATGCGGAGCTCCTACGGGCCATGCCTGCGCTGGAAATCGTTTTTTACGCGGCTGGTTCGGTGAAGCACTTCGTGACGGATGCTTTTTTCAAGCGGGGCATCCTTCTTTCCAGCGCCTGGGCAGCCAATGCCGTCCCCGTGGCGGAATACGCCTTCGCCCAGATCATCCTCGCATTGAAGGGCTACTGGGGTTATCTTCGAAATGCCTCCCCTTATCCAAGGCTGTCTTGTCCTGGCGGATACCGGAGCAGGGTGGGAATCATCTCTCTTGGGATGATCGGGAAAAAGGTGTGTGAAAGGCTGTTGACCCTGGACACCCTGAACCTTGCCTTCGATCCCTGTCTGGATGAGTTGACCGCCCGGCAATATGGGGTCATCCCCTCTTCCCTCCATGAAATCTTTTCCCTGTGTGACGTGATTTCCCTGCACGCCCCCCTGCTTGACTCGACCCGGGGCATGATTGGCAAGGAGCATTTTCTCCTGATGAAGCAAGGCGGGGTTTTCATCAATACCGCCAGGGGCGGTCTGGTGGATGAGAAGGGAATGATGGAAGCCTTGCGGCAGAGGCGTGATCTCACCGCCCTGCTGGATGTCACCGACCCGGAGCCGCCGGAAAAGGGTTCACCCCTGTATGACATGGAGAATGTCTTTCTGACCCCCCACATCGCGGGCTCCCTGGACGGGGAATGCGCAAGGATGGGGGAATACATGCTGGAGGAATGCTTTGGCTACCTGGATGGGAAACCCCTGCAATACGCTGTCACAAAAGAGTCACTTGAGACCTCTGCCTAACGCAAGAAGCGTTTCCCGGTCGTTCATGTACGGGTGCTTCAGCACTTCATCCAGTAGTTTCTCCAATATTTCCCCCGTTTTTTTCCCCTGAACCGTGATGCCTTCCGCCAGGAGGTCCTCCCCGGATACCGCCAGGTCCTTCAAACGGACGCAGTCCCCCCTCTTATCGATGAGTTTGAGAAGCTTCAGGCTCCTCCCGCTGAGCAACAGGATCCGTTTCGCATTCATGTTTCCCGCCTGGGACATGATCCTGCGCAGCTGGTATTCCGTGAGCCTGCAGGGCAGGGGCAGGCTCCCCAGGACCTGGCACACATGCCGGACGGTCTCCTTCTTCACCCGGTACCTCTCCATGATGGCCCGGTGGTCCATGCCTTGCAACAGAAATGAGAGCCTTAAGGCCAGGTCCTTTTCCCGGGGCATGCTTTCAAGGCAGACCCCGGAAAACTCCCTGAACAACGCAAAGGACTTGAGAATCTCCATTTTTCCGGGGTGTCCGGAAAGGATGCATCTCTTCAGTTCCATGGCGGTCCGCTCCATGGGGATTCCCGTCAGGAGGCCTTCATGCTCCAACATGGCATCCATGGTTTTTTCCTCAATCCGAAAACCCAGTTCACAGGAGAGCCGAATCCCCCTCAGGATCCGCAAGGCATCCTCGTGGAAACGCAAGGAAGCAGCGCCCACTGTGCGTATCACACCGTCCCGGATGTCCTGCCTGCCGCCGAACAGGTCGATGAGGCCCTCCTGTGGATGGAATGCCATGGCATTGATGGTGAAATCCCTGCGGGAAAGGTCCTCCTGCAGGGAACCATTGAAAGCGACCCTGTCAGGGCGCCTGTGGTCCGAGTATCCTTCTTCCGTCCGGAATGTGGTGATCTGGTAGATGCGGCCCTCGTGCCGGACAGTGACGGTGCCGTATGCCGCCCCCGTCTCGTGGCAGACGGGGAAAATTGATTTCATTTCATGGACAAGGGCATCCGTGGCAATGTCAATGTCCTTCGGGATGATTCCCATGAATGAATCCCGGACGCATCCCCCCACGAAATATCCCTTCCGGTGATTCTTCTCCAACTCCCGGATGACCCCGGTATGTGTCTTGAACATCTCCGGATTCATGCCTGCCCCTTACTTTTCAAACGGATAGCATTCGGGGATTTCCTGCTCCAGATGTCCCAGGAACAGGGTGTCGTAGGCGATGACCAGCTCCTCGTCGGTGGGGATCACCATGGCATAGACGGGATTGTCATTGAAATGTCCCGTGGCGATGATGATCTCCTCCCCACGGACAGCGTTGTTCTTTTCATCGATGGCGAAGGAAAATCCCTTGAGCATCTGCAGCACCCGCTTGCGGATGTACCATTCGTTCTCCCCCACCCCTGCCGTGAAGATGACTGCACTGCAGCCGTTGGTCATGGCCATGTAACTGCCAATGTACCGGGCGATCCGGTAGGCATACATGTTGACAATCTCCTCGCTGTGGGCGTCCCCTTCCAATGCCCTGGCCCGGATGTCCTGCATCAGGTTGGTCCCGCCGATGGCCAGAAGGCCGGATTCTTTATTGAGCATCCGGTTGACCTCCCGGTATGCCTCTCCCAGTTCCATCCCCTCCTTGGCCATCCTTTCCGCCACATATCCGATGATGGCCGGGTCTAGGTTCCCGCTGCGGGTTCCCATGATGACCCCTTCCAGGGGGGTGAATCCCATACTGGTGTCCATGCTCAGCCCGTTGACCACCCGGGTGATGCTGGAGCCATTCCCCAGGTGGGCTGTTACGCAGTTGAACTCGTCATGGGGCACCTTCAGAATCCTTGCCGCCCTTCTGGAAACGTACAGGTGGCTTGTCCCGTGGAAGCCATACCTTCTGACCAGGTAGTCCTTGTACCATTTCTCGGGAACGGCATACCGGTGGGCGTATTCCGGGATGGTTCCGTGGAAGGCGGTATCGAACACCGCCACGTTCTTCACGTTGGGCAAAAGCTTCCTGGTGATGAGGATGCCCGTCAGGTTCTGGGGATTGTGGAGGGGAGCAAGGGGAGACAGGTGGTCAATGTCCGCAATGACCTTCTCGTCCACCACGACGGAGCCCTGGTATATGTTTCCGCCATGGACCACCCGGTGGCCAATGGCGACGATGTTTTCCTTGCTGATGTCATTCTCCTCGAAAATGGAGAACATCTCATTGATGGCGTCCTCATGATTGGCCAGCGGGATGTCATATTTCTTTTTTTCCACGCCGTGGAGATACTTCATGGTGCTCCTCTTGATGTTTCCGATTTCCTCGGCGATGCCGTTGATGATGGGCTCAACCGTATTGTCGGGATGCACCATGAAAAGGTTGTACTTCAGGGATGAACTTCCGCAGTTCATGGAGAGTATGGTTTTCAGCATTCTTTCACCTCTGATATTTTTTACCCAAGGAACACTTCCCTTTGGGTTTTCGCGCTTTCATAAATGGCATCGAGGATCCTCATGAGCTCCACACCGTCCTCCACAGGGCTGATGCAGGGGGTACGGTTGATGATGCAGTCCGTGAAATGGTCGATCTCCCGCTGGAAATTTCCCGCAAAGACATCCTTTTCCTTGGTGTATCGGGGCGTGATGTCCACATTGTAGCCTTCCAGGGAGGAGATGACCTCCAGTTCGGGCTCCACCATGGCGCCGGCCTTGGTCCCGAAGAGCTCGCAGGTGGTCTGGTCGTTTTTGATGTGGAGGGTGAAGCTGACTTCCACATGCAGCACCGAGCCGTTCTCAAACCGGATCATTGCGCCTGCAAAATCCTCCACATCGGAGAGTCCCCCCTTGTCCATGGGGGTGTATCTGTCCAGCAGCTTGACATCGCTTCGGGGCCCCAGGTTGTCAAAGGCAACCCCCGTCACCCGAAGGGCCATGGGTTTTCCCATCAGGTACCGGCAAAGGTCGATCATGTGCACGCCCAGGTCGATGAGTGGTCCTCCCCCGGATTTCCCCTTGTCAGAGAACCAGCCGGTGGGATTGCCGCACCTGCGCAGGCAACTGGTCCTGGCATAATATATCTCCCCCAGGACGCCTTTGTCGATGAGGTCCTTGACCAGGGTGGTGTTCCTGCCGAATCTCCTCACAAAGCCCACCATCAGGAGTTTCCCGCTGGCTTGCTGCGCCTCTTGCATCATCACGGCCTGGCCGTGGCTCATGGCAAGGGGTTTTTCACAAAGCACATGCTTTTTTGCTTTCAGGGCGTCAATGGAGATTTCGGCATGGGAATCGTTCCAGGTGCATACACTCACCGCGTCCAGGTCCAATGCAAGAAGGTCCCGGTGATGGACGAATGCATGGGGGATGCCATAGTCCTCCGAGAATTTCTCCACCCGTCCGGGACGGATGTCGCAGGCGGCCACCAGCTCCACATGAGGGTTGTTCAGATAGGAACGGGCATGCAAATGGCTGATGCCCCCGGTCCCGATGATCCCCACCTTCATTTTTCCCATGCTGGATTCCCCCGTTTCCATTGTATTCGCATATATAATATACCTTGAATCGGGAGGCAGTTCAATATGAAATGTGCCCGGGCTGGACCCGGGTGTTCCATTACGGATTGTTTGTGGACATGAGTCGGATGATCTCCTCGATGGCGATGCCCGGTGTCCTGTCGTTTCCCACGGTGTGGTCCGCCCATTCCCGGTACTTCCCGATCCTCCTGCGGTAAAGCTCAGGAAGTTTCCCGGGGTTGTTTTTCAGCAGCGGCCTTTTCCCTTCCTGGATGTCCCCGAGGATGTGTTCCAGCGGACGGTCGATGAACACCACCGTTGTCCACAGTCTGAGCAATTCCCGGTTGGCTTCCCGTTCCACCACGCCCCCGCCGGTTGATATGACGGTATTCGACTGCATGACGCAGGCGGACAGGGCGGACTCCTCAATGTTTCTAAAATGGTCCTCTCCCCTGGCAAAAAGGTCCTCGATGGACCCATGGTGCTGTTCAATATATGTGTCCACATCCAGGAAATTCATGTGAAGTCTCCTGGACAAGCGTTTCCCGATGATGCTTTTTCCACTGCCGGGCATGCCGATGAGTGCAATGTTCCTCATGGCTTCTCCTGCATGCGAAGATAAATGGCATCGATGAGGGAATCTTCCATGGCCTGGCTGTTCCAGATCTCCTGGGCCTTCACGGCCTGGGCCACCAGCATGTACAGTCCGTTCACCGTCCTTGCGCCGCAGGCCTTGGCGGTCTGCATGAACAGGGTTTCCAGGGGATTGTAGACCAGGTCCACCGCATAGCGGCAGTTGGTGAAAACTTCCTCCCCCACCACGCTGCGATGAATGTCGGGAAACATGCCGACAGGGGTTGTATTGACAACCCCCTCTGCATCGGAGACCTCACTCAGCCTGTCATAACCAATGAATCCTTCCCCTCTGGCCCGGGTGCTGGCGCACACCACTTCCCCGCCCAGGTCCTTCAGCGCCGCGATGACGCTTCGGGCTGCTCCCCCGTATCCCAGAACCAGCCACTTTTTGCCCTTTGCCTCCATGCCTTCCTTCCCCAGTGTCTTGATGAAACCGAAATAGTCGGTGTTGTGTCCTGTCCTTATGCCATCCCCGTACCGGATGGTGTTCACGGCCCCGATCTTTTGGGCCTCCTCCCCCACGTTGTCGAGAAGGGGCATCACCGCCTGCTTGTACGGGATGGTCACATTGATCCCGGCGAATCCGGCCTTCTCGAACATCATCAGATGGTGGGCCAGCCTCTTCTCGTTCTCAATCTCGAAGAGCTCATAGCTCCCCTGCCTACCGGTGATCTCAAAAAAATGCCTGTGGATGGTCCTGGAGGCGCTGTGCCCCAGGCTTTTGCCGATGAGTCCGAGTTTCATATGTCCTCTCCTTTGGACCGGTAGGATCCCAGCACCCGGAAAAATCCGCAGTTGGCCCGGACCTGTGCCAGGGCTTTTTCCATTTTCCGGTCCATCACCGAGCCTTCCAGGTCGATATAGAAGTAATACTCGAAGGTCTTGCGGGTGTCGGGCCGGGATTCGATCTTCGAGATGTTGATGTTGTGTTCATACAGGGGCTTCAGGATGAGATACAACGCCCCGGGGACATGCCTGGTGGTGAACAGGATGCTGGTCTTTTGTGCCTCGGCGGCATCGGACATGGTCTGTCCCACGCTGATGAAACGGGTGGAGTTGCGATCCCAGTCCTGGATGTTCTCCGCCAGCACCTGCAATCCCAGGAGCTCTGCAGCCCTCTTGGAGGCAATGGCCGCTTTGCCCGGGTCTTTCCACCGCAGGATGTCCCTGGCGGCGGTTGCTGTGTTGGTGTGTTCTTTCCCTTCGATTCCGGGATGGTTTTTGAAAAACCCCATGCACTGCTTGAGGGCCTGTGGATGGGAGTGGACTTCCCGGATGTCCTCCATCCTGCTTTCCGGCAGGCCAAGAAGGCAGTGGTCGATCTTCACCCTTGTCTCTCCGGTGATGAAGAGGTCATTTTCCCGCAGCAGGTCGAAGACGTCATTGAGGCCTCCCG
Organism: Clostridia bacterium; assembly: GCA_046484975.1. Classification (GTDB taxonomy): domain Bacteria; phylum Bacillota; class Clostridia; order DUPQ01; family DUPQ01; genus JAWOHX01. The sequence goes on from JAWOHX010000148.1 coordinate 19,110, forward strand.
TGGACGAGTTCTCCACCGGGACCACCCCCTGGTCGATCTCCTGGTTCCTCACCGCCTCAAACACCCTCTCGAAACTTTCCATCTGGACCCGGGGCGTTGATTCCCCGAACAGGACCATGGCGGCGGCTTCCCCATAGGAACCCCCGGTCCCCTGATAACCGACCCGCAGGACCTTCTCCTGCCCGGCTTGCTGGTAATTCCGGCTGATCCGCATCAGATTCCTGGTGAAGTCCTCCAGGTATTCCTCCAGGGCGGCATCCTCCAGGAGGGACAGGTTTGCCTGCATCACCTGTTTTTCCCGATGGGGATCAAGGACAGCCATCCCGTGCCTGTTCTTGTATGCGCCGATGTCCCTGGCGGCCTGCATCCTCTCCTCGAAAAGTGCCACCATCTTCCTGTCGATGGCACTGATTCTCTCCCTGAGGGCGTCCAGTCCGTTTTTATCCATTCTTCCCCTCCTCCATGAGCTCATAGATCCCCAACGCCGCCATGGCTTCGACAACGGGAACCATCCGCACTGCAATGCAGGGATCATGTCTGCCCTTGACATCAAGGCGGGTGTTCTCCCTGCTCTCCAGGTCCACGCTTTCCTGGGTCTTCCCGATGGAGGAAGTGGGTTTCGCCGCCACCTTGAACAGGACGGGCATGGCATTGGTGATCCCCCCCAGTACACCTCCCATGTGGTTGGTGGAGGTCCTGACCTCATCCCCGGCCATATGGAAGGCATCGTTGGCGCCGCTGCCCCGCATCCTGGCCAGGTCAAACCCCTTCCCGAAATCAACACCCTTCACCCCCGGAATGGAGAACATCAGGCCGGCAAGGATGCTCTCCACCGACCCGAAGAAAGGCTCCCCGATGCCTGCGGGAAGCCCGTAGATACCCGTTTCAATGACCCCGCCGACGGAGTCCCTGTCCTGCTGCACCCTTTGAATCAAATCCGCGGCCTTTCCAGCTTGTTCAGATGAGAGGAAAGGCAGGATGTTGCCCAGGATTTTCTGCTCCGTCCCAGGCTCATATGCCAGTTCGTCCAGCGGTTCGTCCTCCACATCCCCCACCTGCAGGAGGTGGGAAACGATGACAATCCCCTTCTCCGCCAGGAGTGATTTGAACAAGGCGCCGGCGAACACCAGCGGTGCGGTCAGTCGTCCGGAAAAATGCCCGCCTCCCCTCAAGTCATTGTATCCCCTGTATTTCACATGCCCGGTGTAATCGGCATGTCCCGGCCTGGGGACGGACAACGTCTCATTGTAGTCATTGGACCGGGTATCGGTGTTTTGGATGATGACACACATCGGGCTCCCGGTGGTATAGCCGTCCTTCACCCCGCTGATGATCTCATACGCGTCGCCTTCGGTCCGTTTGGTCACCAGGGGGCCTCCCGGTTTCCTCCGGTCCATCATCCCCCGGACGGATTCCGCCGGGAAAAGGATGCCCGGCCCAATGCCATCTATGACAATGCCGATGCCCTTGCCATGGGATTCCCCGAACAGGGATACCCTGATTTTGTTTCCAAAGCATGAACTCATAGGATGTTCCCCCCAAGCCTGGCGAAATCCTCGAAAAACCCAGGGTAGGATTTTTTGACGCATTCCGCCCCTCTTATGGTTATTCTATCACCGATGACGGGTGCAAGTGAAGCAAAAGCCATTGCAATGCGATGATCGTTGAAGGATTCCACCGTCCCGCCCTTGAATTTTGTGCCTCCTTCGATGAACAGGCCATCGTCAAAGCGCATGGCCCTGGCCCCGATTTTATTCAGGTTCACCGCCATGGCAAGAAGCCGGTCGCTTTCCTTGAGCTTAAGCCTGCGGGCGTTGGTGATCCGCAGGGTTCCGTTCACTGCAGCACCCCAGGTGCAGAGTGCCGGGACCAGGTCAGGGCACTGGGAGACATCGATGACCTTGTCCCCTGTTTTTTCCAGCAGTTCCCGGATGACCCTGTCGGGCTGGGAGGAATCTTCCTCCAGGCCCTGGATCCCGATGTCCGCCCCCAGTGCGTTCATCACATGGAAAAAGGCGGCGTTGGACCAGTCCCCGGACACCACTTTCTCCGCCGCCAGGTAGGTGCTGCTGCCCGGCACCGTGTATCCCTGGTCCTTTTCCACCCGGACATTGAAGCATTCCATCACATCCATGGTGAGGTCCACATACCCGGCGGATTCCAATTCCCCCAAAATCCCCACATGCCCCCCGCGTTCCACAAGGGCCAGCCCCATCAGGAGTCCTGAGACGAACTGGCTGGAGACGTTCCCCCGGACCATGTATTCTCCCCCTTTGAGTTTCCCCTCGATGCGCAGGGGCAGGAATGCCTCTCCATGGCGGTAACGGATGCCATCCCTGCCATAGATCTGAAAAGACTCCTCCATGGGCCGCTGGGGCAGTCTTCCCTTTCCGGTGAACACTGTCCTGCCTCCCAGTCCGGCGCAGATGAGACTGAGAAACCGCAGGGTGGTCCCGGATTCCCCGCAGTCAATCTCTCTTTGTCCTCCCCTGTCCATCCTTCCAAAAATCCTCGCCCGGTGCCGTCCCTTTCCCATGGAACTATCCTCCAGCTCATAGCCGGAGAAGGTTTTCAATGCTTCCAAGGTGGCCAGGACATCCTCTGACAGGACCAGGTTGTCCACATGGGATGTTCCTTTGGCAAGGCCTGCGCATAAAAGAATGCGGTGGGCTTCGCTCTTTGACGGCTGGGAAAGGACGGTTCCCTTCAAGGCCGATCTTCCGATGTTCATTTCCATGTGTTCCCCTCCGTAAAGAAGCCTGTGTCCGTCTCCATGATGTCAGGTTGTCCCATTTCCCTGAGGATCACCAGGCGGAGTTTCCTGTCCAGTATCTTCTTGTCCCTCTCCATGAACCTGGCCAGATCCCCCATGTCGATGTCAAGGGATACCGGGAGCCCGTGACGGACGAGGAGTCTCTCCATCCTTTCCGACAGGCCTTCCCGGGTCCATCCCCTCCGTTCGGATATCCTGGTGGTCTCCATCATGCCCACCGCGACGGCTTCCCCGTGGGTGATGCTTCCGTATCCAAGGAAACTCTCCACGGCATGTCCAAGGGTGTGGCCGAAATTCAACAACATCCGTTCCCCCCTGTCCCTCGGGTCCTTCTGGACGATTTTCCTTTTCTCGTCCACGCACCGCAGGATCATGTCCCCGGAAGGGATGCCTGATATCCGCAGCTCAAAATCCTCCACCATCCCCTCGTCAAAGAGCATGGCGGTTTTCAGCATCTCCGCCACGCCGCACCGCACCTGCTCCGGTGGCAGGGTAAGAAGCACATCCCTGCGGAGAAAGACTCCCGCGGGATGATGGAAGCTGCCCACAAGGTTTTTCCCTTCCGGCAGGTTCACCCCGCATTTGCCGCCCACGCTGCTGTCCACCTGGGCAAGCAGCGTGGTGGGCACCTGGTGGTAGGGAATCCCCCTCATGTATATGGAGGCGCAGAATCCTGCAAGGTCCCCGCACACACCCCCGCCGAAGGCCACCAGGGAATCGCTCCGGCTGATTCCGGCTCGTGCCATGTCCTGAAGGATATCCCCGGCCTTTACCAATGATTTGTCCTTTTCTCCCCGGACGAAGCTGATTCCGGCAAAAGGCATGTCCAGTTTATCCTGGTGGAGGACATAGGCGGTCTCGTCCGCCACCAGATATGTTTTCCCGGAAAGGGTCCTCTTCAGGCTCCCGTAGCTCTTCGCCCCGGAATGAATGTCGTATCGGGTATGATCGAAGTCAACGGTCAGGATCTTATCCATTTCACATGCTCCTTCCCACCGCGGAAGCGATGGTCCGCAGATTGTCCAAAAGCTCGCTCATGGCCTGCGGGGTCATGGATTGCTGGCCGTCGCACAACGCTTTTTCGGGACAATCGTGGACCTCGATCATGACACCGTCCGCCCCGGCCGCCACCGCCGCCCTGGCCATGGGGGCCACCATCCAGGATATGCCGGTGGCATGGCTTGGATCCACGATCACAGGCAGGTGGGAAAGGTTCTTCACCGAAGGGATGGCGCTTAGGTCCAGGGTGTTTCTCGTGTATCGCTCAAATGTCCGGATACCCCGCTCACAGAGGATGACATTGGGATTGCCTTCCGAGAGGATGTATTCCGCGGACATGAGCCATTCCTCGATGGTTGCGGAGATCCCCCGTTTCAGGAGGATGGGTTTTTTCGTCCTGCCCAGTTCCCGGAGGAGCATGAAGTTCTGCATGTTCCTGGCGCCCACCTGGATCAGGTCCACATCCTCACAGAAACGCTCCACCATGTCCTCGGACAGGACTTCGGAGACGATGGGAAGGCCTGTTTCCCTGCGGGCCACCTTCAGCAGCTCCAGGCCCTCGAACCCGAGGCCCTGGAATGAATATGGGGAGGACCGGGGCTTGAACGCACCTCCCCGGAGGAAGGAGCCTCCCATGGCTTTCACTGCTCTGGCCAGGGCAACGATCTGCTCCTCGCTTTCCACGGAGCAGGGGCCGGCGATGAGGATGACCTTCTCCCCTCCCACCGGAATCCCGCATACCTCCACCAGGGATGGTTCGGGATGGAAGAGCTTGTTGGCTCTCTTGAAAGGTTCCTGGATGCGCATGACCCGGTGGACGATGGGATAGAGGCCGATCTGGTCCATGCTGATCCCGCTGGTGTCCCCCACCAGTCCCAGTATGGTATAGTCGCTCCCCACCACCTTCTCAACCTTCACGCCCATTTTACTGACATCCTCCACCAGGGAACGGATGCTCTCCTCGCTGGATTTGGGTTTCAGAATGATGACCATGTCCTTGCCTCCTGTAAAAAAAACAGAGACCCTCTTTGAGCCTCTGTTCCTTGATTTTCTTCTATGAGAATGAAAGGCTCACATTCCGGTGTCCCTGAAAAAGAAATAGTTGAATGCCAAATGCGATTTTCTTTTCATGCCTGTCCTTTCTCTCTTTAAAAACATATTACTGCAGAAACAGAGGCCTGTCAATGGAAAAATCACCGGATAAACCGCCTGTAATCCCCGTTGAAGGGGAATCGTTTTTCCTGTATGTCACGTTTCAGGACCTCCACCGTCTCGGTGACTTTCCTCTGCACTTCCTCCGGATAGCCATATGAGGCCCTGTTGTGCTCGTATTCGTCCAGGTCCACCACCCGTATTTCCCCGTCCTCCAGGATGACATCCACGTCCAGGTCCACGAACTCCACCCTGTCCCTGCCAATTCTTGCCGGCATGGCGATGTTGCAGTACAGGTAGGTGGCCTCCATCCGCTCATCCAGCACCAGGGCCGCGGTGTACCAGCGGTCCGGAAAGAAATATTCAAAGGTGTTTTTATCAAAGGTGTATTCCTCCCCCCTGGTGTGATGTGTGAGGATCCTCCCCTTTCTTCCCCGCAGCAGGAGATGGTTGCCCGATTGCTCCACGAACTCCAGTTCCTGCTCATAGTGGGGTCTTTGGTCATATTTCAAGGATCTCATGATCATGACGGCATTTCCTTTTACAGGCAATGGCACTTTTTTCATTGTGTCATTCCTTTTCCTCTCCCCACCGGTATTTTCTGTTCTGCTGCAATATCCCGATCCCGCAATGCAGGCACAGCCCATTGTGGCAGCATACCGTTTGGTTGCATTCAGGACAAGACCACTTTTTCTCTTCATCGCTGAGAAACCGAATCATGCCGTGTTCCTGGATGGTTCTCAGGTTGTCGATCATGCTCATGTGATATTTTGTGCGGTACCGTTTGTCCAGTGCCTTGAGACGCTTGCATGGAAAATCCCCGCACTCATAACAAAACCGGACCAGCCCCTTCCCCAGCACCGGACACCGGTCTCCCATGTGGAGACAGTTTTTGCCCCGGGGGCGGCAACCTTCGCAATACATCCTGTGAAAGCCTTTTTGGTTCAGATCCTGTTTCTTTGCGAGGTAACTGATGCATACTCCACAATTCATCCCGCAGGGAGCGATCAGATTTTCCTGCATATGGTTCCCCTTTCGGTCTTTGATGTCATTTTATCATATTCAATATGCTGTTCAACCTTGCGGGCTTCATTTTACTCCACAACAAAAAAATCCAAAGATTTCCCGGGTTCTCATCCTTGTTCCAGGAGCTGCTGCATCCGCTGATTGACAGCTTCAAAATACCGATTGGAGGCTTTCCCTTCCTGCATCAGCTGATCCCAGATGGCATAAATCGCGGCATTCCATCCCAGGCTGGGTTTCCCGGGTTTTCCGGTTGCCGTGTTGATATGTTCATGGGTGGTCCCCCCCAGGTCGAGTTCCAGGATGGTCCGCCAGATCATCTCCTCTTCTGCCTGTTCGATACCATGCAGGTATGCGGATATCAGGAACAGCTGGTCATACAGATACCAGGAACCTCCCCATTGGTATACCCCGGGGTATTCATAGCTTTCCTGGATTTCAAAAAAGCCCATGCCTCCATTTCCTTTGCGGATGCCATGGAAAGAGGCCGGCAGATAATCCCCGTCTTCTTTGCAGGTCACTTTGTAGCCATATGCCGTTTTGGCTTTCCCCACCACTTGCTGATAGTGTTGCTCCACATCAGGTGTCTCTGCCAGCGGCTGGCCCAGTATCCGTTGGGAGAGCAGGTCCCCGA
>JAWOHX010000082.1:0-6943 GCA_046484975.1 Clostridia bacterium
ATTTCCTGCCGTAGGGATCCCCCCGCCTGCACCTCCACCAGCATCTCAGATTTCATACCGGTGGGAATTAGGTATGACCAGTTCTCAAATCCCGGCTGCATGGCACGGTTGACGATTTTGGATTGGTGCAGCTGCCTTCCGAGAAAGTTTTCCGCTTTTGGCATCAAAGCATTCGCCTGCATGGTGTTGAGCCAAAAAACCCATACAGCCACCCCAAGGATCGCTCCCAGCAGGGCTCCCCCCAGACAGTCGGCAACCGCAGGCAATTCTGCATTTTCGTTATCGGGCAGCTGCTTCTTCGTGATCTTCTCAGAAATGACCACACCCAGGGAAATAAGTCCCCATACAAGGATGAACACCAGCAGGTCTGCCAGGAGATGCGGAATGTTGATCCTGTATTTCGAGATGAAGTCCGCAGGGAACGCTCGCGCCAGCAACCGGTAGACAGGATACCCCAGCAGTCCAACGGCAAGGAAACCTGCCGTCAGGGCCAGCATGCTTCTAATAGTCTTGAAAATCCCTCTCCAGACCCCAATGGCCGCACTGGTGGCGGCAAACAGGATGAAGGACGCATTCCACAGATTCATATGATTCTCCCGCCTAGATATTAATATTTACAACAATATATTGTCCCTGGGGCTGTGTTATCCGTATGTTCTCCAGCCAGGGAAGATTTCCATTACTGCTATTTTACCATTACTGACCTCTGGCTACAACAGGCAGAATGAGCTGTGTCCTTATTTGCCCTGTGTCCGGCTTACAGAAAGTCCAAACCCATTGACGCAAGTCATGCCTCCGGAAGGTTCCTTCCGAATCATTTTTCAGGGCATAGATCCAAGGAGCAATCCGACAGCGTTGGAAGATCAGGACTGGTCCGGCAGACTGATCCATGTCCGGTGGGCAAACAGTCCCCATATGCCCAGATTGCATACACATCAGTTTTTGTTTCTTGTCGTACATGCTGGATTATGGTATATTCTGAAATAGTATTGCTTGACAGTAAAACAGCACATATCAGCCGGAAGGCGGTGAATGGTTTGATGGAAGACATGGTTTCAAACAACACGGAGAACAAAGGGACAGCCCTGTTGACGGTGGAATCTGTTTTGGTTCTCTGGTCAAAGACATACAATACCAGTGGGAAGCCGGACTGGTCGCACATATTCCCGTATTACCATCCGGATATCATCTTTCAGGATTCCGTTCAAAAACTGGAAGGCATCGATGATTTTTTGGCCATGTGCAATCGCCTGACCAGAAGATGCAAGCAGCTGCAGATGGACATCGGCAACATTGCACAGCATGGCAACGTCATCCTGATGGACTGGAAAATGACCATGTCATTCAGGAAGGCACCCAGCACCCCAATATATGGAAGCACACGGCTGACATTGCATGAGGACGGTCGGATCATTGAGCAAAGGGACTATTACGACTTGTGGGGTGACATATACAACGGAATACCCTATTTCCGCAGGTTTTACCGATGGTTCATGCGGAAATTATTTGGTTGAAAGACAGTATATGATGAAAAAGCTTGAACTGCCGGATGAACTCATGTTCATCAGAAACAGAAAAGCCGTACAAAAAAGCAGCAGCGCTTCCATGGCAGGCAAGGTCTGCATCCTTACCGGCGGGACGTCCGGGGTTGGCCTGGAGGCATTGAAACATCTCGTCCGGGGTGGCGCCCACGTTGTGATGATATGCCGCAATCCTGAAAAGGCAGAGGTAGCCCGTGCGGCAGCCTTGAGCAATGGGAAACCAGGAATTGATGTCATTGTCGCTGATTTCAGCCGCCTGGCTGAAGTGCGAAAAGCGGCTGCCCTGATACTGGAACAATACCCCCGGATTGATGTTCTGATTAATTGTGCCGGATTGCATTCCACCAGGCGCACCTTAACACAGGATGGCTTTGAAACCGTTTACTGCGTCAATCACCTCGCATCCTTTCTTCTGACACACCTGCTGTTGAACCGGTTGAAGGAGAGTGCTCCTTCACGCATCATACAGGTCAACTCGGAAGGACATCGTTTCAACGGACTCAATCCCAATGATCTCAACTGGGAGAGACGTCATTACACAGGCTTGAAAGGCTATGGGGCATCAAAAACGGCGCAGTTGCTGACGGTATGGGAATTGGCCGAATTGCTGGAAGGCTCAGGAGTGACAATCAATGCGATGCATCCCGGGGATGTGAAGACAAACATCGGAAACAACAACGGCTGGCTGTATCGTTTTTTTACAAGACATGTCACCGCACGATTTTTAAAGGACCCCGTGATATCGGGAGAAGCAATCTATTATCTGTCCGCTGATCCAGACATGTTGGATATCAGCGGCAAATTCTTTCATCTGACCATTGAGGAAAAACCGGCCAGGCACGCCCTTGACCGTGTCATGGGCAGATTGATTTATGACATGAGCATGCAGATGACCGGACTCTCCGATTGATCATTCATCTGAGTTGCTTGATTACCCTGTCGGCTGCCAGCTTCCCTGTCAATATGGAGATGGGAAGGCCGGAAGGGCTGTATGTCCATTGTCCGGCCTGGTAGACATCAGGAATGGGTGTCAGGACACTTTGGGCCACCTTCGGAAGATCGTTGACCACAGGCATGTGGCTGTTGGTGAACGCCCACCCTGTGATTGCGCCATCGGAATTACCTGTCACTCTTTCCAATGTCAATGGTGTGGATGTGAACATGTCCATGATTTTGGACTCAATGCCCGGGAATGCCGTCTTGTCCAGCATCCGTGCGATTGCTTGTCCACTGATCTCCTTGAATTCCTCGTACCATCCCATTTCCGATATGTGTTTTGCCAGGGAGTATTCAAACAACGTGCTGATAATCAATCCGGTTTTACCATGCGGGGCCAGATTTTCATTGCGCATCACAGGCAAGGATATCTCATATGTTGTCAACTCATAATATCTCAAGAGCCAGTCGATGATGGCCTGCTTGTCTGTCGTGAATCCGATTTTTCCATCCGGATGGTCCCTCAAGGCGTTCAGGTCGATATGATGCAGCCCTTCTTTCAAAGGGGTGAAGAAATAATGGGCGCTGCACTTGTCTTCGAAATAGCTCTTGTCCAAATCGACTGTCATGTACAAGGTAAATATAGAGTCGCCACCTGTTTTATCCCTGACATTGGATTCCATCTTCATGATCTTCTGCCTGATTTTACTGCTTGGTATTGAACCGATATCCGTTACAGCATAGAGGCTTTTTAAATCCGCAGCCCATATCAGTTGCTTGTAATTGAATTGATTGCCTTTTGCATCCGTAATCCGGTGCAAGTGGGGGTTGACCCCGCAGATTTGGGTTTCTGTGAATATTTCACCGTGGTGTTTGTGAATGTATTTCTCCAGTTGGGTTGTGATCTCGCCCGTGCTTCCCATCGGGTATTTGTAATCCAGATACAGGCTGAAGTAGCTCAAAGCGAAGAAAGCGGGGGTCTTTTTGAAAAAGTGTTGGGCGATGATGCTGATGAGCCCCTGGTTTTGGGTCAGCTGGTTCAAATGCTCGTCAATGGGGGCGTTGAATTTCTTGATTTTTCCAATGGTGAAAATATATTTGAAAAGCCAGGGCAGAATGGTTCTGTAAAGATACTCCTTGTCCTTTTTCAAGTCCAGGAAAAGTGGATTGTCAATCCCATATAGCACTTTCATGTAGTGCATCACACGCTTGACTTCATTCATGATATTCTGAATGTCTTCTTCACTCTCTGGAAACTGACTGACCAGCAAGGCCTGGTACTCCTTCAAACTGTCCTCATCGTGCAGTTTGACAATTTTATCTTGTATCCCGATGGTGACGGGGTTTCTCACAAAATCTATGTGGATACCCAATTGCCGTAGCATTGGTTCCACAATCCCGGAGTTCTCGATCGCCCGTATGCCTCCGTCAAAGGTGAATCCCTTGTACTGGAACGAATTCACCAGTCCCCCGATATTTTTTTCCTTTTCAAGAACAATCACTTTGTATCCGGCATTGCTCAGATAAGCAGCAGCGGTTAACCCAGCTATTCCTCCACCAACGATTGCCGCATCATAAACCATTTGATACCCTCACAAAAAAAATACTTATACCATATTCTAACATAATATTCCCGGATTTCTACCTTCGGAATCATATCATCTGTCAATGCGGTAGCGAAATCCTTTTTCAACCCGGCAAAGAAAAGGCTGGTCCAGCCGAACCGGTATAGGACACATCCGGAAGTGATGGTTTTTCTGAAGAACTGTCTGGAAGGCTGCTATCCGATTGGGATAGGAAAGATGCTCTCCACTCTGCCAAATGCGAATGGCCTCCAAGCGAAAAACATGCAAAAAAGAACACCATAAAAGCGTACCACTTCTATGGTGTCTTCTTACACATCGGGCATGGTCTTGCACTCGCGCCTCTGATGTTAGTCTTTTTTCGCAAAATACCCAAGCACAATCTGCAACACACTTTCGGCAATGGTCACGATGGATTGAATTGTGCTGGTCTCGCCTCCTGCCATCGTTTCACCTGTCAGTATGCCGCCTAAAGCATCAATGGTCGCCTCGGCTTTGTCCGCAACCAACATGAGGCTCTCGCCTGTCTCATCCCACTGCTCCATCAGTATGGGTACCTTTTTCATGGTTTTATCAATGTTTTCGGCATTGTCGTCCAGCAGCTTCCCCGCTCTTTTAATCAGCTTGTTCAAGCGGATCAACGCGATGATGAGTATCACGCTAGTGGCTACGATAAAACATACTACAATAAATACTGCCAAAAAAATCAGTAGCTCGTTTACACTTATATACATATCCAGCTCCTTATATAATCGATTTACTGTGGCTTATTCCAGCCTGTCCGGAACAAGCAGGCATCTCCGCAACCGTCTGGGCAATCAACCTCACTTGGTCTTGGCATCTTCCTTTTTCCTGGCAGCTGCTACTTTGGCGGCCACTTCTTTTTTCACTTTCTCTTTTTCGTCTTCGGCTTTCTCTTTTGCATCTTCAGCTTTCTCCTTAGCCTCTTCGACTTTCTCTTTGACCTCTTCGACTTTCTCTTTGACCTTCTCCGCGACTTCCTTTGCACCCTTGACGATCTCTTCCCTTGTCTCCTTACCGGACTTTGGCGCCAGCAGCACACCTGCTGTCACACCCACCGCCGTACCGATGCCCACACCGATAGCGACATTCTTCGCGGTTTTCTTCGCGGCTTCCGCTTTCACTTTCCTCTTTCGTTGTTCAATTAGATCTCTGATTGACATGATCAAACGCCTCCTTATATATTTTTTTCTTAGAACTCTTTTTGAATGGGCAGGTTATTTTGCATGCAAATTTATATGTTTTGCAATTTTCAGTCAAGCCTGGATATATTGTTTCCGGCATTAAGGGCATGACTGTTGATTGAACCGACCATCTATGATTTTCATGAATCATTTGCCTTTTTCTCCTTCTCCAGTATAGTTAGAAAAATTTCTATCAATTTGGGATCAAACTGAAAACCAGCACATCTTTTCAACTCATCAATCACTTCACTCTGAGACATGGCTTTTTTATATATTCTGCCTGCGCTCATTACTTCGTATGCGTCAGCAATGGCTGTGATCCTTGACAGCAATGGGATCTCTTCTCTTTGTAATCCATGCGGGTATCCTGAACCATCCCAACGTTCGTGATGACTGAGAACATCCTCCGCCACCTGGGCAAACCCTTTCGTGGCACGAAGAATCCTGTACCCTGTTTCAGGGTGCTTCTTCATGATTTTCCATTCTTTTTCCAGCAAAGGACCTTTCTTGGTCAATATCTTTTCAGAAATATTTATTTTCCCGATATCATGCAATGAAATCAATATCTTCAAATTGCCTAGCTTTGATTGAGAAAGCCTTATTTTCTTGCCAATTTTGTGCGCTACATCCTGCATGACAGAGTAATGGGATTCTGTCTCAAAGCTTTTTCTTTCCAGTTTTTTGAGCATCACATCCAGCACATTACGATTCACCCGCTGGCTCTCTGCAAGTTTATGTTGATACATATTCGCTTCAGCTTCTTTTAATATTTCTTCCAGGTCCTTGCTTGTGTGGTTTTTGATTGCCTGTCCCAGTGCCAGAGAAAGAGGTATGTTTTTGACATCGGTTTCTTTGCTTTTATCATCCATTCTTTGACATATGGCTTTGGCATCTGCTTCTGTGGTTTGCGGCAGGAAAACAACAAATTCATCCCCTCCCCAGCGGGCAATGATATCTTCCCTGCGACAGGAGTCTTTTAGGATCTCTGCTGTTTGCTTGAGCATTTCGTCTCCTGCTGCGTGTCCAAAAGTATCGTTGGTTAGCTTGAGGCCATTCAAATCAGCCATGATGATACCAATAGGCAGCTGCCTTTCGGTATCAAGCCGCTCCATTTCCTTTTCCAGATAAGCCCGGTTATATAGGCCGGTGAGGCCATCATGAAAACTCTGATATCTCACCTTTTCCTCTGCCTGGTTTCTTGTATATACATTTGAAATCAATTCTGCCACAAGGGTTAAAAGCATCACATGATTATCCGTCCATATTTTTTTCTCCTTTACCGCGTCAAAGCCCAGGAAGCCAAATGCAATGCCGTTTTTCATCAAAGGTATGGATAAAAGAGAGTGTATGCCTTGAGCCTTGAGTTCGTTCTTTTCTGCCTCTGCCTCGGGTGGAAGCTCGTCCACATCCGGAACATATACATGCTTTTTCTTTCGGATCTTTCCAACCCACCAGGGGAACGCATCCACCGGTACACCTTGCAGCCTATCTATTTGTGCTTCAATGCCTTGTGCACACCATTCATATGTGTAGCTTATCTGCTTTCCATCATCAGAAAACAGAAACATATAACTCCGGTCAACCTGAAAGAACTCGCCAATCTGTCCCAGGGCATGGTTTATACTTTGCTCCAACTGTTCCGAAGGCTGACTTGCATAGAAACTGGATATATTGGCAA
>JAWOHX010000117.1:0-28924 GCA_046484975.1 Clostridia bacterium
GTCATCCTTGGCGTGGTGGTGGTCAATGCCTTCATCGGCTTCATCCAGGAGGGCAAGGCGGAAAAGGCCCTGGAGGGCATCCGCAGGATGATGTCCCTGACCGCCATGGTCATCCGTGACGGGAGGAGGGTGGAACTGGATACCCTGGAATTGGTCCCCGGGGATGTGGTTCTTCTCAAACCCGGCGACAAAATACCCGCGGACATGCGGATTATGCAGGCAGACCACCTGGAAGTGGATGAATCCCTCCTGACGGGGGAATCCTCCACCGTCACAAAGTCCGCCGATGCCGTCGGGAAAGACGCTATGCTGGGGGACCGGCTGTGCATGGCCTATTCCGGCACCACCGTCATGAGGGGTACGGGCCGGGGCATGGTGACGGAGACCGGTGAAAAAACGGAGCTTGGGAAAATCAACACCATGATTTCACAGGCCACGGATATCACCACCCCCCTGTTGAAACAGATCAACAGGTTCGCCGTGATCCTGTCCATGGTCATCCTGGGGGTCAGTGTCCTGTTTTTCTTTTTCGGGTATTTCGTGAGGGATTACGCATTGAATGACCTGTTCCTCATCGTCATTGGCCTTGCGGTGGCCGCCATCCCCGAAGGGTTGCCTGCCATCATCACCATCACCCTGGCCATCGGTGTGCAACGGATGGCAAAAAGGAACGCCATCATCCGGAAGCTGCCTTCCGTGGAAGTTTTAGGTTCCGTGTCCATCATCTGTTCGGACAAGACCGGAACACTGACCCGGAATGAGATGACGGTGAGGTCCGTGGCGACCTCTTCCTCATACTACCGGGTGGAAGGCGAAGGATACCTGCCCGAGGGCCGCATCCTGAAGGAGGACATGCAGGCCTTGCCTGAAGAAGACCGGGGCCTGGAAAGGCTGCTCCAAAGCATGCGTCTTTGCAACAATGCGGAGATCGGAAAGGACGAAGACGGGCAGTGGGAAGTCCGGGGCGCCCCGACAGAGGGCGCCATGCTGGTTCTTTCCTTCAAGGCCGGGATGGAGCATCTGGAAAACAACCGAATCTCAGTCATCCCCTTCAACTCGGACCATAAGTACATGGCCACCTTGAACCAGGTGGACGGTGAGACCATCCTGTTCCTCAACGGCGCCCCGGATGTGATCCTGGAATTGTGCCGTTCCCAGTGGTCGGAGGATTTAGGACAACCCCTGGACAAGGGGTACTGGGAAAAGCAGATGGAAAAAACCGCAGCCCTGGGGCACCGGATGATTGGTGCGGCCTGCAAGGTCATTGACGGGGAAAAAGACAGGATCACGGTAGAGGATGTCAGGGAGGGCATGGTGTTCCTGGGGATCGTCGGCATCATCGATCCCCCGAGGAAGGAAGCCATCGAAGCCATCAAGGAATGCAAGGGTGCCGGCATCACCGTCAAGATGATCACCGGGGACCATGCAGCCACGGCTTCCGCAATCGGAAGGGACATGGGCATCACGGACAACGATACCGTCGTGACTGGCATGGATCTCGAGCAGGCCTCCGATGAGGAACTTCAGGACATCGTCTGCAGCAGCCACATCTTCGCCCGCACATCCCCGGAACACAAACTGAGGCTGGTCAAAGCCCTGCAGGCCCGGGGCCTGGTCTGCGCCATGACCGGTGACGGTGTCAACGACGCGCCTGCACTGAAACAGGCTAATGTGGGGATCGCAATGGGCATCAAGGGCACCGAGGTCACCAAGGACTCCTCCGACATGGTTCTGGTGGACGACAATTTCGCAAGCATCGTCAACGCCGTGGAGGAAGGACGCACCATATTCGACAACATCCGAAAAACCCTCCTGTTCATATTGCCCACCAACATCGCCGAGGCCATGGTCCTCATCCTGGGCATCATCCTGGGATTGTCCATCCCCATCACGCCCGTGCAGATTCTGTGGGTCAACATGGTCACAGCGATCACACTGGCCATCGCACTTTCCTTTGAACCAATGGAAGGCAAAACCATGCTCCAACCTCCCAGGGACCCGAAAAAATCCATCATAGAAGCATATTTCCTGTGGAGGATCCTGTTTGTCTCCCTGCTCATCGGCGGCATGACCTTCCTCTTGTACAACCGGCTCATCAACCAGGATATCGACGTGGAAAAAGCCCGGACCCTGGCGGTGAACACCCTTGTGGCCGGGCAGCTCTTCTATCTGTTCAACTGCAGGAAACTGTATGAACCCGCCCTCGGGAAGGGTTTCTTCAACAACCGGGTGGCTTTCGCAGCCATGGGCATCCTCATCGCCCTCCAGATGGTTTTCACCTATGCGCCTTTCATGAACACCCTGTTCGGGACCCACCCCATGGGTGCCGGTGACTGGCTCTACCCGATTGGTGCGGGGTTGGTCGTTTTCCTGATGGTTGAAGGGGAAAAATTCATATACCGGAAATTTTTCGCATAGACCTTGTATGGGTGAAATAGATGAAGGCTTCCTTGACGGGGATACCGAGCAACGTCCTAACGGCCTCCGCATACATCCCGACCTGGAAGCGGTAGTTCTCCGCCCTGGCGGCTTCCTGCCCCGGCGCAATGGCGTCGGTCTTGTAATCCACGAGGACGGCGCCGTCCTCTTCCAGGAACATGCAGTCGATGACCCCCTGTACACTGGTCATGTGTCCTGGGGGGACTTTTCCCTTCAGCTCGGGATAAACAAATGCTGTCTCCATGGGCAGAATGAAGGGCTTTTCCTTGTAGCTCTTTTCCGCCCGCAACAGGCGCAGACCGACGTCCGAATGGAAAAACGCAAGGATGCCCGGTGCAAAATAAGTTTCCAGCCCGGCCTTTCTGCACAGTTCCTCGATGTATGCCAGGTCCGTTGCCTTGCCGTATTCCACTGAGGCCAGGATCTTATGGATCAGTGTCCCCCGGGCCAGGGGATCCGTCGTCCCCTCTTCCGTCATGAACCTGGGCTTTTCCGACATCTCTGCCTCTTCAAAATCCTGGGAGAAATCCTCCATGTGCTTTTCCTTGAGTTTTTTCATTTCGGTGACGGAGACCCTTCTCTTCATCATGGTCTCCTCCCGGTATGGATACTCCCATTCGAACCGGCGGCAGAGGGTGCTGGCATCCATCACCCCGGCTGTTTCCCTGTCAATCAGGGCCTCATCCCTATACTCGTCGAATACCTTCTCGATGTCCGCAGTATGCACGGTCCTCACAAAGAAGGAAACATCAAAATGGACTGCCTCACGGTGTTTTGTCAGACCCGCCAAGTCGAGGACGGCATGTCCGTCCCGGTGGCTTGCCACCCGGGGCATGATCCAGTCCAGGTAATCCGATGCCTCCGTTCCTTCTTTGGCAACCGACCAGGCCATGCATTTCTTGTCCAGGTTCTTTTTGACCCCCGTGAGGACAAGCTTTTTCCTCGCCCGGGTCATGGCGACATAGAGAATCCGCATCTCTTCCGCCTTGATCTCCCTGTTGGCCCTGATCACCACCGCTTTTTTCGCGCAGGTGTCCATGGCAACGCCTTCTTCAGCGTCGATGTACTCGGGTCCGTAGCCCATGTCCCTGTGAAGCACCAGCCTGGTCCGGGTGTCCTGCATGTTGAATCTTTTCCCGCACCCGCACAGGAATACCACATCGAATTCCAGTCCTTTGCTTTTGTGGACGCTCATGATCCGCACAGCATCCTGTTTTTCCCCTGGCACCGCGGCTTCCGAAAGATCCGCATTCTTCTCCCGGTAATTCTCCATGAACCGGATGAAGGGGAACAATCCGTTTTGGCCGCTGCGCTCGAATTCCACGGCAATCTCAAAGAACAGCCTTATGTTTGCTTGCTTGGCCAGGGTCAGCCTCCTGTTTTGCCCGGAATAGTAGAAACCGGTGCCCGTGACGATCTCCCATAGCAGCCTGCTGACGGAACCGTTCTCCGACAGGGTCCGGTAACGATTAAGGTCCCCTGTGAACCCCCCTATTTTCCCCTTCAAGCCGTCCTCCCCGGGATAATCCAACAGGGCCTGGTAGAAGTCCATTTGACGGCCAGACGACCGGATGGCGGCCAGTTCCGGATCGGTGAACCGGTACATGGGGGAGCGCATCACGGTCAGAAGGGGGATGTCCTGCCTGGGATTGTCCAGGACCTGAAGCATGGCCAGCACCACCATGGTCTCGTACTGCTCGAAGAACAGTCCCTGTTCCTCCGTGACAAAGGGGATGCCCATCTTCTTGAACTGGGAGGAAAAGACCTTGGACCATCCCTTCATGGTCCGCAGGAGCAGGACAATGTCCCCGTATCCCACGGCCCCCTTGCTCTCCCTGACAATCTCCCTGATCCGCGAGCCCGCCACCGCCGCTTCCTTCTGCCTGTCCCTGGTCTTGGCGAATTCGTTGTCCTCCTCCCCGGCATCCCCGGAGATCAGCAGGATCTCCGGCTTCCAGTCCAGGTCATCGTCTGGTGGGAATTCCCTTCCCGGCCTCAGGTATTCCTTTTCCGTGTATTCCACATTCCCGGTGGACGCACCCATGATCCCGGAGAACAAAAAATTGCAAAACTGCAGGATCTCATTCCTGCTCCTGAAATTCTCATACAGGGGGATCTTCATTTCCCCGCCTTCCCCGCTTTCCGGATATTTTTCATATTTCTCCTGGAAAAGCCTGGGAGTGGCGTTCCGGAAGGCATAGATGCTCTGCTTCACATCCCCCACCAGAAAGACATTGTCCTTTCGGGAGACAAATGCAAGGATTTCCTCCTGGACCAGGTTGGAATCCTGGTATTCATCCACGAAGACATGCAGGAATTTTTCCTTGTACATCAGGGCCGCCCCCGCCTTCAGGGCCTTCAGGCAGAGGTGCTCCAGGTCATTGAAGTCCAGGAGGGACCATTTCATCTTCTTTTCGGAATAGGCGGCGTCCAGTTCCAGCACCAGTTTCCCAAGCAGGTCCATCAGCGGATGCATGTCCCTGATCTGTCCCATGCTCTCTCCGGAAGGGATGAGGAACATTTCCGTCAGGCCCTTGAAGGCATCCTTCATGCTTTTGCGGATGGCCTGGATGGTGTTTTTGATGATTTCATCGGAGTCCTTCGGTATCCTTCCCAGCCTCTCATACGACGCGCTGCAAAAGAATTCCCGTATCTCGTCCCATGGGGCTGTTTTCACCAGCCCATGGGCATTCCTGTACATTTCCAGGTCACAGCGAAGAGATTGCCCATAGCCGTCAAAATCATTCAGTCCTGAGATGTAATCCAGGACATCCCCTGTCCTGCCAAGCAGGTCCTCCAGCAAGCCAACGGAATGTTCAAGAAGTTCCCTTCCCCAGCGGGTCGTTCCGAAATCCCCTTTCCCGACGTCAAAGAATCCTGCTTTCTCTTCGAGCCAGGCCTTCGGGTCCGGGGTGCTTTTTACATAATGGTAGAGGGATTGGATGAGCTTCACGACATAGCCGTCGTCCCGTCCCATCCCGTATGTATTGACAAGTTGTAAGAACAACTCCTCCCCTTCCTCGTACTTGCCCTCCATCATCTCCTCCATGGACTGGTCGAACAATGTTTTGGCAAGGGTCTCGTCAGCCACTTTGAAAGCGGGATCAATGTCCAGCAGGTGGTAGTTGCTTCGGATGACTTCAGAGCAGAAGGAGTGTATGGTGGTGATGGTGGATTTATTGATGAGCAGGTGCTGCTTCTTCAGCCTGCTGTCCTCGGGTGATTCCGCTATTTTATCCGACAGTGCCTGCCGGACCCGTTCTTTCATCTCGTTTGCCGCTGCATTGGTGAAGGTCACCACCAGAAGCCTGTCAATGTCCACGGGTTTTGTCCCATGGGTGATCATGCGGATGATTCTCTCCACTACGACAGCGGTCTTGCCCGAACCCGCCCCGGCGGACACCAGGACATTCTTGTTCCTCACCCGGATCGCTTTTTCCTGGGAGTCTGTCCATTGAATGCTCATGTATTGCGTGTCCTCCCCGTGTTCCAGGTCAATTCATCGTCTTTCTTCGGATGGATGTACCTGTATTGACATCCTGGTTTTTCCTCGTTAAAACCGCACACACCTTTGTATGGGCAATGGAGGCAGGCGGGATGGGCGTCAAAACTGGGTTTAGCCCTGTTCACCCCGTTGAATATATCCTCACAGGTGTTTTGGATGGTATGTTCCACATGGGCAAAGACCTTTTCCAGCACATCCTGATCCAGAAGCTTTCTTTCCTGGATGATGCCGCCCTTTTCCTCCCTGTCCGTCATGGACAGCACCTCAGGGTCGTTCAGGGTGTATCCGGACAAGCGCATCATTTTCAGTCTTTCGTCATCATATTCAAACCGGTTCTTTACAGAGGTGACCCTGACCAGGGGCTTGTCCAGCTGGAAATGGTACATGCCGGCGGGTTTTGCCAGGCCTGCCTTCGCCATGGCGTACAGATAGACGGGCAGCTGAAGGTCCAGCCCTTCCTGCACCCGGTACAGCCGCAAAGGGCTTACCGTGGATTTGTAGTCGATGACCCTGAAATATTCGTTCTCACCTTTTGCGATATCCACCCTGTCCACCCTGCCTCCCAGGACAATGCTTTTTCCGGATGCAGAGGTGACGGCCAGGAGAGGAAGCTTCTCTTCAAACAGTGCCGGCTGGAACGCCCCGCCCCTGATCTGCTCCACAGTGGCATAAAAGGCATAGGCCGCCCGTTTCAGGAGCCTTTTTCCCATGTAGGCCAGTCTTTTGTTGCGCTGCAGGGTATGGCTCAGTTGATATATTGCCTCATAAAGCCGGCTGCCTGCGGAGATGCAGTCCTCGTAGGTCACTGCCCCGTAGTCCTTGATTTCCTGTGAGAGCTCCTGCACCAGCTGATGCAGGATTTCCCCCATGTGGGTGGCTTTCAAGCCGAAAATCTCCCTTTCCATGAGGTCCAGGCCATATTGGGCGTAGTATGAGAAAGGGCACTGGCCATACTTCTCCAGCTTTGACACGCTGGTATGAAGGGTGTCCCCGTACAACAGTTTCGCCCCGTATGTGCCAAGACCGCTTTCCCGTTCTTCCGACTCCACCGGGGGAACATGGAATCCACCGTGTTCCTCGTACCATTTCCCCAGCTGCCGTTCCGCGCATATGGCCTCCAGCCCGGACAAGGGGCTTGTGTAGTAGTAGTGGTCCGGAAAATCATCCCGGGTCATTTCCTTTGACCCGGGGAACAGGCTTTTCACCCGTTGGACGAAATGCGATGGTTTCCCGGTCTTTTCATCGGAAGCCGAACTTGCATAGCTGATGAAAAGCTTGTCCGTGGGAATGGACAGGGCATTGGTGACATGGAGCTGGCTTGTCATTGCATGGGCCTTGGAATCCTCGGCCACGCTGATGTTGTGCTTCTCCAGGATCCCCCGGTCCTTGTCCGTAAGGATCCCTTCCCCGATGAGGCCTTCCGAGGGGAATGGTTCGCTGGCGCCAAGGATGAACAGGATTTTTGCATCCATTGCCCTGGTGCGCCCTATGCTGCCCACGGGCACCCGGTCCACGGCCGGCGGGGTCACTCCGATGGAGTATTCCGAGAATGCGATGAGGAGCATATCCTTGAACTTCTGTGTGGTTTTTTTGCCGGGGGACACGGTATGGACCTGGTCGAAGACCTTCATCAGGATGTTCCAGCTCTGCTTTTGCTCCTGGCGGTCGGCCTCGTCCCCGGCCGCCCGCACCCGCTCCAGAAGCTTTTCATAGACGCCGTCAGACAGGAGGAAAGCATGGAAAGCAGTGAAAAAATCCCTTGCAGTGACCCCGTTCTTTATTCTCTCGAAAAACGGGATGACGGAGTCGGTGAAGGCCTTGCGAAGCCCGTTGGCTTTTTCCAGCAGGGCTTCTTGTTCCGGGCTGTCGTCATCCTTGTAGGTCCAGGGGCTGGTCCATGTCCCGATTCCCCGTATCCCCCATTTCAGCACATAGTTCTCCAGATGGAAGACGTCCTCGGGATCCATCCGGGAATACGGGGACTTCAATACGGCAAACACCGGTTCGTAGGCGAATTGATCGATGCAGACATCCAGGAGGGAGAGGAGATAGGCAATCAATGGATGCCTGGTGATGGGTCTTCGCTCGTCCATGAAATATGGGATGTTGTATTTTCTGAACTGGGTTTCCAGATGGTACCGGTACTCCTCATAGGAGGAAGCAACCACGCAGATGTCCTTGTACCGGAGGTCCTGCTCCCTGACCATCCAGTCAATCCCTGCCGCGCACTGCTTTGCTTCCTCATATATGTCAAAAGCCTTGAATACCTGGATATCCCCGGATTTTTCACCATAGGTTGCTTTGTGGTAGGTATATACGTTTTCCCTGAGAAACCTGATTTCATCCGAACAGGGGTCCTTGCCCGGCACATGCTGCACCCGGACCGGACCTTTGCATTTTTCCTTCAGTTCCTCCCCTGTTTTTGCCACCGGATAAAAAACATCCGAGGGATCTAAGACACCCGGTTTTTCCATGCACAGGGAAAACGTGGTCTGCCTGGCCTTTTCCGCGATCCGGGTGATCACTGCCATCTCCTGGGGGGTGAACCCGTCGAAAGCGTCGAACCAGACCGAAGCATCGTCGAAGAACCTTGTCCCGCCGATGATTTCCGCCAGGACAAACAGGTCGTCATCGGCGTCGCAGAATCCCTGTTCCCCGATCTTTTCATTGTATGCGGAAAAGATGCCGGATATCTCCGCCATCTTCCGGGAAAAGAGTGGGTCCGATGATGCGGCGGAGATTTCCGCCAGGGCTTTTGGTTTCACGCCATACCGTTTGAATTCCCGGATGAGCTTTGAGACCTCGGAGGAAAATCCCGGGAAAGCCTTTGATTTCTTAAAGACCACCAGCTCGTCCATTCCGCTGATGAGCTCATGGATCATCATGCTTTTTCCTGCATTGTCCACCGGATTGTCCCGAAGGGTCAGTGTCTGGTTGAAAATCATGTGGGTCAGGCGTTTGAACGTCAGA
Organism: Clostridia bacterium; assembly: GCA_046484975.1. Taxonomy (GTDB): domain Bacteria; phylum Bacillota; class Clostridia; order DUPQ01; family DUPQ01; genus JAWOHX01. The sequence continues at coordinate 8,915 of JAWOHX010000117.1, forward strand.
ACCTGGGTATGGAACAGGCCTTTTTCCGTGGACTCCGCAATCAGCTTGTCTTCATAGAGGGCGGAGAACTGCTCGGGGACCATCATGATGACGAATCCCCCGGGGTTTTCCGAGAGGCATGCATTCATCTCATGGATGCAGGCCCTTGTGTTTTCCCTTCTGGATGTGCCGTACAATATCCGTATGTCCATACGGACATTATATCATGTTTCGCCGTTATTCCGCCTGTAGAATCTCCTTGATCTCCTTTTCCCCCGGCACCCTTCCGGTGGTCCTGGTTTTCCCGTTGACAATGAGTCCCGGCGTCTGCATGATGCCCGTCGCCATGATGTCCCTGATGTCCGTGACATAAATGACCGTCGCCTGGATCCCCAGTTCCCCCACCGCTTTTTTTACATTCTCCAGGAGGTTCTTGCAGTTTCTGCAGCCTGAGCCCACCACTTTGATTTCCATGTCCGTTCCTCCTTTAAAAGCCCATATAGAATAAATAAAAGGCAATGAGAAGAATGACGCTTCCCAGTACCAGATTGAATATTTTTTGGAACCTGGCATATTTCTCCGACTGGGAGACCTGGCGGACGAATCCCACCGATGTCCCCGCTGCCACCATCAGGATGCAAAATCCCAGGGAATAGAGAAGCAGCAGAAGGGTCCCCCAGACCACATTTCCCTCCCCTGCCACCAGGGCAAGCAGAACGATGAGGACCGGGGTGGCGCAAGGGGATGCCGCAATGCCTCCCATGATCCCTGCCAGGAAGGCACCGAAATACCCCTTGGTCTTTCCTGTCTTCACGGAGCAGCTCCTGGGGAAAAGGTTGATGATCCCGTAGGTATTCAGCGCCATCAGGACCATGAGCACCCCAAGGGCAATGAACCAGAGTTTTCCCCCTCCCCCGATGAACCTTCCCAGCAGTGATGCCGCGGTGCCCAGTGCCGTCAGGGTCAGGGATAGCCCGGCGGCGAAAACAAGCGAGAACCGGAAGGCTTTCCGGGTGTCTCCCTCCGAATAGCCGCCCACGTATCCGATGACCAGCGGCAGGCTTGACAGTGCGCAGGGGGTGAATGATGTCAATATCCCTGCCAGCAAGGCGATGAACGGGGCCACCCAGAGGGCGTCCCGGAGAAGGGCCCCGAGAGTTGTCAGCCATTGATCAATCATTGATGTCCATTCCTTTCAATATGCTGATGATTTCCTGCTTGGTCAGGGTTCCTTCATTGTAAATGGTGGCGTTTCCCTCCCTGTCGAAAAAAAACTGGGTGGGCACCACCCTGAGGGGAAACCCATCCCCCGCAGACGGATCCTTCCAGACATCGACATACACGAACACCGCTTCCACTTTCATCTCAACATAAGCCGCGATGAGGTCAGGCTGCATCTGGATGCATGGCGGGCAGCCTTCGCCGCCGAACTGTATGATGACGGGTTTTCCCTGGGAGAGGATCTCTTCCAGGTCAAACCGGAAGGTATGGTCGAAGTCCGCGATGGTTGCAGCCGGAGCATCCCCGTCCGTCCTGTTCTTGAAGAACCATATGCCTGCCACCACGGCAACAATCATGAGAACCACAGCCACCCTGAGGACAGTGTCCCGTTTCTTTTTGCCTTCATTGTTATTGTTTTCCATTGATGCTCCCTGTCTTTTTCCTTTTATTTACCCTTCAACCCCTCTTTGTAACATCCTGGATCTTTTCCTTCAGCTCCAGGACCCTTTTCTCTATTTCCCCCACGGTGGCGATGAACGCCTCCCTCCCTTTTCCCGAGGGATCCTCCAGTCCCCAGTCCTCACGGAACCGGCTGGGCAGATAGGGGCATTCCACGTTGCATCCCATGGTTATCACCACATCCACGGGAGGGATGTCCTCGATGAGCTTGGGCTTTTGCGTGGCCTCCATGTCCACTCCGTAGAGTTCACGGATGATATCCACCGCATCGGGGTTGATCCTGTCCCGGATATGGGTGCCTGCGGAATGGGCCTCATAGGCATCCGGCGCCAGGATTTTTGATATGGCCTCCGCCATCTGGGAACGGCATGAATTGTGCACGCAGATAAAGGCGACCTTAGGCTTTTGCATTTGTCTTACCTCCTGTATGGAACCATTTTTTTGTCTTGTTTGCGATGCCCACCAGGGTCAGCATCACGGGCACCTCCACCAGGACACCCACTATGGTGACAAGCGCCACCGGTGAATAGGGGCCGAAAAGGGCGATGGCCACGGCCACGGCCAGTTCGAAGAAATTGGATGCGCCAATCATCCCTGCCGGCGCTGCAATGTCATGGGACAGCCTTAAAGCCCGGGCAAGGCCGTAGGCGATGAAAAAAATAAGGAAGGTCTGGATGACCAGCGGGACCGAGATCAGCAGGATATGCAGGGGGTTTTCAAGGATGATGTTTCCCTGGAAGGAAAAAATGATGACCAGGGTCAGCAGCAGCCCCCCCACGGTGACATGCTTGAACTTCCCGATGAAAACCTCGTTGAAATATTCCTGGCCTTTCTTACGCACCACCAGGTTCCGGGTCAATGCCCCTCCTGCAAGGGGAATCACCACGAAGAGCACCACCGACAGGATCAGGGTGTCCATGGGGACATACAGGTTGCCGATCCCCAGCAGCAGGGCCACAATGGGTGCGAAGGCAACCAGGATGATCAGGTCGTTGGTGGCCACCTGCACCACGGTGTATGCCGCGTTTCCCCTGGTCAGGTGGCTCCACACGAAGACCATGGCGGTGCAGGGCGCGGCTCCAAGGAGCACGGCTCCCGCCAGGTACAGGGCGGCAGTCTCCTGTGGGATGAGGTTCTTGAATACAACAAAAAAGAAAAGGGATGCGATGCCGAACATGGTGAAAGGCTTGATGAGCCAGTTCACCACCCAGGTGATGTAGAGCCCCTTCGGGTTCTTTCCAACGTCCCTGATGCTTTTGAAATCCACCTTCATCATCATGGGATATATCATCAGCCAGATCAGGATGGCGATGGGAATGGATACACTGGCGTATTCCATCTTCCCCAGAACCCTGGGTATTGCAGGCAGGTACCTGCCGATGAGTATCCCGGCAGCCATGCACAGGATGACCCAAACCGTCAGGTATTTTTCAAAAAGTCCGATTCCTTCCCTGTCTGTTGCCTTTTTCATAACATTCCCTTTCGTCGTTTTTTACACCAGCAAGTGGCTGAGGGCATTGAACAGGTAGCCCATGAAAACAATCCCGACGGCTACAATCAGCACAAACAACACCAGGAGCCTGGTCTTCACCACTTTTTTCAAAAGGATCAGCGAAGGCAGGGACAATGCCGTCACCGCCATCATGAAGGACAGGACGGTTCCGATGCCCACCCCCTTGCCCACCAGGGCGGATGCGATGGGAAGCGTACCGAAGATGTCCGCGTACATGGGGATGCCCACCAGGGTGGCTATGAGGACCGAGAAGACGTTTTCACTGCCCAGAACGCCTGATATGATGTCCTCGGGGATCCAGTTGTGTATGAGGGATCCTATGCCCACACCGATGAGGATGTAGGGCCATACTTTCTTGACAATGGCAATCATCTGGTCCCTGGCATAGGTCAGCCTCTGTTTCCTGGTCATGACGGGTTCCCCGGATTCTACGGGAAGATTGCTTTCATAGACAAACCCTTCCACGTACCGTTCCATTTTCAATTTGCTGATGATGGTCCCGCCGATGACGGCGATGATGATGCCCACCAGGACATAAGCGCCGGCGATTCTCCAGTTGAAGATGCTTGCCAGAAGGATCACGGAGGCCAGGTCCACCAACGGGGAGGAGATGAGAAAGGAGAAGGTAACCCCCACGGGAAGACCGGCGGAGGTGAACCCGATGAACAGGGGGATGCTGGAGCAGGAGCAAAAAGGCGTCACGGTTCCCAGCAGCGCCCCAAGGATGTTCGCGGACACGCCCTTGTGCCTCCCGAGGATCCTCCTTGTCCGTTCGGGAGGATAATGGCTCTGGATGTATGAGACCGTGAATATGAGGACCCCCAGCAGAAGGAATATCTTGATTGTGTCATAGATGAAAAAATGAATGCTGCCCCCGACCCTGCCATCCATGTCCAGTCCGAAGACATTCTCCACCAGCAGCCTGACACCCGAATGGAGCCATTCCATTTTCAGCAACTGGTCGTTGAGCCATTTGAATACAGAAAGAATGACTTCCATCACTTCTCCCTGCAGATGCATTCGTTTTTCTCATTGGTCACCCTGGAAAGAAAATGAATCAATGCATCTTTCATTTCGGCGTTGATGGAGTATTTCATCCAGGAGCCGTCTTTCCTTGCCGTCACCAGCCCGCTGGCGGTGAGGATCCCCATGTGGTATGAGAGGGTGGGCTGGGTGATGCAAAAGTCCTCCAGGATGGTGCATGCGCACATTTCCCCGCAGGACAGCATGTCCACGATCCGCAGTCTTGTCTCATCGGAAAGGGCTTTGAATACCTTGACATACCCCTTGTGTTCCATATGTGTGCTCCTCCTCATCATATAGATGGCTTTCTATATTATTAGACAACACATATAGAGATATGTCAATATGTTTTTTTGTTTTTTCAGGTAGTCCTGTCCTGCTTTAAAAGATCCCTGATCTCGGCAAGAAGCACTTCCTGGGCAGAAGGTGCCGGTGGTGCGGCGGGTTTGACCACTTCCTTCTTCTTCATCCGGTTCATCATCCTCACCAGGAAGAACACCACCAGGGCAATCAGGATGAAATCGATGAACGCCTGGATGAACATGCCGTAGCGTATGGCAAGCTCAGGGTCCGTTTCCGTGGCTTGGGTCAGGATGATTCTCAGTTCGGCCAGGTCCACCTTGCCCAGCACCAGGCTGATCACCGGTGTGAATATGTCACTGACAAATGAGGACACGATTTTCCCGAAGGCGCCCCCGATGATGATTCCGACGGCCAGGTCGAAGACATTTCCTCTTTTGATAAAGGTTTTGAACTCACTGATGACCTTGCTCATACGCGCACTCCCCCAACTCATAGTATTTTCTTCCATTATATACCCCATGAATATTACTATGCCATGGGATTTCGAAATATATTCCATATGATGATAACCAGTGCATGGAAAAAATGTCAGCGCATCCAGGATATGGCCTTCCCATGCATATGTCCCTGTCCCATGTGGGTCTCCCCGGCCATTTCCCCGAGCACCGGAATGCCTTTCAATCCCCGGCGAATAATTGATTTGCCGCCATCTCATATTATGCTATAATCTTAGGTATGAAAATCGTTGATGAGAACCAGGCCGCAGAGAATAAGCTCACGTTGATCTATGTGCTCAGGCAAATCCAGATGCCCATGTCCAAAAAGCATCTGGTCTCTTTTATTCTGAAAGGGAATTTCATGAACTTTTTCCTCATCCCCCACTACATCGATGAGCTGTCCAATGGCGGCTACATCGATTCCCATGAAGGGATGTACACCCTGAGCCCAAAAGGCGGGGAGACCCTTGAATTCCTCTTTTACAAGCTGCCTGCATCGGTACGCTCCAAAGTGGATTCCCTGCTCCGGAAGGAGCGGGATCAGATCAAGAGGGAGATCAATGTCACCGCGGACTATACCACCGGCATGAGGAAGGATTTCATCTCCGCTTTGAAAATCAGCGACAACGGGGATCCCCTCATGGAGCTTTCCCTGTCCTGCGGGACCAAGAAAGAGGCCATGAGGATCTGCGAGCATTTCAAAAAGAACGCCCATGCCATCTACCAACAGGTCACGGACATTCTGCTGCCGAAATGAGGCTTATGGCAGTTGGATTTTCTTGTGTTTCCTGGAAGGCCGGTACAGCACGAACCGGCTGCCGATGACCTGCACGATGTCCGCCCCAGTCTTTCCGGCAATCTCATCGCAGGCTTCCCTGGCGCCGTACAGGGAGTTGCTAAGCACCGAGGCCTTGACCAGTTCCCTGGCTTCAAAGGCATCCTCGAACTGCTTGATGAGATTCTCGTTGATCCCTCCCTTCCCCACCTGGAAAATGGGCTCCAGGCCATGGGCAAGGGACCTCAGATGACTTCTCTGTCTGGAATTGATCATGTTTTTCTTCCTACCTTATGTAATCAAATTCGTAATCCAGCACCCGGACCGTATCCCCCTCCTGGATTCCGTAGTCCTCCAGGGCCTCGATGACCCCTTTGTCCTTTAAAACCCTCTGGAAATACTGAAGGGATTCGAAACTGTCCAGGTTCACCGACTTCACCAGCTTATGGATCCATTTTCCGCTGACGACATAGGCCCCCTCTTCCTTGGTGACAATATATGGGACCTCCTCCACCGCCTCGTAACGGACCACCTCATCCGTCTCCTCCACCAGGATGGTATCAGGCAGGGTCCGGACCAATTCCCCCATCCTGTTGACCAGCTCGCGCATTCCCGCACCTGTTGCAGCGGAAATGAGGAAGACCTCGTAACCTCTTTTTTCAATTTCAGCCTTGAATGCCATGGCGGCGGACTCGTCCGTAGCAGCGTCCATCTTGTTTCCTGCCACAATCTGGGGCCTGTCCTTCAGCTTCTGGTTGAACCGGGACAGCTCCAGGTTGATCTTTTCAAAATCAGCCACAGGATCCCTGCCTTCCGTGCCGGATACATCCACGATATGCAGGAGAAGCTTGGTCCGCTCCACGTGCTTGAGGAACTCGATGCCCAGGCCGGCTCCTTCATGGGCGCCTTCGATGAGCCCCGGGATGTCGGCGATGACGTATTCGTATTCCCTGTCAATCCTCACCACTCCCAGGTTGGGGGTCAGCGTGGTGAAGGGATAATCCGCGATCTTGGGCCTTGCGGCGGACACCACGGACAGGAAGGTTGATTTTCCCACGTTGGGGAATCCGACGAGTCCCACCTCCGCCAGAAGCTTGAGCTCCAGGACAATGCTGCGGTCCTCCCCTTCGTAACCCGCTTTCGCAAACAGTGGGGTCTGCCTTGTGGGAGTTGCGAAATGCTGGTTGCCCTTTCCGCCCTTTCCCCCCTTTGCCAGCACGAATCTCTCGTTGACGGTTGAAAGGTCACGGATGATCCTGCCGGTATCCTCATCCCGGATGATGGTGCCTACGGGCACACGGATGAGGATGTCCTTGCCGTCTTTCCCGAAGCTGTTCTTGCTGCTGCCGTCCTGGCCTCTTTCCGCCAGGTATTTCCGCTGGTAGCGGAAATCCGCCAGTGTGCTGGCGTTGTTGTCCGCAACGAAAACCACGTCGCCGCCTTTGCCGCCGTCGCCGCCGTCGGGACCGCCGTTGGGGATGTATTTCTCCCTGCGGAAGGAAACGCAGCCGTTTCCGCCGTCACCGGCCTTGACATAAATTTTCGCTTCATCAATGAACATTCTTTCACCCCGAGTCCTGTTTGCGTTGATAATAAAAACCGCTCCAACGGGTGAAGCGGTCAATGTTCCGATTGGTTTCTACTGCTGGGGCAGTATGCTTACCTGTTTTTTGTCTTTCCCCAGCCTGGAGAATCTGACGACACCGTTTTCAAGAGCGAACAGGGTGTCGTCCCCGCCTTTTCCGACATTGGTCCCGGGATGGATTTTCGTTCCTCTCTGTCTCACAAGAATATTGCCTGCCAGAACAAACTGCCCGTCGCCTCTTTTCACGCCAAGTCTTTTGCTTGCGCTGTCCCTGCCGTTCCTGGTACTTCCTACACCTTTCTTATGTGCCATTTAAAAACTCACCTCCCGTCAATTCGCCGCTATGCCGTCGATCTGGATCTTCGTATAGGGCTGTCTGTGTCCCTGCTTCTTGGCATAGCCTTTTTTGGCCTTGAACTTGAACACAACGATCTTTTTGCCTCTTCCATTGGAAAGCACCGTGGCTTTCACGTCCACTCCCTTTAGATAGGGGTTCCCCACTTTCAGACTGGTTCCGTCATTGAACGCCAGAACCTTGTCGAAGGTGAGTTTTTCGCCTTCGGAAAGATCCAGTTTCTCAACGTAGACCACGTCTCCCTCGGCCACGCGAAACTGCTTTCCGCCGGTCTCAATGATTGCATACATCCTTGTCATTCCTCCTAAAAAGACTCGCCAGGGCAAAAGGCAGCATGTCATGCATTTGAAGAGCCTTTCCTGAGCGGTTACCTGAAATATTCTAACACAGGTCATTGGCTTTGTAAAGCGGTTTTTCCTGAGCAGGGCGTACAGCTTGCTCACGAGTGCAACCAAACCCTTCACATTCTATCCCACCGGCAGATATGATACAATACATTTGAATGAAATCATTATTTTACCGGAGGTAACCATGGAAAACCATCGAAATTTATCCTTGCTATCGGAGAACAGGCTCTCCCCCCACGGATGTTCCATCCCCTATCCCGATGTGCTGTGTGCCATGAAGAAAACAAGGGACCTCTCGCCGTATTACAAGACCCTCAACGGCGAGTGGGATTTCTTTTATGCGGAAAACCGGTATGAGGTCCCGAAAGGCCACCACCGGCTGGATTTTGACAACAGCGGCTGGGACACCATCCCTGTTCCCTCCTGCTGGCAGGCCCATGGCTATGACCAGCCGAATTATGTGAACTCATATTACCCCTATCCGGTGGATCCCCCCCACATGCCCGACGAGATTCCCGTGGGCATCTACCGCACGGAGTTTTGCGTGCCGAAAAGCTTTGGAAAGAGAAGGACAATCCTTCACTTCGGCGGGGTCAACTCCTCCTTTGTCTTCTTCGTCAACGGCCAGGAGGCCGGATACAGCCAATGCTCCCACATGCCCTCGGAATTCGACATCACCCACCTGGTGGAGGAGGGTCTGAACCTGCTGAGCGTCGAGGTATACAAGTGGAGCGCCGTCAGCTACATGGAAGACCAGGACTTTTTCCGCTTTTCCGGCATTTTCAGGGAGGTGTACCTCTATTCAACCGCCGGGGAGCGTTTTCTTGACACCTATGTCCACGGCGGACTTTCCCCGGATTGGTCCTCCGGAACCCTGGAAGCACGCTGCCCCTTCACGGCAGAAGGCTGCAGCGCAACCCTCATCCTGTTCGACGCGGAGGGCAAGGTGGTTCTCGAGGGGCCCCTGGATGAAAAGGGCTCCGGTTCCTTCACGGTTCCTGACCCGCTCCCCTGGACCGCAGAGACACCCCATCTGTATACAAGTGTCCTGGTCCTTCTTGATGCCTCGGGAAAATGCGTGGATGTCCGTTTCCTCCATACGGGATTCAAAACGGTGGGGATAACAAAGGGCATTTTCATGGTCAATGGAAGGCCTGTCAAGATCAAAGGCGTCAACCGCCATGACAACCATTACATGCTGGGCCATGCCATGAGCCGGGAATCCATGGAACAGGATGCCGTCCTGATGAAGGAAAACAACATCAATGCCGTCCGGACCTCCCACTACCCCACCGACCCGTATTTCCTGGACCTCTGCGACAGGCTTGGGCTTTATGTGATTGACGAGGCGGACCTGGAAGCCCACGGGTTTGGGTATGGTGACCCGGAGACCGACATATCCGACAAGGAGGAATGGCTCCCCCATTTCGTGGACCGTGCCGAACGGATGGTCCTGAGGGACAGGAGCAGGGCCTGCGTCATCATGTGGTCCCTGGGGAACGAGACCCGCTACGGGAAAAACCACCTGGCCATGATCGAGGCCATCAAAAAGCTCGATTCTGCAGCACTTCCCATCCATTATGAACGTGCGGAGGAAAACCCAGGTCCCGACGTGGTGAGCGTCATGTATCCCCTCGTGGACGAGGTCATCAGGCAGGGAAACAAAAAAAAGGACCCCCGTCCCTATTTCCTCTGCGAATACGGCCATGCCATGGGCAATGCCTCGGGGAACCTCAGGGAGTACTGGGATGCTTTTTATAAGTACCCCAGGCTCATGGGCGGCTGCGTCTGGGAGTGGGTGGACCACACCCTCCTCGCACTGGATGAGGAGGGGGAATTGTTCTATTCATACGGCGGGGACTTCGGGGACCATCCCAACGACAACAACTTCTGCATGGATGGGTTGAATTATCCTGACCGAACCCCCCATACCTCCCTGCTGGAGCTCAAGGAGGTCCTCTCCCCTGCGGTGGTGGACAAAGCCGACCTGGAGAAAAGAACCTTCACCATCCGCAACACCCGTGACTTCACCGGCCTGGACGACCTGGAGTGCCACCTGGAGCACCGGGAGAACGGTGTCCTGGTGGATGAGCACCTTCTGAGCAGGCTGGACATCGGTCCGGGAAAAAGGAAGACCTACCCCATCCCCTTCATCCTGGATCTGAATGTGGAGACCAGCATCGATTTCTCCTTCCGGACCAGATTCTCCACCAATGCCCTGGGGAAATCCCATGAAGTGGGCAAGTCCCAGGTCCTTGCGGAAAAGATCCTTCCCACATCCGTTCCCTCCCCCACGGCTTTTTCCCCGGTGGAAGTGGAAGAGGATGGCAGGATCATCCTGGTCCAGGGGGATGACTTCATCCTCTCCTTCGACCGGTTGAAAGGGCGTCCTGACAGATGGGAATACAAGGGGGTCTCCCTCCTCGAGGAAGGCTTCGAGGCCAATTTCTTCCGGGCCTGCACCGACAACGACAAACCCCACATCCGCAAGGAATGGCTGTGGCTGGGCCTGGACAGGCTGACATCACGAGTGGAGAGCTTCGATTATGAAATGATTCCCGAGGGTATTTTGATCTCCTCTTCCAAGGTCTACTGCGCCAGGGCCAAGAAGCCTGTTTTCCGGGTGCATAGCAGGTATACGGTTTACAACAGCGGCATTCTCCGGATCGAAGCCGACTTCCTGCCCATGAGAAAGACCACATACATCCCCAGGATGGGCATCCAGTGCCTCATTCCGGAGGATTTTTCCAGCATGAAATGGTACGGGCGGGGACCCCATGAGAGTTATGTGGACCGCTGCCGGAGCGCCCTTGTAGGGATCTATGAAGGGGATGTCTCCGACCAGCATGAGCCATATGAGTTCCCCCAGGAGACGGGCAGCAAACTGGATACCCGCTGGGTGAGTTTCCGGGATGTCTGCGACACCGGAATCATGGTGGTGGCCGACGGCCCCATGTCCGTCAACGCTTCCTTCTACACCGTTGGCGAACTGGATGAAAAGACCCATTACAACGAGTTGGAGCATTCCGGGAGCCTGGTATTGAATTTTGATGTCAGGATGGGAGGGGTGGGCAACAATTCCTGCGGGCCTGAGCCCCTGATGGAATACAGGCTGTATCCTGAGGAAAGGGAGACCCTGGGCCTTACCCTGGTTCCCTTTACATCAAAGGAGTGGTCGGAGGAGGAATACTATCTGGTCATGAAGGGCCTACTTTAGGTTCTTCTCCAGATAAACCAGGACATACCGGTTGTCATACAGCACCTGGTTGTACAGATGGTAGCCCAGTTTCCTGTACAGTTTTAAGTTGTCATAGCTTTTGCTTCCCGTGAAGAGCCAGAAATGCCTGGCTTCCTTGGTATCTTCCTCGATGGCCTTGATGAGCTTCGTGGCGATGCCTTTTTTCTGACGTGCCGGGGCCACGGACAACCTGCGTATTTCTGCGCTGTCTCCCTCGGCCCTGGAGCGTATGCTTCCCACAACGACCCCGTTTTCCCTGGCCACAAGGACGATGTCCTTTGCGATGTCCTCCAGCACCTGTTCCCGCGTCTCCTGCATGGGGGGCATCTCGAAGTCATGGTAGAGCTCCGCCTGGACCATGAATGCTGTCTTCTGGATCTCCAGAATACGGTCGACGTCCTGTCCGCTGGCTTTCTCGATGATCAATTTATCCATGTCAATACATCTCCAGGATGCTTTTGGCCTTGAACGCAACAGTGTATGGATCCTTGAGCTCATACATTCCGGAGCGGTCCTTGGCCATGCGCTCGGCTTTCTCAAGGCGCATGAAACGGATCTCCACTTCCAAAGGCTCATTGAAATGGAACAGTTCCATCCTGTCCATGGCGGCCGCACAGGCCTTCACCCCCAGGTAGATCTCGTCCACCACGGCAAGGGGGTGCTTGAGGATGGCCAGGTTACGTCCCAAAGGTTTTTTCACGGATACCGTCCCGGCCCAGGGCAGGGACTCCTTCGCCTGACGAATCCCCTCCTCGTCGCTGGAGACAAAGATCACAGGGGCCTTGAGCAGTTTTGCCGCGCAGGCTGCATCAATCTCCATCTCCCCGATGGTCCTGCCGTTTATCTTTATGTACTGGTATGTCTCGGAACTGCAGGTATGGGACAGGATCCCGCAATATGTGTCAGCCTTGGCATGGTATCCCATGAGCAAAACCCCGTCCACCGACTCGTCCAGCCCCGGCCAGCGGTGCATGGCCCCTGTTCCGGCGATGATGCTGACCCTTTTGTCCAGGCTGGCATAATCCAGGTTCAGGCTGCCGTTGTGGTTGTCCCAGACCAAAACCTCGCTGGCTCCCGATTCGAACAAGGCCTTCACGGCGGCATTGATCTCCCTGACCGCCTGCTCACAGGCGAAGGCAGTCTGGCGGCCCTCCCGGCCCAGTCCCTGGCCGGGTTCCCCCACGATCCCGGCAATTCCCTCCAGGTCCACGGCGATGGCATATTTCATATCTGGTTCATCCTTTCATATCGGTGGTTGATGCAGGCCTCACGGACCATCAGCGCCCTCGCATAGATCCGCATGCGCCTGACACCGGAGGACACGGTCATGTCCTTTCTTCCCTGCACATGGTACAGGTTGGGGCTGAACCGCTGCCATCCGCAACGCCGGTCCCTGCCTCCGTCCTGGAAACTTCCGTTCACCACGAAAGATAGGATCTTCGGGCCTCCGTCCACGATTATTGTAACACAGTTGATTCCTTTTTGCAGTCCGTGCCGGTCGCTGTGGAACAGGCAGCCGGTCCTGCCATCCCCCATGGAAAACCCTATGCTCCCGTCTTTCTGGAAAACCGCCTGCACACCCCCTCCTTCCATGTCCATGTTCTCGAAGAGGATTTCCCCGTCAGTCAGGGAACTTGCATCGAATACGAAGTCCAGCGTGAATCCCTCCCGTGTATCGTATCTGGGATAATCCTTTTTCGACATGTCCCTCATGCTAAAGGGCGGGATGGCTTCCAGGCTGTCCACCAGCCCGTCCCCGACGGGTTGGTCCTTGTATTCCAGATGGAACAGTTTCTCCAGGAACATGCTGTCGATCCTGCTGACACGGGCGATGCCCTTCTGTGTCTGGGACACATAGGTATCGCCCCCTTCCTCCAACAGGTCGGGATAGCTGATCCGGATATAGGGGTCGTCGTCATACAGGAACACCTCTGGTTCAGAGAACACCAGCCTTTTGCCTTGCACCGTATCCCGTTCCCTTCCCGCGCACACCCAGGCCGGGTTCCTGTCCTCATAGTCCCTGCCCCCGTGGTTGTGGAACCAGTAGAGGTACCGTCCCCCTGCCAGTTTCCAGACGAAGTTGGCGGCCCTGGGGTGCTTCACCGGCCTGCCGTTCCCATGGGTCAGCATATCAGGCGGGGTCCAGGTCTTCCCCTCGTCAGCGGAATAGCAGCAATAGGGATGCCCGGAGACGGTGCGGTAAACGCAGAACAGGCTGTTGTCCGAGAGGCGGACATAGCTGTGCTCCTCTGATATTCTCCCCGCATGTTCCGGGGCCCGGATGCCCTTGTCCCCTTCCGGCAGGGTGGTGTAGGAGAATTTCTGGACATCCCGCTCCGTCATGATGCCCTCCACCCGGACCAATGCTCCTTCCGTGCTGGTGAAAAAGCCTTCCCCGAAACCTCCCGCCTTATGGATGGACAACAGGGCGTGGGATTCCCCCTCCAGGGGTTTCCCCACATTCCAGAAAAACCTGACGGATCCCCCTGTTGCATTGTTCCGATCGATGTCAAATGGCCTCACAGGCACCTCATGCCTGTCCGACCAGCTTTTTCCGTGGTCATCACTGTACCGAAAGACATATGCCCCTAAGGAATCCACCCGGGTGCAGAACCCGTCATTATATGGCGGGTTGTCCGCAGGAATCCGCCTGATGTTTGCACTGTTGAAATTATATAAACAATAGACCCTGCCAAAGTACGTCCGCAACAGGACGGCATAGGAGTTCTCCGGTGCATCGTCATCCTCCATCCAGCGGATGTCCTCCCAGGTCCTGCCCCGGTCACGGCTCCGCATGGTGCAGACCCGTTGCCCCTGCCAGCCCTCTTCCCCGCCGCCCGTGGTCAGGGACAAGAGCCAGCATCCATCGGATGTTTTGAGAAAGTATGGCTGGTCACAATAGGAAAGGGAAGGGATTGGCAGGCCCTCCCGTATGTTCCTCCAGTCATGGGCGCCCTCAGAACTGGCAGGTCTCTGCTTCATCCTGCACCATCCTTCCCCTCATTTTATCGGTATACAGGTAAATCATGGAAACCCCCGCTCCCAGCATGCATACAAGGAAGACTGTATAGAAACCATATGCCAGACCAAGTCCTTCAGCGATGAGCCCGGTCAGGTAAGGGCCGGAGAACATCCCAACACCGTATATGGCCTGGAAATATCCCATGGCGCTGCTTTTTTTCTCGCTGCATACCCCCAGCAGGCTCTGGGACATCAGCAGGGGCAGCGTCACACCCATGAAGAATCCGTTGATGGCCTGGGTGGCAACCAGCATCGGGGCTGTGCTGATGAAGGGGATGGCCAGGACCATGAGACCGGAGCCCAGGAAGGCCACGGCAATGGTCTTCCTGGCTCCCAGGTATTTCTTAAACACTGTTCCGGAAATAAAGGCGCTCACTGCACCGGTCAGGGTGAACAGGGAGACCATGAGGCCGATGGAGGAGTCGGTCATGCCGATCCCCCTGGCATACAACGGCGTGAAGGTCATCACCGTGGCGAAATTCGTGAACTGGAAGAGAATGGCAAGGAAGGAACTGTACCGCAGGTTCCTGCTCCGGATAACCCCGAGCAGCTCCTTAATGGGCACCTTTGCCGTTTTGTCCTCGTAACTGTCCCCAGGGAGGGAAAGGAACAGAAGAAGTCCCAGTCCGGCGGCGACCACCCCGGTCAGATATCCCCACCGGATTCCGAAAAAATCCGCGCTCGCCCCTCCGATGGCGGTGGCAATCATCCTTCCGATCTGGGTGATGGCAAGCAGGATCCCCATGGCCTTGTGCCCGTTCTTCAGGTGATAGGTCTCCGTGAGATAACTGGGGAAAACCACCCAGGTGGAAACCGCCACCCCGGCGAGGCCGCGGAACAGCAAAAGCTGCATGGGCGTCGTGGACAATGCCAGGCCGATGCTGCTGATGCATGAGATGACCAGGCCGGCGCCCACGAACAGCCTTCGCCTCTTCAGACGGTCGGACAGGATGCCCAGGGGCATCCGAAGGATCATCTGGGTGAATCCATAGGAGCCGGAGATCAGGCCGATGATGCTTTTCGTGGCTCCCAGGTCCTGGGCGTGGTTGGGCAGCACGGAGACATAGGTATACACCGAGAACCAGTAGGCTGCAGCAAGGATGTAGAAAACCGCAATGTTGTCGTTTTTTTTGAACATTCCATTCCGTCCTGTTTGAAATCACCAGGACAATTATATATGATGACGCCCATCCCCACAAGGCAAATGCAAGGATGCTTCCTCAGTTGAACCGGAGCCAGATGATGAACAGGACCAGGAGAAGGAACAGGACGGCAGTGGCGATGAAAGCCCCGTCACTGTCCCGGGCATACTCAATGTCCTTTTTATAGTGGAAAGCGAACATGGTCCAACCCGAATACCTATCTCTGATGCCAAGGGATCTTTTCTTCCATCGCTCCCTATTGCTTAAGGAAGATGCCATAGTCTCGTGCTTCCCGTTGCGCCTGCCCACATTGTCCTTGGTATCCATCCCGCTTCCCCTTTCCCTTCCATTGTGCAATATTCCCTGCCCCGGGTCAATCCATACCCTGCAAAACATGCTGTTTCAATCGGAAACCGTCGTTTGCCCGGGCGCAATGCACCATGCAAACATGGTATAATGAGAAAAGAATCAGGAGGCACCCATGCAGAACCCAAAGGCCACCCCCCGTAAATGGATTGTCACAGTCCTCGTGCTGGTCATCATACTCCAAAGCCTGTTCACGTTGATCCTCCTTTTCCCTTCCCCTTTGTTGCGCTTCTTTGACCTCACCATTCTGGACAGGGAGAAAGCCGGGGAACTGCTGGCAATGGCCGAGAGGCTGCCCAGTCATGGGAACATCACCTTTCAGGCCAGCTTCACGGAGAACGACTTGAAATTGCTGTTGGAGGAACAAACCGTCCTGGAGGACCCTCTGGTCCTGTTCCACGGCGACGGCACCATGGATGTCATATTTGAGACAGCGGATGTATCATCCGTTTTTCAGGAGAGCGCCCTGCTCGCTTTCCTGATGCAGGTGCTCGACGGGAAAAGCATCTCCATGAACCTGGAGGTTTCCCATGTGCAGGGAAACATGCTGGACATACGTGTCAACAGGGCTTTTGTCAACAGGCTGTCCATTCCAAGGCCCCTGTTCCAACCCGTCACCATCCGTTTGTCCCGGGAGATTGAATCCATGCTGAATGAGATTGAAGGATTCTCCCTGACGTCAGTCTCCATCCAGGAGGGAAATATCCTGCTGGAAGGGGTCATCTCCCGTTGACTTTATGTTGCTTTTTGCTCCCTCATACATTACAATGTGAACTGACAAAAATAAGGAGGATACATTATGTCCGATATCATACTCATTCTCATATTCCTTCCCTTCGTACTGATCCAGCTGGGCCTGCAGATCTACTGTCTGGTGGACCTCTATAAAAGGACATCCGTCCGCTTCGACAACAAAGTGATCTGGGTCCTGATCATCCTGCTGGGGAGTCTCCTGGGTGCGATCATATATCTTATCTTCAGGGAGGGAAAGCCAGATGGCAGCCATCCGGACGAACCTGCTCTCTAAGCAGTTCAAAGAGGTCCATGCCGTTGAAAACCTTTCACTGACCGTTCCCAAGGGTTCGGTCTACGGTTTTCTGGGCCCCAACGGTGCGGGAAAGACCACCACCATCAAGATCCTGACGGGGTTCATCAAGGCCACATCCGGGGATTTTGAGGTCATGGGCAGAAAAATATCCTTCGGCGACACGGCATACATGAAGCACATCGGCTTCCTGCCCGATGTCCCCGCATATTATCCCTACATGACGGCCGAGTCCTTCCTGCGGATGTGTGCCCACATCAGCAGGTGCGACGGCAAGAACATCCCCGCCCTTCTTGAAAAGACCGACCTTGCAAAACACAAGGCGAAAAAACTGTCCTCCTATTCCAGGGGCATGAACCAGAGGCTGGGCATCGCCCAGGCGTTGATCAACGACCCGGACATATTGATCCTGGATGAGCCGGTGAGCGCGCTGGACCCCATGGGCAGGAAGGATGTCCTGGAGATCATCTCCCGGCTCAAGGGGGAGAAAACCGTGTTTTTCTCCACCCATATCCTCTCGGATGTGGAACGGATCTGCGACCATGCAGCCATCATCCACAACGGAAAACTCGTGATGCAGGGAACCATCGGGGAGATCCAGGACCTGGGCGGGGAAGGAAGCATTTCCCTGGAGACGGACAAAAACCAGGAGGCCATCCTGGGGACCATTTCCGGACAGGACTGGTGCGACCAGGCGACCCTCAACGGGTCTTTGCTGAACCTGCGGGTCAATGACAGGAACAAGGCCGGCAAAGAGATCCCCGGCATCCTGGTCCGCTGGGAGGCCACCCTGATCCAATACCAATATGCACGCCCCACCCTGGAGGATATTTTCGTAAAGGTGGTGAACCACCAATGAAACTGAGGTTTTTAAAAAAAGAAGCCGGGGAATTCTTTAGGACCTACCGCTTCCTCATCCTGTTCGGTGTCTTCCTGTTCTTCGCCTTCCTCAATGCGCCTGTCGCACGGTACATGAATGAATTGTTCGCCCTCATGGGGGACATGGGATTCGAGTTCGTCCTTCCCGATCCTGTTTTCACCGACTCCTATGCCCAGTTCTTCAAGAACCTGTCCACCGGCATGATCGTCCTGATCGTCATATACATGGCCGTGGTCTCCGGAGAAATCCGCAAGGGAACGGCTTACCTGGTCCTTTCCAAGGGGCTGTCCCGGATGGACTTCTATTTCTCCAAGCTTATTTTCGCTTCCCTGGCCTACACACTTGCTTACGCTGTAAGTGCTCTTGTCACCGTCCTCTACACCTGGCTTCTTTTTGGGGCCTGGCATTTCGACCATATGGTCTGGGCCATGGCGAGCTATTGGCTTTATGGCCTCATGATCCTTCTTGTGACCATAGGGATGAGCGCCATCACCAATTCCTCCGGGTATTCCGCCCTGGCCGGGTTTTTCATCCTGTTGTTCGTGCCCCTGACCAACCATCTTGGGAAAATCGGGAGATTTTTCCCCGGGAGGCTCACCATCCTGCCCAATGAACTGATGCTGGCCACTGCAGAACCGGGGGACATGCTGGTTCCTGCCCTGGCTGCCCTCATGATCTCATCGGTGTTTGTCTTTTTGGGCGCCTGGGTGTTCAGCAGAAAGGAGCTGTAAGCTTCTCCCTGTCTGCGTCCTGCACCAGCATGAAGAACAGTTTTTCCATATCAACGCCCTGCTTCTGCAGGTTCCTGAATTCCTTGTTCAGCCTTTTTTTTGCTTTTGAGTAATAGCCCGGCCTGAAAGGGCAGAGCCTGCTGATTTCCCTCAGGTAGGACCGGCCAAGGTGCCTGCGGTTCAGGTCGATTCCCTCATATATCAGCAGAAGGGACGCATTTTTGATCGTGTCCCTGAATCCGCGTTTTTCCTCCGAGTCGAAGAGATGGACATAGTCATCCAGCAGGCTCAGGAAAAAATTAATGAGCTTGTTCACCAGGGACTCCATGGACGGCCTGTCGGCAGCCAGGGAGTAGATGGTGGCATGCCCGGCTTTCCGGTCCTCCCTTGCATCCGTCAGGTCGTCCATCAGCTGCAGGGCAACGCCGAACCCGAAGCAATACTCCGCCAGTCCCTTCTCCAATGAACCGTCCGCAAGATAACCGTCCACCAGGACGGATGTCCCTCCTTTTTCCAGGGAGATGCCCAGGATATCCCGTTCAAGCGGACTCCCTCCTCTTTTCTGCTGGTTCAGGCTCCTTACCTGGGCGGCATGGATCGCCAGAAGGGCCGCGAAGAGCCCCGGGTGGTCTTTCCGGGGAAACCTGCCCTCGATCATTCCCACCATGTCTGATATCTTCAACAGCAGGGGGTCCTCACCAGGGATCGACATCCCCAAAAGCCTTTCATGGAACAATCCGCTGAAGGCAGCCTTGTCCTCCGGGGACACGCCGGGGTCATCCAGGTAGTTGTCCGAATAGGGATACAGCATGCTGTATCCGAAGATCCCGTCATGGAAGCCAGGCTTTTTCCCCGCAACCATTTCAATGGTGTTGCAGATCCAGACATTCCTGAGGGCCTGGTAGATGTCCGTGAATACGATGTCCTTGTCATATTCCCTTGCCTTCGCGACGAACCCCTTTGTGCTGGCCATGAAAAGTTCCGTGAGAAGATTGAAATTCCCCGTTCCTATGGAAAAGGTTTCGGACATGTATGTCCCGGTTTCCCGGATGATGTCCTGTGGATCCAGGGGTTTCTCATCCTTGCAAAAACCCGCGGCCGCAGAGAACATCCTGTCCATCCATGCCGAGGTCCTTTTTTCGTTGGTTACCTGTTCCTTGAGGGAATATGCCCTGTCCATGCATGGCATGCCGCTTCCGGCTCCATGCCATTTTCCCCGGAACAATTCCACCATGTCTTTGACTGAGATGATCATCCTGCCTCCAAAAAATCCATTTCCTGGCCAATCGGGCGATGGGGATGTTTCAGAAATAGAAGCGCAGGAGCCGGGATTTTGAATAAGCCCCTGCCCTTTCCATGCTCTTCCTGGAATAATGGTTGTAATACCAGCATCCGGAACGTGCCTGGAAGCCCCTGGCCTCCACCAGTTCCTGCAGGTTCTTCAGGATGCCACTGATTCATAAAACTATTCCCGAAAAATCTACACCTCTGCAGCATGCAGAGATCAGCAAATCACAATAATTATAAAAA
>JAWOHX010000131.1:0-7944 GCA_046484975.1 Clostridia bacterium
GCCCGGCGGCGACGTTGCGCCCCATGGTGTCGGTGCCGAGCCAGAAGCCCTCGACCTCCAGGGGGGCGATGAAGGGGCGCTGGACCATGCGCCAGGGAGACTCGGGAAACAGGAAGGGGGCGAGTATCGCCATCAGGATGATCGCCACCAGGATGATCAGCCCCACCAGGGCACCGCGGTTCTGGGCGAAGCGGGCGAAGAAACTCATGACGCCTCCTTGATGCGCGGGTCGGCCAGGCGGTAGACGAGGTCGGTGATGATGTTGAACACGATCACCAGGGCCGCCGAGAAGAAGAAGATACCCAGCAGCAGGTTGTAGTCGCGCTGCTGCAGGGCCTCGAACATCAGCCGGCCGATGCCGGGCCAGGCGAACATGGAACGGAGGATGATCTCCCCCACCTCCCGCTGCCTGGTTACATCCATTGGAAAGACATGTGCAAGGTCCCGGCCCTTTGAGATGAAGAGGGCCCGGATGAAATTTTCGTTTCCGTAGACCTTGTACAGCCTGTAGAGGAGCTCCTCCTTGGAGAGGATGAAGAAAACCCCGTCGTCCTTCCCGTGGTCCATAAGGTCGGGAAGTTGGCTGACGGGAAGACCAAAGCCTTCCGAATCCCCAACGTTGGGGATGTAGGTCTCGTTGTAGAGGATGTTCATGTGGAAGGAAAAGGTTTTCTCCAAAACCGGGTGCTCCCGGAGGATACGCTCCAGTTCATCCTCCCCCCTCAGGGAGAAAAGTCCCAGCAGCTTGTACAGGTCCCGGATGAAGATCCGGGTGTAGCTCCCCAGCCCCTTCTCCCCGGTGACCCCGTCGATCCTCGTCCCCGTCTGGATGATCTCTTTGAGTACCTCCAGGATCTCCTCCTCAGGATGGTCCGTTGCTGCCTTGAGCAACAGGATGGCCACTTCCGTCTCCGGGTAGTTGGACTCGATCTTCGGCCGGTTGGCCAGGGTGT
Organism: Clostridia bacterium; assembly: GCA_046484975.1. Lineage (GTDB taxonomy): Bacteria > Bacillota > Clostridia > DUPQ01 > DUPQ01 > JAWOHX01. The sequence goes on from JAWOHX010000131.1 coordinate 954, forward strand.
CCAGGAAAATGTTCTCCTGGATGTTTCGGACGGAATTCTGCGGCAGGCTTTCCCGGAGCTGGTCGAAACACAAGGCCATCTTGATGGCATCGTCACAGCTGTGGACCCAGTAGCCCACATAACCGTTGGATTTATTGTGCTGCTCGTACATGATGCCCTGGGTATAGTAGTCATAGCCGGAATGGAATTTTGCTATGGCATTGAACAGGGCCTCAGCCCGGACCAGGTATTCCCTGTCCCCGGTGACGGTGTATGCCAGGGTGAGGTTGACCAGTCCCTGCATGACCAGCTTGTCCCACTGGCCGTGGAACAGATAGGCGGCGATGAAGGTGTAGGGATGCCTGTGGCTCCCCATGTATCCGTCGCCGTCGTCCACATGCTTCCCGGTGAGCAGGCTCTTGTCCGCCCGTTCCCGGTGGAACCTTCCCTCTTCATCCAGTCCGGAGGCATGGTAAGCCTGGAAATCATTGTCGGGGAACAATGTCCTGCAGTGGGGGCATCGCACCTTCCATGGGTCTGCGAAGGGATCGATGACCCAGTGGTACAGGGGGACGTCCTTGCCGCAAGCTGGGCAGTCCCCGTAGGAAAGGACGAAATGGGCACGCCGGAGGCTTGGGCTGATGACCAGGGAGGCCAGTTCCTTTGGGCTCTTCTGCCTCCACCACCTTGCTTGATCCACGAATGTCTGCCTTGAACCCTCACTTTCGACGTGGATGTTCTCCAGAACATCGCGGGTATAGAAAAAAGCTTTTCCGTTCATGTCAAAACCCCCTGATCAATGATTCCATGTTGTTTCCCAGAATGTCTGCCTTCGCCTCATCGGGGATGTCCTCGTAGAGGATCCTTCCCAGGGTGGGCCGGGGGTCGAAAAAGGGCATGTCGCTGCCGTAGAGCAACCGGCCTTCCCGCGTACTCCCGTGAAACCATCTCACATTTGCTTCACGCACCAGGGAAGTGGCTGTGTCCCCGTAGACATTGTCCCGGTTCCTAGTGATCTCCATCGCCACCTTCATCAGGTCCACGGTGCCGCCGAAATGGCCCAGCAGGAAGGCTGCCCTCGGGTACCGTTCCGAAAGAACCTCCACCGCCTTCAGTGTCTCCATGGTGTCGGTGTGGATGAGGATGAGCTTGCCCGCCCCGTTGACCGCTTCATAGGCTTCCGTGTAGCCCGGGTGGAGGATGCCTGTCCTGTGGGTGACGGTATGGATCTTGATGCCGATGATGCCCTTCCTGTGAAAGGCCTTTTCCATGTCCCTGCGGGTATCCTCCGGGAAATGGGGATTCACGGTGATGTAGCCGCGGAACCTGTCCGGGAATCGTTCCACCGCGTCATAAACGATGTCGTTGCCTTTGTTGGGGTCGCTCACCAGGGCCATGTGGGCGGCGATGCAGGCGATGTCAATGCCCGACGTGTCCATGGTTTTAATCATCCCCTCCGCGTTGTTGGCGGGGATGTGGAAGTTGAAGTAGTCTCCGATGTGGCAATGGCAGTCGATGATCCTGTAACCGTTCATATGCAGACTCCTTCCAGCAGCCTTGCCAGGTTGCCCCCGGCGATGGCTTGTTTGACATGTTCCTCCAGCATGAGTTTCTCCACATGGTAAACGGCAGCTCCCATGGCATATTCCGGCATCCCGGAGCCGAACAGGATCCGCTCATGTCCCATGTGGGCCACCAGGTGCTCGATGCCCTGGTGGGGGATGTACCGGCTGGTCTCGATGTGCAGGTAACCGTGCTTTTTCACCAGGGGATACAGGTACCGGTCGCACCGGTAACCGGTGTTGCACAGGATGAGCTTCAGGCTATGATGCCGTTCCAGGATGTCGTCCACCCCGTCCCAGCCCGCCTGGTCCAGGTCCATGAAGACCGGGACACCGGCATGCTCCATCGCACTGAAAAGCTCCCCTGCAGTATATTCCCCTGTCCCGTAGTTGTGGAAATCCGGGTGGGGGAAAATCCTTATGCCACGGACATCGTTTTGCTTCATTTCCCGTAGAAGCTCCCCCGGATTTGGAAACTCCCCGGTGTGGTGTGGCATGGCCACCCAAAGGGGCCTGATCCACTTCTCCTGTTCTGCCAGGCGGCTGATGATCCTGTTGCCGTCCATGGGGGAAGTGTCCCGGGCCTCCAGGTGGTAGGCCAGGACGGTTTGCACCCCGCATCTTTCCATGGCCTGTTTCAAGCCGGAAAGGCTCCCGTCCACCAGCGGGTTCATCACCGCGGTCTTGCCGATGCCGCAGTTGCAGTCGAAAAATTCCATATGGTCCCTTCTTTCTGGTCTCACATTTGAAAAAAGGCCGGGGTTTGCCCCGGCCTTTGCATCTTCCCTAGAATTTGACGGTGGTCCCTTTTGCGGAAGACTCCATGCAGGCCAGGATGATCTCCAGTGCCTTGTAGCCTTCGTGACCGGAAATCTCCACCGGTTTGTCATTGAGGACACTGTCCACGAACAGGTCCATCACACCCGAATGGGTCTGCTTCTCATTGGTCTGTATGGTTCCCGCCGCAATGCGCTCCACCTTCTTGTCCGCATAGAAAATTTCAATGGGCCATTTCGGATTGGCGAAGATGCGCAACGCGCCCTTTTCTCCATGGATGATGGTGGAATTGTCCCCCCCGCCGTAATATGTCCAGCTCACCGTCAGGGTTCCCGTGATTCCCGAAGGGGTCCGCAGGATGCACAGGGCGTTGTCATCCACGTCAATGGGCTTATCGTTCTTGTATTTCTTGTCCAAAGTGGCGGTGAAGGCCCTGGCCTCACAGAATTCCTCATTCAGAAGCCAACGCATGAGGTCCGTCTTGTGAACGCCTAAGTCCCCCATGGCCCCCACCACCGCTTCCTCCCGGTTGAAGAACCAGGTGTCCGGGCCTTTGGTCATGCTCCACTTCTCGGCGCCGCCATGGCCGAAGGTGGTGGAGAAGGTGAGGATCTTTCCCAGCTTGCCGCTGTGGATGATCTCCCTGGCCTTCTTGTGGGCGGGAACCAGCCTCTGGTTGTGGCCGATCATGAGCTTCCGGTCATTTTTCTCAGCGGCCTTGATCATGTTCCCTGCCTCCTGCAGGCTCACCGCCATTGGTTTCTCGCAAAGCACATGCTTTTTGGCCTCCAGTGCCATGATGGAGTAGGGGGCGTGGTATTTGTTGGGAGTGCAGACAATGATGGCGTCGATGTCAGGATCCATGATCACCGCCTCCACGCTGGACACCGCCTTGCCGCCGAATTTCTTTGCCAGGTCCCTGGCCCGTTTTGCGATGGGGTCGTAGCAGGCTTTCAGCTCGCAGTGTTTGTTCTCGAATATCTCCTTGCCATGCCTTGCCTCTGCGATGGAGCCGCATCCAAGTATTCCTGTTCTCAACATTCTCCTAATCCTCCTGTTCGATGACGATGATCTCATATTCCATGAGCATGGGGATGGTGATGCTTGTTCCCACCGGGGTCTCCCTGCAGGCATAGGTGCTGTCCGTGACGATTCCCTTCACCTCCCGGACCCCTTTGAGCCCGGAGATCTCCACGTGGATGTCATGTACCGGAACGGTGGTCTCCATGGGTCTGGAAGGGCCTCCGACCATGTTGACCACATGGAGCAGCAACCGGTTTTTCTGCCTGCGGAGGGTGAACTCCACCGCCGGCGGGGCATCGGTGTGCACCAGCACGTCACAAAGGCGGTTCACGGTCTTTTCAAACCATTGGCGATGGTCAGGGCTGGCCCATTCGTTGTAGTATTCCCCCATGGTGCCGGAGATGAACACGGTCTTTCCCTTTCCCGTCTTATTCTCCACGATATATGGGTAGGAATCCCGGGGAAAGTCCTCATATCTTCCCGCCATGGGGACCAGGTTCTCCGCCAGGACATCCCCTGCGGCCTCCAGCTCCCAGGCCTTGCCCCCGAAGATGACGATTTTCTCTTCCTCGTCCTCCAGGAGCCTGGTGTAGCCAATGCCATGGTCGTTGTAGTGGACCAGGGCTTTCCTGTGGATGCCGAACAACCCGTCCAGCCGCCCCTGTTCCAGCTTCTCGCCTTTCCCGTCATACAGGCCGGTGTCAAAGGAGGCGATGATGTTGCCGCCCTCTTCCACATAGGTCCTGAACAGCCCGGCCTCTTCCTCGTCCATGCAGGCATAGGTGGGCAGGACCAGGAGCTCATAGTCCCTGATCCGGCCGTCCTTCACCGCCTCGGTGTCCAGGACGTCGAACTGGATATGGCTGCGGGTGAGCATGTCATAGAAGCCCAGGAAGGAATGGTGGTGGTTGCCCTTGTCCCGGTCCGTCCCGATGTCCCTGCCTTCCGTGAAGTCACTTTTCGCCACAGAGGATGCATAGAAGTTTGCAGTGGTGTTGGACCACAGGATGGCGGCCTTGGAATAGGATTTTGTGAGGGTGAAATATTCCTGTTTATCAAGGATGAACCTGTTGAGGTCTGCGGCAGCCCGTCCCCCCGGGGTGTCCATCACTTCCGTGGGGGCATGGATGCCATACCAGATGTTGGCGCCATTGGCCAGGGAGAGGGCATAGAGGCGTTTGGTCTCCTCCGCCGTATGCATGCAATAGGCCGAGGGCTTGTAGTCCCCGGCGATGAAGATGAAATATGGTTTCCCCTTGGCTTTCTGGGCGATATATTTTGCATGGGAGGTGGTGTGCATGTAGTCGAAGGTCTTGTTGATCCAGACGAATCCTCCCTCCGTGCCCAGGAAATCCACGTAGGGATAGAGTTTTTCCGTGTTGCTGCCGGTGACATCCGCCCGGAGGGCGGAATTGTTCAGGTACAGCATGATGTCCGGATTGATGGCTTTCACCGTCTCATGGGTTTTTTTTACCATGCGGGTGATGCTGTCCACCCGGAAACGCAGGAAGTCCGCGTATTCCGCCTCTTCCATCTCCATGCCGTATTCCTCCCGGAACTTCAACCGGCAATGGGGACAGTAGCAGCTGTTGTGCAAAAACACCGGTCCGTCCAGGAAAATACCGTCGATGGGATGTGTGCACAGCTTCTCCAGGTTGCGGTGGTATTCCTCCGCCCAGGGGGTATTGATGCAGATCAGGTACTGGCTACCGTAGGCCTTGATGTCCCCGCCCTTTTTGTCCTTCTGGATCCATTCCGGATGTATCGCCCGGGTGACGGGGTACACGCAATGCACATTCCAGTACAGAATCTCGATGAGGCCGTTCTGCTTGGCTTCCTTCAGGTAGGCATCCAGTTTTTTCCCATCCCGTTTCTCGTCATAGAAAGAAACGTGGCCTTCGGCGTTCAGGTGGAACAATTGCTCCCCGTTGAATCCGTTGGCCAGCACATGGGTCTTCATGATCTGGAAGCTGTCTTCCCCGTAGTTGCATTGGACGGCGGAAAGAACCATGGGTTTTTGGAACCATTTCAATTCATCCATCTCGCATCCTCCTATAGTGCTTCGATTGCCTCTTTGTCCAGCCTTCTGACAATCTCGCAGCCCCACTTCACGGCATTCTCGAAATCCTCATAGGCACAGTATGCATAATGGGTATGGATGTAGCGGGAGGGAATGCCGATGACAACGGAGGGGACCCCGTTGTGCTTGATATGGATGGCCCCGGCGTCGGTGCCTCCCCCTTCCCGGACCGCGTCCTGGAACGGGATGGCCGCCTCTATGGCGATTTTCCTGGCGAAGGCCAGAAAACGGGGATGGGTGATCATGCTGGCGTCCCGGTGACGGACCTGGGGGCCTTTCTTCAGGCCTGCCTGGCAATCGTGCTCCCCGGTATATACATCATCCGCAGGGGTCCCTTCAAAAACCAGCGCCACGTGGGGGTCAATCCGGTTGGACGTGACCTGTGCCCCCCGCATGCCCACTTCCTCCTGGGTGGACAGGGCGCAGACCACATCCACATTGAGTTCCTCCCCCTGGAGACTGTCCAGGATGCAAAGGACCGTCGCCACCCCGATCCTGTCGTCGAAGGCCTTGGCGCACATCACATTGTTGGTCCCGTTGTATTCGAAGTCCACATCGGGGCAGATGGGATTGCCCACCTCGATGCCGAACCGGTCCACCACTTCCTCCCGGGAGTTTGCGCCCACATCTATGAGCATGTTCTCCATCTTCGGGGAAGCGGACTTCTCTGCCTCACTCATGAAATGGGGAGGTTTTGACACGATGACGCCCTTGACGGTCTCCCCCCGCTTGTTCCGTATGCGCACCTTGTGGGCGGACACATTCTGGGGGGACCATCCCCCGATGGGGATGAACTTGATCAGTCCTTTTCCATTGATGGACTGGACCATGAAACCAATTTCATCGGTATGGGCGTCCAGCATCACCACGGGCCGGTTCCCCTTGTTTCCTTTCCTGTAGAGGAAGACATTGCGCATCCGGTCTTCCCGGACCTCCGCCAGGTCCTTTGCGTACTCCCGGACCAACCCCACCACTTCATCCTCGAACCCGGAGATGCCGTCGGCATTGGTCAGGTCCTTGATCAGTCTGATTCTGTCCTTCATATTGATACGAACCCTCTTTTCTATTCTTCCCTGGTCACATGGGCCCCCAGTTTCTCTATTTTTTCCACGAACCTCTCGTATCCCCGGTCCAGGTAGTGGATGTTGGACACCGTCGTCTTGCCTTCGGCCACCAGCCCCGCCAGGACCAGGCACGCCGCTGCACGCAGGTCCCCCGCCTTGATGGGCGCACCGGAGAGTCTTGGCACCCCGGTGACAATAGCGGATCCCCCCTGCACCCTGATGTCCGCTCCCATGAGCATGAGCTGCTCCGCATACTGGAAACGGGTCTCGTGGATGCCCTCGGTGATGGTGCTCTGCCCGTCCGCGGTGCAGAGCAGGCTCACCATCTGGGGATGCAGGTCCGTGGGGAACCCGGGATAGGGCAGTGTCTGGACATTGATGGGTTTGGGCTTCTTAACCCCATGGACCTTGATGAAGTCATCCCCTTCCTCCAGTACAATCCCTGCCTCGGTGAGTTTCGCCGTAAGGGATTCCATATGCTCGGGGATGATGTTGTTCACCGTCAG
>JAWOHX010000154.1:0-44320 GCA_046484975.1 Clostridia bacterium
GTTATTTTTTCGATACAAAGGGATTGTCCTTGATATGAAACCGCCATGGGAAGTCCCGGGCTTCCTCTGCATAATCGATGTTGATCCTTTTGGAGACGACCGTCTCGAAGGCAGGGCAGGTGTCCAGAATGACGAAATCACCCCTGGTCACGTCAGTCCCGTTGTGCGCCCTGGTGATGTCCAATGCCCTGCACAGCTTTCCGGGCCCATTGGATAGGTTCACATGCTCCTTTGGAGACAAGCTGGATGCGCATCGGTTGTACCGGTTCCCGGACATTTCCCCGGTTCCTGCAAGCGGTTCCACTGCGCGGATCAGCACCGCACAGGGCTCCCCCTCTTTTTCCGTCACGATGTTCAGGCAGTTGTACATGCCATAAATGAGGTAGACATAAACATGGCCTGGAGCACCGTACATCACCTCGTTGCGGCTGGTCCTGCGGTTGCAATATGCATGGCATCCTTTGTCCATGGGACCGATATAAGCTTCCGTTTCCACAATCATGGCCTGCATGGCACCTTTCTGCAGGGTCTTTCCCAAAAGATGCCTGGCTACGACCAAGGTGGGCTGTGTGTAAAAAAACCGGTCAAGAATGTTCATTTTGATTTTCTAAGCTCACTGAAAAAATTGGAAAGAAGGGCCATATTGGCATCTTCCTCGATTCCTCCGTATACTTCCACCCTATGGCTGAAAGGCAATGCAAACAGATTGGCCAATGAGCCGGCACAGCCGGCCTTTGGATCGTAAGCACCAAAATACAAGCGCTTGATCCTGGCCTGGAGAATGGCACCCGCACACATGGGGCAGGGCTCCAGGCTCACATAGATGTCGCAATCGTCCAGAAAACAGGAAGACAGTTTCCTGCAGGCCTTTTCGATGGCATGCATCTCTGCATGCAGGAGCGCATTGTTCTTATGCCGACGCATATTGTGACCCCTGGCGATGACCTTGGAATCCTTGACGATCACTGCACCCACGGGGACATCACCCTTCTGCTTTGCTTTCATTGCTTCTTCCATTGCCATTTTCATATAGGATTGGATCATGTGCGTTTCCTTTGAAAAAAGCGGGGTTTCCCGCTTTTCATTTGTTGGCATTCATATCAACGATATCCTCATGGCAAGCCTTGCACATGGGTTTTTTCTTGTAGTATACGATATCCTCGTTCTCTCCGCAGAATAGGCATCTCGCCTCATGTTTCGCAACAATGATCGAGGTTCCGTCCACGGAAATTTCGATTTCATCCTTGATATTGATGGCAAGGATGTCCCTGAATGTTTTTGGAAGAACGATTCTTCCCAGTGGATCCAGTCGTCTGATGATTCCCGGTGCTCTCATGGCCATTTCCCCTCTCTGTGGTATAAATCTATCATATAGAACCCACACATCCGTTGTCAAGGAATAAAATGGAAAAAAATTACCAGTTCAGAAGGCTGGAACGGACCAGAACATGGACGGATCGCAGTCCCCTTGCAAGGCAAAACCCCAATCAGATTGGGGTTTTGGTACGCCCGAGACGACTTGAACGTCCGAATGCAGGTTTAGGAAACCTGTGCCTTATCCACTTGGCTACGGGCGCAAATGGTGCAACTTGAATCGCAGATTGTATTTTACAATGTAAACGTATCCTTTGTCAATTGAACAAAACTGGAAAATAAAATATACTATAGGAAAGAAATGCTTTTTATAGGAGGATCCCACATGAACAGCCTGCCTGAAAGAAATCAGATAGAAGAGAAGTACAAGTGGAAGCTGGAAGACCTCTATTCTGGTGACGAAGCGTTTGAAGAAGATTTCATCAAGTGTGAGACACTGGTTGGAGAAGTGGATTTTCTCAAGGATAAAATGACATCCGATGCCGTCATATTGAAACAAGGGTTGGATCTCCTTGAGGAAATCATGTGCCTTGCGGACAATCTGTATTCCTATGCAAAAATGAGGATGGACGAGGACAATGCCAACTCAAAGTACCAGGTTCTCACGGCAAGGGCCTACCAGCTCATGGTCAAGGCGGATACGGCAACTTCCTTCATTGAACCTGCACTGACCGTCACGGATGAATCGATTCTGAATGATGCCAAACTGTCCAAATATGACAAGTACATCCATAATGTCATCCGGAAAAAAGCCCATACATTGAGTGACAAGGAAGAACGCCTTCTTGCCATGAGCGGGGATGCCACCAACGCTGCGGATGATATTTTTTCCATGTTCAACAATGCGGACCTGACCTTCCCGGAAATCAAGGATGAGAAGGGCGACATGGTCCGGATGACCAAAGGAAGATACATATCCTTTCTGGAGAACAAGGACCGAAGGGTTCGAAAAGATGCCTTCCATGCCATGTACGACACCTATTCCAACTACAAGAACACCCTTGCGGCCTCCTTTACCTCAAGCATCAAGGCCAGGAAATTCTATGCGGATGCAAGGAGGTACGGCTCCAGCCTGGAAGCAGCGCTCTTTGAGGACAACATCGGAGTGGAGGTATATGAAAACCTGGTGCGTACCGTGAATGCAAACCTTCCCGCATTACACCGATATGTGGAGGTCCGGGCAGACTTACTGGGCCTGGACAAGGCGAACATGTACGATTTGTATGTTCCCCTGGTGGAGACCGATGACAGCAAGCATTCCTATGAGAAAGCATGCAAAATGGTGAAGGAAGGGCTGCATGCCCTTGGTGAAGAATATGCGGGAATCCTTGAAAAAGGGTTTTCCTCCGGTTGGATCGATGTGTATGAGAGCAAGGGAAAAACCAGCGGGGCGTATTCCTGGGGAACCTATCTCTCCCATCCCTATGTCCTGTTGAATTATCAGGGGACCCTGGACGATGTATTTACCCTTGCGCATGAGATGGGCCACTCCCTTCATTCCTATTATTCCTGTCAAGCCCAGCCCTATGTGTATTCGCGGTATAAGATTTTCGTCGCGGAAGTTGCTTCCACGGTGAACGAGATCCTTCTGCTCAAGGACATGATTGGAAAAATCAGTGACAAGAACAGCCTGGCCTATCTGTTGAATCATTTCCTGGAATCCTTCCGGGGAACCGTTTTCCGACAGACCATGTTCGCGGAGTTCGAGAAGGAAACCCACATGAGCTATCAGAAAGGCATCCCCTTGTCTTGTGATGACATCTGCGACCTGTATTACAACCTGAACAGGAAATACTTCGGAGACCGATGTGATGTGGATGACAAAATCAGGTTTGAATGGAGCAGGATCCCACATTTTTATTCCAGTTTCTATGTGTACAAGTACGCCACCGGTTTCAGTGCGGCAGCAGCCATCGCCGACATGATTGAAAAAGAAGGTGCGCCTGCTGTCGAAAGGTATATCGAGTTCCTGAAAACCGGGGACAGGCTTTATCCGCTGGACGCATTGTTAAAGGTGGGAGTGGATTTGTCCAGGCCAGAACCCATAGAAAAAGGGATGAAAATGTTTTCTGACCTTCTGGATGCCTTCGAGAGGACAATGAAAGAGAAAGGCTAGTCCCTCGGATGAAGGACTAGCCCGTAAAAGGGGGTCAATTACAGTATTGACTGGATATTCATCATATTGCATGGATATGGAGAAATGATGAATGGTTTTTGAACAATCCGTGACCGGCAGGCAACATATCAGGAAGGGGGAGCCAGTGAAGAGATTTGCGTGGTCCATTGTTTTTTCATTGATTTACGTAGTACTGGTCTTTTTAATCATCCGCCAGATTTTTTTTATGTCTTCTCCGATGGCTATGAATGTCGTCCTCAGTGCACTCGCTTTGGTTACCCTGCCTTTTGTTGTCTGCATACAGGCCTACAGGGCCAGGGAATTCATCCGGGGCAAGAAGAAGCAGAAAAGTGGGGGATAGAATGATTGTGTGCAAGAACAGGAAGCCATGATGGCTTATAATGGACAAAAACAATGGATAGGAGTCTCATATGGCAGGACCTAGGAATGTAGTGATATCCCAATCGGGAGGCCCCACCCCCGTGATCAACAATTCCCTGCGTGGTGTGATTGAGGGGCTGCGGAGCTACAAGGATAAGATCGGGACGATATATGCAGGATTCCACGGCGTGGAAGGCATCCTGAAGGAGGAACTGCTGAACTTAAGTCGTCAGGACCAGAAGGAGATCGATCTTCTCCGGACCACTCCCACGGCAGGGTCCATCGGGACGTGCCGATATAAGCTGAAAAAGGAAAATGAGGAAGACTTCCGGCGTGTCATCGAGGTTTTCAAAGCCCATGATGTGGGATACCTCTTCTACATCGGGGGCAATGATTCCATGGACACCGCCCACAAGATTGCCTCGTTGGCCCATGAAAAAGGATTGGACCTGACAGCGGTGGGTGTGCCCAAGACCATAGACAACGATGTGGGGGACCAAGGGTTCCAGCTGATTGACCACACCCCGGGATACGGGAGCGTCGCCAGGTATTGGGCGACCTATGTCCAGAACGCCAATGAAGAGAACAAGGGATCCTCTCCTGCAGACCCCGTGCTGGTGGTTCAGGCCATGGGACGAAAAATCGGTTTCATCCCCGCCGCAGCAAGGCTTTCAGATCCGGAAAGGGCCATGCCCCTGTTGATCATCATGGCGGAGGCCGGCCTGTCACTGTCGGAGCTGCATGAGAAAGTAGTGGAAAAGCTCAAGGACTCAGGACGTGCCATCGTCATTGTAGGGGAGGGGATGGACGTAGGAGAGGTGGGCTTGGTGAAGGATGCCTTTGGGCATGCCCATTTCAGCGCAAGCCAGATGTCCGCCGCTCAGATTGTCACCAACTATCTGAACGAAAAAGGGCTTCCCGTGAGAGGAAGCGCAAGATGCCAGGTTCCCGGCACAGACCAAAGGGGGTGCATCAACCTTGCCTCTCCCGTGGATTTGGATGAGGCCTATCGGCTTGGCTGGAAAGCCGCAGAGATTGCCCTGGAGGAAGGTGGAGGGTTCATGTCCACCATCAAGAGGAAGGACTCAGGTTCTTATGAGGTATATTATGACAAGGTCCCCCTGGAGTTGGTGGCTAACTCTGAGCGGACCTTCCCCGTCGGATGGTTGACGTCGGACAAGACGGATGTCACCGATGAGTTCATCTCATATGCAAGGCCTCTCATCGGGGAGGAGTGGGTGAACATACCCATGGAAAAGGGAATCATGAGGTTCACCCGGTTCAAACCCGTGTTCGAACAAAAAAAATGCAGGGCATATGTTCCCTGCGCATACAGGGAAGGCAGGTAAAAATGAAAAACCCCATGTTGGCAATGAAAAAGGAAAAGGATTACTTCATCGGAATCGACAGCGACGGATGCGCGTTCGACAGCATGGAGATTAAGCACAAGGAATGTTTCATTCCCAACACCATCAATTACTGGGATTTACAGCCCATCGCAAAATATGCCCGGGAAGCCGCTGAGTTTGTGAACCTGTACTCCAAATGGAGGGGCATCAACCGCTTCCCGGGATTGATCCATGTCATCGACCTTCTCTCGGAAAGAGAGGAGTGTGTCAGGAGGGGCTATCAGCCTCCGGACATGGGCGCATTGCAAAACTGGATTCGTGAGGAGACAAAACTGGGAAACCCGGCATTGATTGAGAAAGTTCAGACCCATCCCTTGCCCATTCTGGTAAAAACCTTGGAATGGTCCATGGCAGTGAACAAGGCAATTGAGGACATGGTCAGGAACATCCCTCCCTTTCCGTATGTCAGGGAATCTCTGGGTGCCATGACAATGGACTGTGACATCGTGGTGGTATCCGCCACACCCAACGAGGCGTTGCACCGGGAATGGCAGGAACACGGCATCGACGGCTTTGCGAAGGTCATCGCAGGGCAGGAGATCGGGACCAAGAAGGAAAGCATGCGTGCCGCCGCGGAAAAAGGATATGAACCGGACAAAATGCTGATGATCGGGGATGCCCCCGGGGACTATGAAGCAGCCAGAGCCGCGCACGCGCTGTTTTATCCCATCAACCCGGGGAAAGAAGAGGAATCTTGGGAGAGGTTCTACAATGAGGGATTGGAACGGTTCATCAAAGGAACATACAAAGGTGAATATGAACAGGAGCTAAAACGGGAATTTGACACCTTCCTTCCCGATCGGCCCTGGTGGGAGGTTAAGAAATGAAAAAATCAGACATCGGCCTCATTGGCCTTGCGGTCATGGGAGAAAATTTGGTATTGAACATGGAAAACAAAGGCTATTCAGTATCGGTGTACAACAGGACCAGGGAAAAGGTGGACAAGTTCCTGCAGGGAAGGGCCCTGGGAAAAAGAATCATCGGCGCATATACCCTGGAGAATCTGGCGGATTCCCTGAAAAAACCAAGGAAGGTGATGCTCATGGTAAAGGCCGGGGATCCGGTGGACCAGATCATCGATGAATTGCTGCCTGTTCTGGAAAAAGGGGACATTCTCATCGACGGAGGCAACTCCAATTTCAACGACACCATCCGGAGAACAAAGAGAGTTGAGAGCCATGGCCTCTACTATATAGGAACAGGGGTTTCCGGCGGGGAGGAAGGTGCGCTGAAAGGACCAAGCATCATGCCCGGGGGTTCCCCGGAAGCCTGGGCTCATGTCCGGGATATTTTCCAGTCCATTTCCGCCAAAATGGAGGATGGGTCTCCCTGTTGCGACTGGGTGGGGGAGGATGGAGCCGGGCATTTCGTCAAAATGGTGCATAACGGCATCGAATATGGGGACATGCAATTGATTTGCGAGGCCTACCAGATGATGAAGAACCTGCTTGGTATGGGAAGCGATGAGATGCATCTGGTTTTCAAGGAATGGAACGAAGGGGAGCTGGATTCCTATCTCATCGAGATCACCAGGGACATTCTGGCATATAAAGATGATGACGGAAGCGCTCTGGTTGAAAAAATACTGGATACTGCGGGACAGAAAGGAACAGGAAAGTGGACGGGAATATCAGCCTTGAACGAAGGGGTGCCCCTCACCCTCATTGCCGAGGCTGTTTTTGCAAGATGCCTGAGCGCCATGAAGGAGGAAAGGGTCAAAGCCTCCGGGATCCTGGAGGGTTCCGTACCGGCATTCACGGGAAACAGGCAGGAATTCATCGAGGACCTGAGGAATGCCCTCTATCTTGCCAAAATCGTTTCTTATGCACAAGGATATACCCTCATGCGGGCAGCCGCCGGAACATACGCCTGGAACCTGAACTATGGGGGAATCGCCCTGATGTGGAGGGGGGGATGCATCATCCGTTCTGCTTTCCTGGGAAAAATCAAAGAGGCCTTCGGCAGGGACAAGAAGCTGGTGAACCTGTTGCTTGACCCGTTCTTCACGGAAAAAGCAGGGAAATGCCAGATGAGCCTGAGAAGAATCGTGGCGGCCTGCGCATTGAACGGGGTGAGCATCCCTGCCTTTTCATCCGCCCTGTCCTATTACGATGGATACAGGACCGAGGTCCTGCCAGCCAACCTGCTGCAGGCCCAGAGGGACTATTTCGGTGCCCATACCTATGAAAGAACGGATAAGCCAAGGGGAGAATTTTATCATACCAATTGGACGGGAAGAGGCGGAGACACTTCAGCGTCCACATATAACGTGTAAAGGAGAGAAGAAAAATGGAAATACCTTTTTCAATCGATCTGAAGGACAAGGTCTGTGTCATCACAGGGGGAGCCGGTGTATTATGCAGCCATTTCGCCAAAGCCCTGGCTGCATGCGGAGCCAAAGTCGCCGTGTTGGACATGCGGGAGGAAAATGCCGGGAAAGTGGCAGATGAGATTAACCGGGATGGCGGGATCGCCATCAGTGTGGGCACAAACGTCCTGGACAAGGCGAGCCTCAATGCCGCCAGGCATAGAATCAACAAGGAGCTTGGGAAATGCGACATCCTGATCAACGGGGCGGGCGGCAACCATCCCAAGGGAACCACATCAAAGGAATACCTTGAAAAGGACGATGTCCTTGACAAAAGCATCATCTCCTTTTTTGACCTTGAAACCGAAGGCGTGCAGTTTGTGTTCAACCTCAATTTCATCGGCACCCTGCTTCCCACACAGGTCTTCGCCAAGGACATGATGGAAAAGGACGGGGGAATCATCATCAACATCTCCAGCATGAATGCCTTTACCCCTCTGACGAAAATCCCTGCTTACAGCAGCGCAAAGGCTGCGGTTTCCAACTTCACCCAATGGCTTGCGGTACACATGTCGAAAGTTAACATCCGGGTCAACGCCATCGCCCCGGGCTTTTTCATGACAGAACAGAACCGCAGCCTGCTGCTCAATGAAGACGGCTCCTATACCCCAAGGGCATACAAGATCATTTCCCAGACCCCCATGGAACGGTTCGGAGAGCCCACAGAACTCATCGGAACCCTTTTATGGCTTGCGGATGAAAAAGCATCCGGTTTCGTCAATGGGGCGGTGATACCTGTGGACGGGGGCTTTGCAGCCTATTCGGGAGTATAAGGCGATGACAGGGAAAATCGTCATCAGGGAGACTCCCTCCGAAAGCATCGGCAGTGAAAGCCTGTTCGAAGGAGTAAGGAAATCACTGGAAGGCAGGAAACTGAAAAAGGTGCTTCTGATCCCGCCGGACTATACCCGTTATTATTCCATGGCAGGGGATATCACCAATATGTATTACCAGTTGTTGCAGGGTTGCAGCCAGGTGGATATCTTACCTGCCTTAGGCACCCATGAGCCCATGACAGAGGAGGAATGCCTGGACATGTTCGGGGAGATACCCTTCAACCGGTTCATTGTGCACGACTGGAAATCCGATGTGGTAAAAATCGGCACCGTACCGTCGGGTTTCGTGAAGGAGGTTTCCGAGGGGTTGATCGAGGAAGCGATTGATGTTGAGCTGAACCGGCTCATCCTGGATAAAAGCTATGACTTGATTGTTTCCATCGGGCAGGTGGTCCCCCACGAGGTGGTGGGGATGGCCAACTACAGCAAGAACATCTTCGTGGGGTGCGGCGGACACAGCATGATCAACAAATCCCACATGCTGGGTGCTTTTTATGGCATGGAACGCATCATGGGAAAGGACCACAGTCCGGTGCGGAAGGTTTTCGATTATGCCCATGAAGAATACCTGAAGGATATCCCGCTGCTGTTTGTATTGACCGTGACCACGGTAAAGAAAGGCAAGAATCTTCTCCACGGCGTGTATTTTGGAAATGAACGAAGCATATTCGAGGAAGCGGTCGCCCAGAGCCAACAGCTGAACCTGAATTATCTGGAGAAGGCCCCAAAAAAAATGGTTGTCTACCTGGATGAAAAGGAATACAAAAGCACCTGGCTGGGCAACAAGGCGGTCTATCGGACCAGAATGGCCATCGCCGACGGAGGAGAGCTCATCGTGCTTGCGCCTTCCGTCAGCAAATTCGGGGAGGATCGGGAAAACGACAGGCTCATCCGCAAATACGGTTATCTGGGGAGAGAGGAGATCCTGGACAGGATAAAAGAGAATGAGGACCTGCGGGACAACTTGTCCGTGGCGGCCCATCTCATCCACGGCTCCAGCGACGGCAGGTTTTCCGTGACATATGCAGTCAGAAACCTGACAGAGGAGGAAATCCAGGGAGTTCACTACAAATATGCAGACTATGAGGAGACAATCAAAAGATATGACCCCGCCAAGCTCGTCGAAGGGACCAACATGATGGAGGATGGCGAGGAGATATACTATATTAGCAATCCCGGCCTTGGTTTGTGGGCGGAAAGGAAACGGTTCCTATGATGACACCAAAGGAAGTGGTGAAAGCCACCCTGTCTTTTCAGAACCCGGACAGGCTGGCCATCGACCTGCCGGAAGGATACGGGTCTGACATGATGCACATCGGGATGAAACACAGCCCAGACAGGAGGCCACCCAAGGGAAAAGATGAGTGGGGGGCCGTCTGGGATAACATCGGTGTGTCGATCCTGGGGGAAGTGAAGGATTATCCCCTGAAGACCTGGGAAGATTTTGGGATGCTGCAGATTCCCGATGTCAGTGCGGACTGGCGCTGGGAAGGGGTGGAGGACCTGTTGAAGCAGAACCCCCGGCAGTTCCTTCTGTGCGGGGGGATTTCCATTTATGAGAGGGTACACTTTTTGAGAGGGCTGGAGAACACATGGATAGATATATATGAGAATCCGGATGAGCTTTGCATGCTCATCGACATTCTCACCGACATCAATCTGTACATGGTGGAACGGTATGCCTCGTATGGGGCGGATGGGTTTGGAACCGGCGACGACTGGGGACTCCAGAACTCCCTGATGATTTCTCCTGAAAAATGGAGAGCAATCTGGAAGCCCAGATACCAGAAAATATTTGATGCGGCCCACAGCCATGGGATGTTCACCACCATGCACAGCTGTGGGAACATCACCGCCATCCTTGACGACCTGATAGAAATTGGTCTGGACTGCATCCAGATGGACCAGCAGGAGAACATGGGACTGGAAAACCTGGGGAAAAAATACAAGGGTAAGATCACATTCTATTGCCCGGTTGACATACAGAACACCTTCGCCTTCGGCACGCTGGAGCAGATCAGGACCTATTGCCATTGCATGTTCCATGCATTGGGGGGAAGAAAAGGGGGATTCATTGCAAAATGGTATCCGGATCCCCGGGGAGTCGGACACCGACAGGAAGCCATTGAGGCGATGAGCGAGGAATTCCTGAAATTGAGCAGGAATGTGTTCGGACAATGAAGGTGTTGCATACACTGGAATCAATCATGCGGCCGGGGGAAAAACCTCCCGGTTTTTTTAAGATCACAGTTGACAACACAATTTCAATGTACCATAATGTTATATTGTGAATGTTTATTATAATTAAACATTTTGTTTAATATCATGCATGGAGGCGGACGGTTGCTCATCGGAAACAAACTCAAGGAACTAAGGCTTCTGAACATGCTGACCCAACAGGAAGTGGCAGACAGATGCGAACTATCCAAGGGACACATATCCCAGCTGGAGAGGGACATGACCTCCCCGTCCATTTCCACGCTCATCGACATCCTCACCTGCCTTGGAAGCAACCTGAAGGAGTTTTTCAACGCGGTGGAGACCGGGCAGATCGTTTTCCGGAAAGAGGAGATGTTCGAAAACGAGAACGCTGAGAAAAAGCATGAGGTCACCTGGCTGGTGCCCAACGCCCAGAAGAATAACATGGAACCCATATTGGTCACATTGCATCCCGATGGGGAAACCAGCAGCCACTCCCCCCATGAAGGGGAGGAGTTTGGCTATGTGCTGGAAGGAAGGGTCGAGCTTGTCCTGGGAAACGTAAAGCACAAGGCGAGGAAAGGCGACAGTTTTTATTTCAAATCCAGCCTGCCCCACACCATTAAGAATACAAGCAACAGAAAAGCGGTTTTTTTGTGGGTCTCGAATCCACCAAGTTTCTAGGAGAAGATATGGAAAACATCATCATTCAGTTAAAGGGCATAGAAAAGGAATTTGGGGAATATCCTGCTTTGAAGGGTATCAACTTGAGCATACGTGAGGGAGAGTTTGTCACCTTGCTGGGACCCAGCGGCTGCGGCAAGACCACGACCCTGCGGATCATCGGCGGGTTTGAAACGGCGACCAGGGGCGATATCATTTTCGAAGGCATGAAAATCAATGACCTGCCTCCCCATAAAAGGAAACTGAACACGGTCTTTCAGAAATATGCCTTGTTCACGCACATGAATGTATATGAGAACATCGCCTTCGGTCCCAGGATTTCTGGGATGTCCAAGGACAATATCAGGGAAGCCATCACGGATGTGCTACGGATCGTGAACCTAAAAGGCTTTGAGAACAGGGATGTCTCCACTCTCAGCGGAGGACAGCAGCAGAGGGTGGCCATTGCCAGAGCTCTCATCAACAAGCCAAAAGTCCTGCTCCTTGACGAACCATTGGGGGCCCTGGATCTCAAACTGCGCCAGGATATGCAGATGGAACTGAAAAACATCCACAAGGAACTGGGAATCACCTTCATCTATGTCACCCATGACCAGGAGGAAGCCCTGACCATGTCAGACACCATCGTTGTCATGAATGAAGGGGAGATTCAACAGATTGGAAATCCGGAGACCATCTACAATGAGCCCTTCAATGCCTTCATCGCCGACTTCATCGGGGAAAGCAACATCCTTGATGCCCTTATGGTGGAGGATTTCCTGGTGGAATTCGCCGGAGCCAAATTCCCATGCGTGGACAAGGAATTCGGCCGGAACAAGCCGGTGCATGTGGTGATCAGGCCGGAAGACATCGAGGTCATGCCCGCAGGGCAGGGAAAAATCCGTGGCATTGTGGAATCGGTGACATTCAAAGGGGTCCATTATGAAGTGATGATCCGCAGTGAAGGGACCCTTTGGATGATCCATACCACTGCCATTCAACAGGTGGGAAGTGAAGTCGGACTGGATGTATTGCCCTTCAACATCCACATCATGAACAAGGAGAAAGACATTGCATAGGAAAAGCTTAAGTTATCCATATATCCTTTGGATGATACTTTTCATCATATTTCCTCTGTTCCTGATCATCTTCTACGGTTTCACGGAATCCGGCTCCAATGGTGCCGAGTTCAGCCTGGAGAGCTTCAAAAGGATTTTCGAGCCCGTGTATCTCCGGGTCATCGCACGTTCCCTTCTGCTGGCTTTATACAGCACAGTGATCTGCCTTCTCATAGGATATCCAGCCGCCCTGTTCCTGGCGGACAAGAACCTTTCAAACCGGAATATATTCCTGATACTCATTGTCCTGCCCATGTGGATGAACTTCCTGTTGCGTACATATGCATGGCTCTCACTCCTGGAAAACAACGGGCTGATCAATCAGTTTTTCGAGATGGTCGGCATTCCGAAAATGCAGCTGATGTACAATGAGGAAGCGGTCATCCTGGGAATGGTATACAATTTCCTTCCTTTCATGATTCTTCCCATATATTCAGTCATCTGTAAAATTGACAGCAGCGTGGTGGAAGCCGCCAGGGATCTGGGAGGCAACGGGATGACGGTTTTTAGGAGGATCATCCTGCCGTTGAGCATGCCGGGAGTGCTTTCCGGCATCACCATGGTCTTCATGCCCGCCGCCTCCACTTTCGTCATCTCCAGGTTGCTGGGAGGAGGCAAGGTCAATCTCATCGGGAATATCATAGAACAGCAGTTCATGGTGACGGGAGACTGGGGTTTCGGATCGGCTCTTTCCCTTTTCCTGATGTTGCTGATCATGCTCAGCATGCTCGTCATCAACAAGGGAGGGGACAAAGGATATGAAGGAGGTGGACTGTATTGAAAAAACGCCTGAAAAAAATATACATATCCACCATCATCTTTTTCCTCTACGCCCCCATCCTGCTGCTGGTGCTTTACTCCTTCAACGAATCCAGGACCCGGGTGAAATGGACGGGTATCTCCCTGAAATGGTATATAGAGCTGTTCCAGGATGAGATGATCCTGTCTGCCTTGCGCTATACCTTCCTTATCGCTTTTCTCGCTGCGGTGCTGGCGACGGTCATTGGGACCATGGCTGCAATCGGGGTATTCCGGATGAAAAAAATGAGCTTCAACGTCATCAAGAACATCACATATATCCCGGTATTGAATCCGGACATCGTGACGGGCATCTCCCTGATGCTGGTATTTGTCGCCCTGGGAATCCATCTTGGATTCGTCTCCCTGCTCCTAGCGCATGTCACCTTCTGTATCCCCTATGTGATCCTGTCGGTGCTTCCCAAGCTCAAACAGCTGGACATGAGCACTTATGAAGCTGCCCTGGACCTGGGGGCCACCCCAATGAAAGCCTTGTGGAAGGTGATTGTGCCGGAAATCCTTCCAGGAATCATCACGGGCTTCCTCCTGGCCTTCACCCTGTCAGTGGATGATTTCGTCATCAGTTTTTTCACCACTGGCAACGGGGTGCAGAACCTGTCCATCGCCGTGTTCTCCATGGCCAGGAAAGGAATCAATCCCAAAATCAATGCCGTTTCCACCCTGATATTCCTTCTGGTGATTACGGTGTTGCTCATTGTCAATAAAGGAGCCATGAAAAACATCAAGAAGAACGGAGGATCATAAAAAATGAAAAAAGCAATTTGTCTGGTTCTGGTACTGGTCATGGCGGGAAGCCTGATGACAGGTCTGGCCGGTTGTGCAGACAAGGACACGGTGACCATCAATGTTTTCAACTGGGGTGAATACATCGACCCGGACGTGTTGAAAATGTTCCGCCAGGAAACTGGGATTCGGGTGAACTACCAGACCTTCAACACCAATGAGGACATGTACACAAAAATTGCCTCGGCAAATTCATCCTATGATGTGATATTCCCTTCGGACTACATGATCCAAAGAATGAGGGAAGAAGGACTTCTTCTGCCAGTGGACTATTCCAATGTCCCCAATGCGGAATTTGTGGACGAGAAGTTCCAAAACCCCAGTTATGACCCGGGCAGCATGTTCTCCGTCCCGTACATGTGGGGAACCGTGGGCATATTGTACAACGAAGAAATGGTGGACGATCCCGTGGACAGTTGGGCAATCCTCTGGAACGAGAAATATTCCCAGCAGATCCTCATGCAGGACAGTCAGAGAGATTCCCTGATGATTGCCCTGCTGAAACTGGGTTATTCCATGAACACTGTGAAAGAAGAGGAAATCACAGCGGCGAAGAATGAGCTGATCCGGCAAAAACCACTGGTTCTGGGATATGTGTTGGATGAGGTTCTGGACAAAATGGTCAACGGGGAAGCCGCCCTGGCAGTGGTCTGGTCCGGTGTGGCGGTGCTGGCGGGCTGGGAGAACGAGAGCCTGAAATATGTCATCCCCAAGGAAGGAAGCAATGTTTGGGTGGACGCCATGGCCATACCCATCACCAGCCGCAACAAAAAGGAAGCCGAGATATTCATCAATTACATGAGCCGTCCGGAAATTGCGAAGATGAACGCTGAATACATCGGGTATTCCCCTGCTCTGGCAAAAGCCGTGGAGCTTTTGGATGAGGACTGGCAGAACAACGAAGCGGCATTCCCGTCCGCGGAAGACCTTGCGAGATGTGAATATTTCCGTTATGACAAGGACGCCATTGCCTTGTACAACAGGGCATGGACGGAAATTATTTCCGAATAGTTTCTGGTGCTTGAAAAAAGATTGTCTAGATGAGATAATCAATATAATAATTTTGAGGAGTTGTGACGAATTGGGATTTGGACTTGATATCGGAATTGACCTGGGCACCTCAACTGTGCTGTTATATGTCAAAGGCAAAGGGATAGTTCTGAAAGAACCTTCCGTTGTGGCCAAGGATGAAGATGACAAAGTCATCGCTGTCGGGGAGGAAGCGCGACTGATGCTGGGAAGGACCCCTGGCAGCATCACGGCCATCCGTCCTTTGAAGGACGGGGTAATCTCCGACTATGAGACCACGGAGAAAATGCTTCGGTATTTCATCAACAAGGTCTGCGGGAAGAGGATGTGGTTTTTTAAGCCACGCATCATGGTGTGTGTTCCCAGCGGAATCACCGAAGTGGAAAGAATGGCAGTGAAGGATGCGGTGGACAAGGTGGGTGCCAAGGATGTGTATATCATCGAGGAACCCATAGCAGCGGCCATCGGCGCAGGTCTGGACATCTCCAAACCCTATGGAAGCATGGTGGTGGACATCGGAGGCGGAACCAGTGATGTGGCGGTCATATCTCTTTACAAGATTGTCAACAGCAAATCAATCAAGGTGGCGGGAGACAAATTCGACGAGGCCATCATTCGTTTCATCCGGAAAAAGTACAGCATGCTCATCGGGGAAAGAATGGCGGAAGAGATGAAAATGCGCATTGGTTCCGCTTATCCCAGGGAAGAGGAATTGACCATGAGTGTCCGGGGAAGGAACCTTGTGCTTGGACTGCCCAGGACCATCGAGGTCTCCTCCAGCGAGCTGATGGAGGCTTTTGACGAGCCAGTGGCTGCCATTGTCGACGCCATCCGTTATGTCCTGGAAAGGACGCCGCCGGAGCTGGCCGCCGACATCGGGGACAGGGGCATCGTGATGACAGGCGGAGGAAGCCTGCTGTACGGACTGGACAAGTTCATCGCCGAAAAGACAGGCTTGGATGTCATGGTGGCGGAGGAAGCGGTGGCATGCGTCGCCATGGGCACTGGGGAAGCCATCAATAACATTGATAATATCCTCAAGGCAAAAATCGTCAAAAACGAAGAGAGAAAGAAAAAATGATCAGAAGGAAAAGGCGGGAACGGGTTTTCTGCCTTTTTTTCATCATATCCATCTTTATTTCCCTGTCCTCCTGCGAGACGGGAAAGACCCCGGTCGTGCCGGAGCCTTCCCCTGGTGACATACAGACTCTCTCTCCCGGGAGGGAATTTCCTATACGGTTTGAAGAGGAAAGCATCCTTGTCAACGGCCGGGAGAACAGGGTCTTCACCCTGACCATTGATTTGAGGGACGAACGGGTCCGGGTGGAACCCTACCTGTCATTCGGAAGGGTCTATGGGTTTGAGCGGCTGAGCGAGATGGCGGAACGGACACAAGCCTATGCAGCGGTCACGGCAGGCTTTTTCCACATGTTCGGAAGGCCGGCAGGATTGTTTGTATTGGACGGTAGGCTGATCAGCCGGGGGACAGGCATATCCCCCAGTCTGCTCATCGGACAGGGTAGGGCTTGGTTTGAAAAACAGGAGACCAGGGTATATGTGGTGCATGAAGGCAAAAGGATACCCGTCGGAGGGATCAATGAACCCGTGGAAGGAATTCTTCCCTCAGTGGTCTATACTCCCGAATATGGAACCTATGACCGGTGGGATTTTCCCCATATGGCAGTGCGGGTGGAGAGGGGAATGATAACCGGCATTTCAATGGAAAGCGGAGAGGTCCCAATACCCCGGGAAGGATTCCTTTTGTCCTATTTGGATGGGGAGTCATTCAATTTTTCGATGGGCCAGAGGCTGGAACTGGAGGTTTCCCCTTCCTACGGGGAAGGGATGAGCGGATACCAGGCATCCGGCATGCTGTTGGAGAACGGTGTTCCCGTGGTGGGGGATACGGACCCGTGGATCGGCACCCTGAACGTATGGGATCCCAGGACTAGCGTCGGTCTTGTGGATGAGCATACCCTTGTCTTCATGGTGGTGGACGGCAGGCAGGAAGGCTACAGCAGCGGGGTCACTGCCAGGGAACTGGCCGGGTTGCTTCTGGACAAAGGTGTCCGGGATGCCATGATCCTCGACGGCGGGTCCAGCGCCCAGATGATTGTCAGGGGGGAAGTCGTCAACAGGCCTTCCTTCCGGAATGAGGAAAGGCCTCTTGCGGGAGGTTTCATGATCCATGTTGACTGAAGGATTCGGACGGATATAATGGGATTGTTGAGAGGAGAAAAAAGGATGAAAACAAAAGCGTTGCGATTGTACGGGAAAAAAGACCTGAGGCTGGAGGAGTTCGAGCTTCCCCCCATCAAGGAGGACGAGTTGCTGGCCAAGGTTGTGACAGATAGCATCTGCATGTCTTCATATAAAGCAGCATTGCAAGGATCCGACCACAAAAGAATCCCGGATGACATCCATGAGAATCCCGTCATCATCGGCCATGAGATGTGTGGGGAGATCATAGAGGTCGGGAAAAAGTACAGGGACCGGTTCAAGGAGGGGGACCGTTTCACCATGCAGGCCAACCTGAACCATCCGGACCTTCCCTATGCGGCACCCGGATATTCCTTCCAATACACCGGAGGATCCTCCCAATACATCATCATCCCCAGAGAAGTACTGGAGATGGACTGCCTTCTCCTATACAAAGGTGATTCGTTTTTCGAAGGGTCACTGGCTGAACCCATGTCCTGCATCATCGGAGCCTTCCATGCCATGTACCATACTGAGATGGGCTCTTATGTACACAGGATGGAAATCAAGGAGAACGGCAATATGGCCATCCTTGCCGGGGTCGGACCCATGGGCCTCGGTGCCATCGATTATGCCGTCAACCAGCCCTTGAAACCAAGAAAACTGGTGGTGACGGACATCAACCAGGAAAGACTGGACAGGGCAATGGAGATTTTCCCTGCAGACTGGGCCGGAAAGAAAGGCGTGGAGCTGATATATCAAAATACCGCCCAAACGGAGGATCCGGTCGCATCCCTCCTGGCTCTTACGGAGGGAAAAGGGTATGATGATGTCTTTGTGTTTGCCCCGGTGAAACCCGTGGTGGAGCAAGGAGACGCCATTCTGGGCCAGGACGGTTGCTTGAATTTCTTTGCAGGGCCCACGGATAAAAATTTCTCCGCCTTGTTGAATTTCTATAACGTCCATTATGCATCCACCCACATTGTGGGAACCAGCGGTGGAAACACCGAGGACATGCGGGAATGCATCCGGATGTGCGAGCAAGGAAATCTCACCCCTTCCGCCATGGTCACCCACATCGGCGGATTGGACTGTGTGGCTGAAGCAACATTGAACCTGCCCAATATCCCCGGAGGGAAAAAACTGATCTATACCCATATCAGGATGCCTCTGACCGGCATCAATGAGTTGGAGGAAAGGGGATACGGGGAACTGGCCCGGATATGTGCAGAGAACAGGGGCTTGTGGTGCAAACGTGCTGAGGACCATCTTTTGCAGCATGCAGAAGGAATATGAGATATCCCCGGGATACCGGAAAGGAACAATATGACAACGTATGATTTTAATTTCCAGGGCAGGATGGATGCGATGCGAAAGACCCGGGAAAAACAGACGAGAGCCAAGCAGGAGACCTACGGGACCGGAGGGTACTGGGACATGGATGACAAAGGGATGGTCCTTCCTCCACCTGGTTTCACATTCACCCCTGAAAGCAACCACGAAGACGGGAATTTCTACGGGAATGTCCTGTGCGGGAGAAACTACAGGAGACTCCTGGAGACCCACCCCGTCTGCATCGATCCCATGAGTTCATTGGCGGGGGGTTGGATGGTGGATTTCTACAACATCAAGAAACCCCGCTGGAACCCCGATTACAGCTATGCCCATCTTCAGGAGGAACAGAGGAAATACGACCTGGTCCATGGCATCGGTGGAATCCAGCACTTCAACGTGGACTTCGCCCATGGTCTGGAGCTGGGATTCCCGGGGCTGCTGGACAAGGTCCTCCGGTACGAGAAGACCAACGGGGATCCCGACGCCTTCTACCAGGCGGAGAAGGATGTGCTCCTTGGCATGATGGACATGATACGGCGGCATGCGGAATCGGCAGGGGAAATGGCCCGTACGGAGAAGCGGGAGGAGATCCGCCGGAACCTGCTGGCCATGGAAGAAACGAACCTCAGGCTCCTGGAGGGACCTCCGGGGAATTTCCTGGAGGCCGTCCAATGGGTGGCCTGGTATGTCATGTTCGCGGTGATGTACAATTTCTCAGGGGCCGGTGGTGCCATCGACGGTTACCTTTACCCGTATTACCTGAAAAGCAGGCAGGAGGAAGGACTATCAGATGACGAAGCCATCTTTCACCTGGCCTGCCTGTTGATGAAGGACAACCAGTATTACGAGATCGGCGGGACCCATGTGGACGGAAGGGACCGGTGCAATGAATTGTCCTTCTTCATGATCGAGGCCGCACATCGGATCAAGGTGCCAACCAGCATCTGTGTCAGGGTCCATGACAGAATGAACAAGGACCTGCTGAGACTCTCCGTACGGTATCTTTTCCAGGACCAGCTGGGGACGCCCAGCTTCATCGGCCACAAGGCGGTGACCGAAGGGTTCATGCGCAACGGCTACTCCATCGAGCAGGCCAGGACAAGGGCGAAGACCGGATGCCATTGGTGTGCCCTGCCCGGCGAGGAGTATACGTTGAATGATGTGGTGAAGATCAGCTTCCTGGCTTTGTTTGACGTGGCTTTCCAGGAGATGATCGACAACGGGCCATCGGTGGAAAAGCTGTGGGACAGCTTTGTACATCACATGGGGAAAGCAGTCTCGGTCATTGCACAAGGCATGGATTTCCATTTGGAGCATATGCACAAGGTGGTTCCCGAGCTGGTCCTCAACCTGCTATGCCACGGACCCATCGAACGGGGCAGGGACATCACCCACGGCGGCGTGGACCACTACAATCTCTGCCTGGACGGCGCGGGTCTTGCCACTGTGGCGGATTCCTTCGCTGCCATGGAGCAACGCATCGAACAGGAAAAGAAGATCACATGGGAGCAGCTGAAGCACCTCATTGAAACAGACTTCCGGGATGCGGAGCCCATGCGGCTCATGCTGCGCAACATCCCCCGGTACGGCACGGGGAATACCCGGGCGGATGCATATGCCCAGAAGATCACCACGGCCTTCACCCGGTGCGTGAAGGAGAATAAAACGCCGGGGGGAAGGAACATGATCCCGGGGCTTTTCTCATGGGCGAACACCATTCCCTTTGGAAAAGCAATCGGAGCCAGTCCCAATGGGCGCAAAGCGCACCAGGCCATATCCCATGGTGCCAATCCGGAACCAGGGTTCTCCAGGAACGACACCCCCACTGCCATGGCCAATGCCGTGGCCAGCAACCAGTGCGGTTATGGCAATACATCCCCCCTCCAGCTGGAGTTAGACCCCCGGGTCGGGATTGAGCAGGGAGGGGTGGAGCTGGTGACATCGTTCATCGAGGCTTTCTGTGAATCGGGAGGGACATTGCTGAACATCAACATCCTGGACAAGGAGAAAATACTGGATGCACACCGGAATCCAGCCGATTACCCGGGACTGATCGTCAGGGTCACCGGTTTCAGCGCATATTTCGCCTCGCTGTCAGAGGAATTCAGGCAGTTGGTGGTGGACAGGATCGTCGAGGGAATATGATGTGGAATGATTGACAGGAACAGGGGGGAATGATAGAATCTAACATGAAAATGTTAGATTCTATCATTCAAGGAGGAATCAAGATGGCGACAGCTGTAATCATGCCCAGGCAGGGCAATACCGTGGAAAGTTGCATCATAGCAAAATGGCACAAGAAAAAAGGGGATGAAGTCCAAGTCGGCGATGTCCTGTTCACCTACGAAACGGACAAGGCCACCTTTGACGAGGAAGCATCTGTTTCCGGCATCCTGCTTGAGATATATTTCGAAGAAGGGGACGATGTTCCTGTGCTTCTAAATGTCTGCGTCATCGGGAACCCCGGGGAATCCACCGAGAGCTTCACCCCGGGTTCGGATGTGCAAAAGCCCGTCCAGCCGGAGGAAAGGGAACAACCGGACCCAGATGAGCCACAGGTGGCAGCGCCCGTGGCCCTGCAGGACAGGGATCATTTGAAAATATCCCCCAGGGCCAGGAACCTTGCTGATAAAAAAGGGTTGGATGTTGCCTTCGCACATGCCACGGGTCCTGGTGGAAGGGTGATTGAGAAGGATGTACTGGAACTTGCCAAACAGTCACCGCGGATGGGTTCTGCTGCAAAGAAGTTTCATGAACCGGGCAAGGCATATGAGGGAACAGGAATCGGCGGGCGGATTTTAACCAGGGACTTGGAGAGGGAAATGGATGCGGATTTCGTGGAATACGAGGACGAGAAGATGTCCAATATCAGGAAGATGATTGCCAGGACCATGCACCAGTCACTTTCCACCATGGCTCAGCTGACATTGAACATGTCCTTCGATGCCACCGCTCTCCTGCGTTTCAGGAGCAACTTGAAATCCCACGGGGAGCAACTGGGGCTTCCCAACATCACCATCAATGACGTCATCATTTTTGCAACCTCCAGGGTCCTGTTGAGGCATGGGGACCTCAACGCCCATTTCCTGGAGGATACCATGCGAAGGTTCCATACTGTCCATATGGGGGTCGCCGTGGACACGCCAAGGGGACTGATGGTTCCCACCGTCAGGAATTGCCAGTCATTTTCCCTGCTGGAGATATCGGGGATGGTCAGGGACCTTGCGGCTCAATGCAAGAGCGGGACAGTGAACCCGGACGCATTGAAAGGAGCCAGTTTCACCATCACCACTCTTGGAGCAATGGGAGTGGAAACCTTCACACCGGTGATCAACCCGCCCCAGACGGCCATCCTGGGAGTTTGCGGAATCACGACGAAAATCAGGGAAACCGGAGGGAACATCGTCCCTTATCAATCCATGGGCCTTTCCCTGACCATCGACCACAGGGCTGTGGACGGAGCCCCAGGGGCAAGGTTCCTCAAGGAACTGTGCACCTATCTTGAAAATTTTGAAGTTCTGCTGGTATAGGAGGATAAGGATTCATGAGTTATGACCTGATGATCATAGGAGGAGGACCTGCAGGGTATCTGGCCGCGGAACGGGCGGGACATGCGGGACTGAAAACCCTGGTATTCGAGAAGCAGTTTCTGGGCGGGGTCTGCCTGAATGAAGGATGCATCCCTTCAAAAGCGCTTCTACATTCCGCAAAGATATATGATTATGCGAAAACAGGCGGGAAATACGGGATTTCATTCGACGGTGCAAGACTTGACCAGGAGGCGGTCATCAAGCGCAAGCAGAAAGTGGTGCGCACACTTGTGGCCGGAGTGAAAAGCGCCTTGAAGAAGAACAATGTTGAAGTGGTGGAAGGAACCGCCATGATTTTACATAGGACTCCGGAAGGGTTCGAGGTGTCCTGCAACAACACCATTTACACCGGGAAAAGAATACTCATTGCGTCGGGTTCCGTTCCCATCATGCCTCCCATCGAAGGCCTGCAGGCCGGTTACGACAAGGGATATGTGATGACCAACAGGGAGATTCTCGCGTTGACAAAGATTCCAGACAGGCTTGTGGTAGTGGGAGGAGGCATCATCGGTCTGGAAATGGCATCCTATTACAACAGCGCCGGAAGCCTGGTGACAGTCATCGAGATGCTGGACCGGATTGCTGGCCCCACCGACAGGGAGATTTCCACCATTCTTCAGAAAGAGTACGAAAAAAAAGGAATCACCTTTCTTTTGGGAGCCAAGGTGGTGAAAATCGGCGAAAGTGGGGTTGTATTTGAACAGGAAGGGAAGACAAAGGAAATCCCGGCGGATAAAGTCCTGATGAGCATCGGGAGAAAGCCCGCCACCGCCGGTTTTGGCATCGAGAACCTGGGGGTTATGCTGGATCCGAAGGGGGCGGTGGTCACCGACGACAGAGGAAGGACCAATGTGTCCGAGGTATATGCCGCGGGGGATGTCAACGGGAAGTCCATGCTGGCCCATACCGCATACCGGGAGGCGGAGGTCTGTATCAACCATATTCTCGGAAAGAAGGACAGGATGCGTTACCATACCATCGCTTCCGTCATCTACACAAATCCGGAGGTCGCCCATGTCGGAGAGACCGAGGAGACCGCCAGGGAAAAGGGGATAGACTACCGGTGTGCCAACATCTCCATGAGGTATTCCGGAAGATATGTGGCAGAGAACGAGGAAGGCACAGGCATATGCAAGGTGCTTGTGGACAATAAATACAACCGGATCATCGGGGTTTCCCTGATCGGGAATTCCGCCAGTGAAATAATATATGGCGCTTCACTCATGATTGAGACTGAGATGACGGTGGAGGAAATCAAGGAATTGGTCTTTCCCCATCCTACCGTCAGTGAAGTCATCCGGGAAGCGCTTTTCTCAATGTAGAAGGGAGATTATGACATGCCTAAAAACCAATATTTAGACCCCGGTTCACTGAGGGCGAAAGGGAAAATCAAATTCAAGGACATTCCCGTGAACCAGTACGCAAAGACCCTCGAAGAGGAAAAGGAAAGCTTCAGCCGCCAGGATTTCCTGCGGATCTACAGGGACATGGCGGTCATCAGGGAATTTGAGTCCATGCTCAATGCCATCAAGACCACCGGGCAGTACAATGGCATGGAATACAACCATCCAGGGCCTGCCCACCTGTCCATCGGACAGGAGGCGGCGGCGGTGGGGCAGGCGTATCTGCTGGATAAGGACGATTTCATATTCGGCTCTCACAGGAGCCATGGAGAAATCATTGCGAAGGGCCTTTCTGCCATTGAGAAGCTTTCAGACGGGGAACTGACGCACATCATGGAAAGCTATTTTGACGGAGTCATCCTGAAGGTGGTGCAAGGCAAGCAGAAAACAGTCAAGGAGCTTGCAGTGGATTTTCTCCTTTATGGGACTCTAGCTGAAATATTTGCCAGGGAAACGGGTTTTCACAAGGGGCTCGGGGGATCCATGCATGCATTTTTCACCCCCTTCGGCATTTATCCGAACAACGCCATCGTGGGAGGATCTGCGGATATTGCCACAGGTGCTGCCCTGTACAAGAAGGCGAACCGGAAAAGCGGGATTGTCATTGCCAATATCGGGGATGCCTCCCTTGGCTGCGGACCGGTCTGGGAAGGGATTTGCTTTTCTTCCATGGACCAGTTCAGAAAATTATGGGAAGGGGAGTACAAGGGTGGACTGCCCATCATCTTCAATTTCTTCAACAACCATTACGGGATGGGAGGGCAGACATACGGAGAGACCATGGGCTATGAAATCCTGGCCCGTTTCGGTGCCGGCGTCAATCCAGACCAGATGCATTCGGAAAGGATCGACGGTCTCAATCCCCTTGCTGTGATTGACGCCATACGCAGAAAGAAGCAGGTGCTGGAGGACAAGAAGGGCCCGGTGCTCCTGGACACCCTGACATACAGATATTCAGGACATTCCCCCTCTGATGCCATGTCTTACAGGACAAAAGAGGAAGTGGAGGCCTGGCAGGCCAATGATTCCCTTGTCCTGTTCCGGGACAGCCTGACAGAAGCAGGTATCGTAAAATCCGCAGCATTCGACAAGGTCGCGGAAGAAACAAGGGAACTGGTCACGAGAATATGCAGGATGGCCACTGATGATAAAATCTCTCCCAGGATGAACCTGGTGGGATTCCCGGACTCCATTGAAAAACTCATGTTTTCCAACGGGAAGAAAGATAAAATGCAAGACAGGGAGTGCGAGGTCCTGATGCCCATGAAAGAAAACCCCAGGGTGCAACAGATTGCGAAAAAAGAGCGTTTCGGCATCCTGGACGGCAAGCATGTCTCTAAAAACAAGGTGTTTCAATACAGGGATGCCATATTCGAAGCAATCATCCATAAATTCTACGAGGATCCCACACTCATCGCCTATGGTGAGGAGAACAGGGATTGGGGCGGTGCCTTCGCCGTATACAGGGGGCTGACCGAAGCGCTCCCCTACAACAGGCTGTTCAACTCGTCCATTTCCGAAGGAGCCATCGTGGGAACTGCCGTGGGATACGGTATGTGCGGCGGCAGGGCCATCGTGGAATTGATGTATTGTGATTTCCTGGGCAGAGCCGGGGACGAGGTCTTCAACCAGCTTCCGAAGTGGCAGGCCATGAGCGCCGGTGTCCTGCAGATGCCGGTGGTCCTCAGGGTTTCGGTGGGCAGCAAATACGGAGCTCAGCATTCCCAGGACTGGACCAGCTTGTGCGCCCATATCCCGGGATTGAAGGTGGTGTTCCCAGCGTCGCCATATGATGCAAAAGGACTGATGAATGCAGCTCTTGCCGGAACCGACCCTGTGGTCTTTTTTGAGAGCCAGAAGCTGTATGACATCGGAGAACTGTTCCATGAAGAAGGGGTGCCTGAAGGATATTATGAGGTTCCCATCGGGGAGCCGGACATCAAAAAGACCGGGAATGACCTGACCATCCTTACTGTGGGAGCCACCCTTTACAATGCACTGGATGCCGCCAGGATCCTGGAGGAGAAATACGGGGTCAGCACGGAAGTGATCGATGCCAGGAGCATCGTACCCTTCCATTACACCAAAGTCATCGAATCCGTGAAAAAGACAGGCAGAATACTGCTTGCCAGTGATGCCTGTGAAAGAGGGAGTCATCTGAAGGACATGGCGCAGACCATCAGCGAGCTGGCCTTTGACTATCTGGACGCGCCTCCGGTGGTCATCGGTGCCAGGAACTGGATCACCCCCGCACAGGAATATGAAGATCATTTCTTTCCGCAGGCGGATTGGCTTGTGGATGCCGTCCATCAGAAAATCCTTCCCTTGAAAGGACATGCATCCAGACAGAACTACACGGAACAAGAGCAGATCCGGCTGAACAAACTGGGGGTATAAATGACGTGAATGAGCGCCGTCTGCAGATCAAACAGATGATAGAAACAACCGGGGAAGTGAGCCTGCAGTCTCTGAAAGCTGTTTTCCCCGGACTGTCCGAGATGACCCTCAGAAGGGATCTGAGTGAGCTTGAGAGCAGCGGGCATGTCATCAGGACCCACGGGGGAGCCATCAGCACAAAAAGACTTGGGATTCCCGATGGGGAGGAATTTGAATATTCCAAGAGAGCAGGGGAAAACATCCAGTCAAAGATGCTGATTGCATCCAAGGCGCTGACGTTCATTGAGAAAAGAAGAACCATCTATCTGGATGCCGGAAGCACAATCATGTGCCTGGTGAACCTGATTGAAGGACAGGACTGCACCTTCATCACCAGTGGCATCAACAACGCCCTCCGGTTATGTACCACGGCCAATTCTGTGATGCAGCTTGGGGGAGTGGTGAACAGGAACACCTTGTCCTGTTCCGGCCCTGATGCGGTTGCCATGCTGGAGAATCTCAACATCGACATCGCCGTGATGTCGGCATCCGGCTTCTCACCGGAGCGGGGTTTCACGGTATCCAACCGGTATGAGAGCCAATTGAAGCAGGTTGTGGTGAGGAAAGCGAAAAAAGTAATCATGCTCATGGACGCGGATAAGATCAACAAGGATCTGACCTTTTCATTCGCGGGTCTGGAGGACATTGATGTCTGGGTGTACGATGAGGTTCCGGATGAAAACATCAGGACATTGATGGAAAAATACCAGGTGGAATGGATATAGGAGGAAATGATGAGTCTAAGAATGCTGGAAGGAAAAGTTGCGGTCATCACCGGAGGAGCCCAGGGACTGGGGGAAGCCCTTGCACAAAGACTGGACCGGGAAGGATGCAGGGTGGTCATCGGGGACATCAACATAGACAGCGCCCTTGAAGTTGCGAGAAATCTACAGGATGCCGTGGCGGTCAAAGTGGATGTCACCAATGAGGAGGATGTGGAAAACCTCATGAATACCGCTGTATCAAAATATGGGAAGCTGGACATTCTGGTGTGCAATGCCGCCATCCTGATTTCGGGTCCGACCCCGGATTTCGATGTGAAGAAATGGCAGCTGGTGATGAACGTCAATCTCCTGGGCTATTTCATCTGCGCCAAGGCGGCATCCAAAAGGATGCTTCAGGGCTCGGGCGGCAGCATCATCCAGATCAACAGCAAATCCGGGAAAAAAGGATCCTACAGAAACAGCGCCTATGCGGCATCCAAGTTCGGCGGCATCGGCCTGACACAGAGTCTGGCCTTGGAATTCGCCAAGGACAACATCCGGGTGAATGCCATCTGTCCGGGGAATCTTCTGAATTCCCCCCTTTGGGTCAACAGCTTGTTCAAACAATATGCACAAAATCAGGGGATCAGCGAAGAAGAGGTCCGGCAGAAATACCTGGGCCAGGTGCCCATGGGAAGAAGCTGCGAGTATGAGGATGTGGGGAACGTCATGGTATTCCTTGCATCGGAGATGGCAAGCTATATGACAGGACAGGCCATCAATGTCACAGGTGGCCAGGAAATGGGATAACATGAAGTTTTATGATGAAATATCCTCCTACTACGATCGGATATTCCCGGTGAATGAGAGACAGCTGTCTTGCATTCGGGAGGCAGCAGGTCCTCCCCCGGCATCCATCCTGGATGTGGCTTGCGGTTCAGGAGGATACGCGGTGGCCCTGGCCGGGGAAGGGTATGATGTGACTGCGACGGACATAGACGGGGAAATGGTCCGCATCACCAGGGAAAAAGCAGCAGTTGGGAATGTGCGGCTGGCTGCTGTACAGATGGACATGCTGGATTTTTCTTCTTTGGGGAACAGGCGCTTTGATTGTATCTTCTGCATCGGGAACTCCCTTGTCCACCTGAAAGATGCGTTGGAAATCCGGAAGGCTTTGGACAACATGGCTGCACATCTGGAAAAAAGAGGCGTGCTCATCCTCCAGATCATCAATTACGACAGAATTCTGGCCCAGGATGTCCGGTCCCTGCCCACCATCACCAACGGAGGGATTTCCTTTGAAAGGAACTACACCCTTCGGAAGGAATCCGGAACCATCTCCTTCGACACGGTGCTCACCACATCACAGGAACAGGGGAGCAAGGTCATTCGGAACTCGGTGGAGTTGTTCCCCCTGACAAGCCGGCATATGGAAAGTCTTCTCCATGATGCAGGATTCAAGGATGTCACGCTATATGGGGATTTTGCCGGGAATGCATTCTTCAGTGATTCGTCTTACTCCCTGGTCGTCGTCTGCCGGTGATTGGTTCATATGCATTGAGAATACGGCCGGGCCTTGGTATAATGGGAACATGACAGCCCTCAGCCTGATGGATAAGGACGGCAGGATGGACGAAAGACCGATATGCCTCAACTGCATGGACCGGAAAAACTCACAAGCTGCAAGATGCAAATCCTGCGGTTATCTGCCGAACAGCCAGCAGCTGAAGAATTACTGCCTGCCGGAAGGCTCCCTTTTGAAAAAGAAATACCTGGTGGGCACCTTGATTGGCGGCGGAGGATTCAGCAATACCTATATCGCCTGCGACATGCTTTCCGGGAAAAAAGTTGCCATGAAGGAATACATGCCGTCTGAACACGTTACAAGAAGCAGGACGGACATTCTGGTGTATCCGAAGGCGTCCTCTGCCAGGGATATGGTGGAGGAAGGGAAACTCCGCTTCCTCGAGGAAGCAAAAATCCTCGCTTCCTTTAAAAACAATCCCGGAATCGTCGAAGTGAAGGACTTCTTCGAAGAAAATAACACGGCTTACCTGGTCATGGAGTATCTGGAAGGCCAGTCTCTTGCGGACCACCTGGAGGAAAATGGAAGGCTGTCGGAAAAAGAAGCCCTGGGTATCCTGTTGAATGTCACGGACATTCTTCGAACCATCCACAGGAAAAATTTTCTCCACCGGGACATCAGTCCGGAAAACATCATCATCACCAAAAACAACGAGATCAAACTCATTGATTTCGGTGCTTCCAGGGAGTTTTCTATCCGGGAGAACAACACCAAGACCATCATGGTCAAACAGGGCTATACGCCTCCTGAACAATATTCAAAAAAAGGCAACCAGGGGGCATGGACAGACATTTATGCCCTGGCGGCCACCTTCTACAAAATGCTCACCGGGGTCACCCCGCCCGATTCCCTGGACCGGCTGATGGGGGAAGAACTCAAGGAACTCTCCTTCTTTGATGTCCGGGTATCCGCGAAAAACCGTGAAGCCATCAAAAAGGCCATGAGCATCAACATCGGGGACCGTTTCCAGGACATCGATGCTTTTGAGAACAGTCTGGAAGCCCATGGGATTGAAAGCAAATCCAGGGTCGTCCTGTCAAAAGGGAAAGGGTTTGCAGGAAGGAACCGCATCCTCATTGCTGCTTTCGCTTCTGTCCTGCTGGTCACCACCCTTGTTTTTTCCAATGATTTCATCATCAAACAGCCGGATGAAACGGCACAAGTTGCACAAGCGCCAGTTGCAGAAGAAAACCAGGAAACGGATGAGGGGTTAACGAATGAAGTTAAGCCACAGATGAATGCCGCAATTATTTCCGTTCCGGATATGATGGAGTTGGAGCAGGAGGAAAACAAGGAAGTGGAAACAACGGCTGAGGCCATGGAAGATGAACCCGTTTTACAGGATCCGATTGGAATAATCCCGGTGGCACAGGCAGAAATTCCGAACCAGACCAAGGTCACCGGACCGGTATACATCAACCATCAGATTGACAAGGATCATGTGACTCTCTCCGTCATCATTACCGTGACATATCCGGAGACATCGGTCATCAGGCAATACAGGACCAGGGGAGGGCAATGGGAGCAGTACAGCAATCCTGTTGTGTTTTTCGAAAACGACTATATGGAAACGAGGGCCGTATTCGGTTCCGGACAAATCATAACAGGAGGAGTGGAGATCACCATTCCTGTTTTTCCAAACACAGATGCGGCCGGGAGCATCATCCCGGATCCATATCTGAATGCCATCGTACGTCTGGCCATTAAAAAACCCGAAGGGGACATCCTACCGGAGGACTTGTCCCGGATTTTAGTGCTTGAAGCAAATTCCTCATTGGTCCGCTCCATTGAAGGACTGCAGCATTGCGTCGCGCTGACCCACCTGAACATATCAGGGAATCCTCTCACGGACCTCACGCCCATTGCGGGATTGCACAGTCTTCGGGTTCTTCAGGCCTATGAGGTCGAAGTCATGGATTTCACCCCCCTGGCAGGCCTGACAGGCCTGAAAGAGCTTTACATCTGCAACAACCCACAATTGACGGACATCGGCTATCTGAAGGATTTGGTGAACCTGCATGTCCTGAACATAGAAAGCACGGCAGTTTCAGACATCAGCATCGTAGCCGGGATGGAATACCTTACCCGGCTGCATATCAGCCATACCCTGGTGCGGGACATTTATATGGTGGAAAACCATGGGAATCTGGTCTGGGTGAGCAGCGGAAACAACCTGGTACAGGATTTTACGCCATTTCTTCGCATAAAATCCCTGGAGCGCCTGGATGTGGACAACAGCAAATATGAGTTGATTTCCAGAAATCCAATCTGGAGTGGATATGTCTTCGACGGATGGTATGTGGATGAGAGCATGTCAATCCCATGGGACGGCCAACCCCAGTTCGGCGGACAACTGAGGCTGTATATGAGGTGGAGGACAAGCACGGCCGAACGGGAACTGTAAAATTCAAAAAAACTCAAAAACATATAGAAATATCTTGTTAAATTTCAATGATTATTATATAATGCCGAAAAGGGGATTTTCATTGAAGAAGCAAAACGGAAAGGCGGCTGATTTCCGGCAGGTCTTTCGCACCATCATCCATCTCATCACCCTGTCTCCCCCATCCGTCAAATGGTTTGTCTTCAAATGTGCCAACGGGGCCGCCATGGGCATCTCCTGGGGCATCATCACACGATACATCGAATATTTCACCCAGGCTGCCATCGCCAGGGACATGGAGATGTTCAAGTCCGTGACCCTGGTGTATGTCCTTCTGATTGTATTCATGCTGTTCATCCGTTTCACAGGACCCTTTACCGGATACCGGTATTCCATCTATACCATCCGGGACATGAGAAGGAACATCCTCCGGAACATCCATGGCCTCAGGCCAGGATACTTCGATGACCATCATTCCGGGGATGCGCTTACCAAGCTGTCCAATGATTTGGGAATCGTGGAGAATTTCATCACGAATGATGCGACGACCCTGTTCGGCTACCTGCCCGGCGCCCTGGGTTATGGTTTGTTCGCCCTGTTCAGCATGAATGCCGAGATGACCCTGGTCATCCTGCCCATCACCCTTGTTACCTCCATGTTCACCATGGGCTATTCCATGCAGATGAGGGGCATATCCAGCGAGAGGCAGTCCCTGGTCAGCAGGACGAACGAAATCCTGCGGGATATCCTGGAGAACATCGGCATCACGAAGGTTTACGACCTCCGCGGTCATTTCTACCGGAAATATGACGAGCAGATGGTGATGGCGCAGGACAGGGAGAACAGGACATACCGCAAGAATCAGGTCATCATGGGCATGGGATACCTGATCCAGACATTGCCCCTTGCCCTGGTCTATCTTCTTGGCATCTCTTACATCGGACGGGGGTCATTCACCGTTCCCCAGCTGATTGCATATACAGCGATGATGATGGGTGTCTTCGGGAGTTTCTCCCATCTGTTCATGATCATATCCAATGCAGCACAGGTCACCGGGGTCATGGACCACATCAGGGAGATCACAGACACTGAGAAGGAAAGAACGGACGGAGAGGATTTCTCCGCTCATTTTGAAGAAGACGCCTTTATATTCCGGAACGTGGATTTTGAGTACTGCAAGGATGTGGAGGTGGTCAAAGGAATGTCATTTTCCATTCCAAGGGGCGCACGGGTGTCCATTGCAGGAAAAAGCGGATGCGGAAAAAGCACCGTGGCCAGACTGCTCCAGGGATATTACGGGGACTACGGAGGTGAAATAGAAGTCAACGGAAAGGAACTGCGTGGTTGGAACCTGGATGCATTGAGAAGCAATTTCTCATATGTTTCACAGGACGACTACCTGTTTTCCGATAGCATTCGCAGCAATGTCCTGTACGGGGACCCGGGGGCGGAGGAGGAAAGGTTCCTCGAGGTATGCCGGGACACCGGCATCGATGTCATCGCCAGGGAGATGAAGGACGGATATGCCACCATGGTCGGTGAGAGGGGATCGATGCTATCAGGAGGACAGAGGCAGAGGATCTCACTGGCCCGTGCCCTGCTGTCCGACAAACCATATCTTGTCCTGGATGAGCCGACCTCGAACCTGGACACGGAATCGGAATACTTCATTGAGAAGGCAATCCGGAAGACAGGCCGGGACAAGACCATCCTGGTCATCGCCCACCGGTTGAGCACCATCATCCACAGTGACATGATCATGGTGATGGGGGATGGCAGGATCATCGAACAGGGCAGCCATGCGGAACTCATGGACAGGCAGGCTGCCTACTTCCACCTTTATCACGGGCAGGTGACGGAATGAAGAAGAAAGACAAACAGCCGGTATGGAAGGACATCCGTAAGATGGTCCGGCTGAGCGGCAGGCAAGGACTGCCCCATTTCATCCTTGTGGTCCTGAAGTCCATAACGGACGGATTCCATGGCCCTTTATTCGCCCTGTTCGGTAAAAGCATCATCGATTATGCACTCAACGGCCTGCAGCAAGAACTAAAAGCCGCACTGGTATTCTTCTCCCTGTCCGTCCTCTCCTTCATCATCGGCTCCATCCTCTCTTATCATCTGAACAAAAAAGCCTACCTCATCGGCATGGAAATCAAGCGCGGCATGTTCAACCGGTTCATGGACCTTCCCGTCTCATATTTCGAGACCCACCACAGCGGGGATACCATCGCGCGCATCAACGGGGACACCGACCTTTTCCTGAACTCCCTGACCATGGTGCAGAAGATCACCTCCAACTTCATCTCCACAGCCATCATGCTTCCCACCATCCTGGTCATCGATATCCGGATGGGCATCCTGGCCTCCGTGGTGGGGACGATGACCGCATACATCAACAAGAGGTTCCGGATACCCATCCGGGACCAGAACCAGAGGATCAGGGAGCAGGAAAGTGGCGTCCTCTCGGAGATCATCGAGAACATATCCGGGTTCAGGGTCATCAAGACCTATCGCCTGGAGAAGGCATTCATGCGTAGGTTCGATGAAAAACAGGAGGAGGTCATCCGGGCCAAGAAAAAGAATGTGCTTTACAACAGCATCCTCCACTCCTCCAACAACCTCATATACCAGCTCAACAATTCCGCAGTGATCATCTATGGCACATACATGATCATCATGGGAGCCCTGACGGTGGGTGCACTGGTGGCCTTGCGCCAGCTTGGGGTTCAGATTGGCTACCTGCTCATCAACACCACGGAGAACATCAGCATGGTGCAGAATGCCTTCGCAGGGAGTGACAGGATCATGGAATTCCTGGACCAGCCGATGGAGACAAAGAGAATGGATGCGGATGGAATTGACTGCGATGGCCATCTTTGCCTGCGTGATGTGAGATTCTCCTATGACAGGGAGACACTGGTGCTCAACGGGCTGTCCATGAAAGTGAGAAGAGGAGAGAAAGTTGCCCTGGTAGGATACAGCGGACATGGGAAAAGCACTGTCATTAAGTTGTTGCTGGGTCTTTATGATATCACTGAAGGAGGCTATTCCTTTGCCGGGAAAAGCATCCGGGAGTACACCAAAAAAGAAATCCGGGAAAAAATGAGCTATGTCTCCCAGGGGGATGCTGTGTTCAACGGGACCATCAGGGAGAATATCGGAATGGGCAGGCCGGATGCAGGCATGGATGAAATCATGGAAGCCGCTAAAAAAGCCCATGCCCATGAATTCATCATGGAACAGGCCTGCCAGTATGACACGGTGGTTGGGGAGCGCGGGATTCGCCTGTCGGGAGGCCAAAAGCAGCGCATCGCGATTGCCAGGGCCATCCTGAAGGATGGGGAGGTCTTCATTCTGGACGAGGCCACATCAAGCTTAGATTCTGAGTCAGAGGCATACATCCAGGATGCACTCCAACGTTTCATGCACAACAGAACAAGCATCATCATCGCCCATCGGCTGAGTACCATAGAAAAATGTGACAGGATATATTTCATTGAAAATGGCAAGGTCACAGAGGAAGGCAGCCATATGGACCTTCTCTCCCTCAAAGGCCGGTATGCAAGCCTGTATTACAAAGATTTCAAGGATTCATGCATCGGTGATCATCCCGGGTTTTTAGGATAAGCATCTCTCCATAGAAATGTGCCTGTCCAATGCCAATCGGGTAATTTTAACTTGAAACATACTTTGGCAAAGACTACAATAGGATAGTGGACAATAAAAAACATCCCATTGTCTTGCGCAAGGAGGAGCTCCATGATATTTATCTATCTGGCCATCCTGTTGACTTTGTTGTGGATTGTCATCGAAATCATGTCCATTGTATTGAAAATCACCGGGCTGGACTTCTATAAGGCAAGGTTCCAGGTGATTTCCATTATCACCCATACCGGTTTCACCACCAGGGAATCGGAACTCATCGTTCAGCATCCCCTCAGAAGGAAAATCGCCGGTATCCTGATGGTCATCAGTTATATCGCCCAAGCCAGTTTGATTTCCCTGTTTTTCGGCGCCATCGTCAGCGATGAGAACAGGATGATCTACATCGTCGT
This sequence comes from Clostridia bacterium, assembly GCA_046484975.1. Classification (GTDB taxonomy): domain Bacteria; phylum Bacillota; class Clostridia; order DUPQ01; family DUPQ01; genus JAWOHX01. The sequence goes on from JAWOHX010000154.1 coordinate 34,789, forward strand.
CACCTTGGTCGCTTTTGCGCTTTTCATATTCATTATCACCAGAAGCAAATACTTTTCAAGGAATATAAACCGGGTTGTGGAGAAGTTCATCTCCAAAAACATCATGAGGCGTACGAAGAAACGGTCCATCGATGAGGTCCTGAAACTATCAAGTGGTTTTGCTGTTTACGAGGTTCTGCTGGACAGCGGCAATCCGATATGCGGGAAAAGCCTGTCTGAGGCCAGTCTGAAGGAAAAATTCATCCAGGTGCTGAAAGTTGAAAGGGGAACCGAAACAATCGATTTCCCCATGTCGGGATTCGTGATGCAGGAAGGGGACCTTCTCATCGTATACGGTAAAATCCAGGCCATCAAGGAATTGTCCAGGAACGGCTGAGAGTCGTCCCTAATCCAATTCCTCATTCCTGGGCTTGCACTTGAAAGGCATCAGGCGACACAGGATGGCAGCCCCGATCAAACCCATGAACAATGATCCTCCGATGATGACCTGGATATATTCCGAGTTGAAAACAGTGACATGCTTCAGGACGATTCCCATGAAAGCCCATACCACCACAAGGGAGAAAATGATGTCGCTTTTCAGGAATATGTAAAGGAATGTCAGTACGGTGGCTATTGCCATCATGGCAATTGTCCAAACCCATTCAGGAATACCAAACCCGTTCCAGCCTGCACTGACAAGAAGGGCCGTGACATTGGCAATTGAGGCCACGGTGATCCAGCCGAGATACACACTGAAAGCCGGTTTGTAGAACCATGCCTGCATCCTGTCAGGTTCGCTTTTGTAAATTTTCGAGGTGATTCCGATGAGGCATAGAAGAATTGCCACCATCATGACCAGTGACAACAGGATCATGTCATGATGCCACAGGATGATCCATAGTGCATTTGCAAATGAAGACAAAGCGAACAGCCAACCTGTTTGCAGGATTGCTTTTTCATGGCTGTTATCCTTTCTGGTGAACAGGCCCAGCTGGTAGAGGATGAACAATCCAAGCAGCAGATAGATCAGCCCCCAGATGGAAAAGGTGATGCCCGCTGGTGCAAAAAGATCCGGGTATTTGTCCGAGACCCCTCCGGTTGTCTGATTGTTGATGGGAAGGATATTTGCCAGTGCATTGAGGATGACCATCACAAGGAAAGCCATCGTGTTGACCACCTGCAATATCAATATCTTTCTTTTCTCGGTATCCATTTCAACCTCCTTGTATGCGTCAGCATGATATATATCATTATACCCTGTAAGTGTAAAATAAGCTTATAAATCAAGGTTCATATATTGAATAACAATGGGTATCCATATATACTCATAGATGAATGAAGCAAAACGGAGCAAAACCTGGATATGAATGATTTTTACCTGAAGCACCTGGAGAAGCTCAATGACCACAATTCGGAATCCCGGCTGAAAAGTCTTGAAGTACTCATGGAAGGCATTCACAGGCATGATATCAGCAGGCCGGCCACCACGGGGCGCGATGTCAACAACCACATCCATACCACCTATTCCTTTTCCCCGTATTCCCCTGCAAAATCCATCTGGATGGCATATGTGTCGGGACTTACCACTGCCGGAATCATGGACCATGACACCGTGGCGGGTGCAGAGGAGTTTATCCGTGCCGGAGAGATTGTGGGGATGGCAACGACGACGGGGCTGGAGCTACGGGTGGATGCCAAAGGCACTCTGCTGGAAGGCAAAAAAAGCAACAACCCGGACCAGAAGTCCGTCATGTACATGGCAATGCACGGCATTCCCCATACGAAACTCGACGACGTGCAGGAATTCATCAGGCCGTATGCCGAGAAAAGGAATCTGCGCAACATGGAAATGGTCCGAAAACTCAATGGAATCCTTTTCAATTATGATATCTCACTGGACTATGAAGAGGACGTGGTTCCGCTGTCGCTGTGGACGAAAGGGGGAAGTGTCACCGAAAGGCACATATCCTATGCCTTGTCCCTGAAGCTCATCGCCAGGTTCGGACAGGGGGAGAAACTGGTGGATTTCTATAAACATACCATGGGAATCCCCCTGAATGCAAAAACAGAGGGACTTTTGCTGAACGGGGAGAATCCAGTCTATGCTTATGACCTCCTCGGGGCAATCAAAAGTGACATGGTGGAGATGTTTTACTTGCCTGCGACGGCAGAATGCCCGGGTGTATTCGAGGCTGTGGCATTGGCAAGCGACATCGGCGCCATTCCCGCCTATCCCTATCTCGGGGATGTGGGGGACTCAGCGACAGGGGACAAGAAACCTCAGAAGTTCGAGGATGACTATCTGCCGGACCTTTTCCCGGAAATCAGGAGAATGGGATTCAAGGCTGTGGCTTACATGCCTTCCAGAAATACAAAAAAGCAATTGGAAAGGCTCAAAGACCTTTGTGTCAGGTATTCCTTCATGGAAATCAGCGGAGAGGACATCAATTCCCCCAGGCAGAAATTCGTTTGCGACGCCATGCGGGATCCCATGTTCTCCAACCTTTTTGATTCCACATGGGCCCTGATTGCCCATGAGAAAAAAGCGACCGCCTGCATCCATGACGGATTGTTCAGCGAAGTTACGGTCCGCCAGTATCCGGACCTGGATGAAAGAATACGCAAATACAGCAGGATGGGACAAGAATACGGAGGTTCACATGAATTATGAAAAATTGAAGCACCATTTCCAGCATCCCGATGCCATGGACCGCTCAGCTCCCTTCTGGTCGTGGAACGACAGAATGGATCCCGATGAAGTGCAGGCCCAGGCACATGACATGCACCTGAAGGGCATGGGAGGATATTTCATGCATTCCAGGGTGGGCCTGGAAACCGAATACCTCGGGAAAGAATGGATGAATTGCGTCAAGGCCTGTGTGGAGCAGGCTTGTGCCGACGGGACCCATGCATGGCTGTATGACGAGGACCGCTGGCCTTCCGGAGCTGCAGGAGGCCTTGTCACAAGGGATTGCAAGGAATATGCAGCCAAGGGGATTCGCTTCAGGGAATCCGAAAAGAGAAGGCTTGCCTCGGAAGAGGTCCTCTATACCTATGCCATTGTGTTGGAAGGGGACAAGCTGGTATCCGCCCGTCTTTTACCGGAAAACGGCAGGAGGAAGAACGGGGAGATTTACCTGCATGTCTGCCTGGAGTACGCTCCTTCCTCCGAGTGGTACAACAATGCCCCCCCGGCTGACAACATCAATAAGGATTGTGTTAAACGATTCCTTGAAATCACCATGGAAAAATACAAGGAGGAAGTCGGGGAACATTTCGGGAAGTCGGTGCCCGGGGTATTCACCGATGAGCCAAATGTGAGCCTGATTCCAGGATGTTATCCATATACCTACGCCTTTCCCTCATTCTTCATGGAAAAAAGAGGTTACCTGCTGACCAACGTGCTTCCCTGGGTTTTTTATGAAGGGGATCAATGCATGCAGGCAAGGCATGATTTTTTCCGGACATATTACGAAATGTTCGCCGAGCATTTCTCCAAGCAGTTTTATGACTGGTGCGAGGGCAATGGATTGCTTTTCACCGGGCATTGCCTGGCAGAGAATGTCATGGGGGCATACATCAGGCTCTGCGGGGGAATCCTGCTGAACTATCTCTACCAGCACGTTCCCGGCATTGACATGCTTCGGGAAGACACCATTGAATACATGACCATCAAAGGATGCACCTCCGTCGCCAACCAGACAGGCAGAAACCGGATGCTTTCAGAAACATACGGGGTTTCCGGCTGGGAATTTTCTTTCGAAGGGCAGAAATGGATTGGGGATTACCAGTATGTGCAGGGAATCAATCTTCGATGCCAGCATCTGGCCTGGTATTCCATGAAAGGGATGCGTAAAAGGGATTACCCTCCCCAGTTCAACTACCAGACATCCTGGTGGAAATACAACAACATCGTGGAGGACTATTTCGCCAGGATCGGCGCTGTCACATCAAAAGGACGGGTGGTCCGGGACACCCTGATGATCCACCCCCTCCCGACAGCGTGGATCCGCACCCGCCTGGACAACATGGAGGAGATCGACCGGTTCGGTTTCAATCTCAATGAGTATACAAAGAACATGCTGTCCAACCATATCGATTTCGATTACGGTGACGAGGATGTCATCCAACGCATTGGCAGGGTGGAGAAGGACTCCATGGTTGTCGGCCAGGCATCATATCAGCAGGTGGTCATCCCCCCCGGGACGGAGACCCTGTATGAGAACACCGCCGGTCATCTGCTGGAATACATGGAAAACGGTGGAAAAGTCATCTGCCAGGAATCAGAGATCATGTACATTGAAGGCCGGAAAAACGAATTGGCACAGCGCCTCCAGGGTCATGCCAATTTCATCAGGACCAATACCCTGGATGAGACCGTATCCCATCTCCGGAGGGTGGTTTCAATAAAGAGCCCGACGGGCAACGAGGCAGAGAATGTCTTTTGCATGGTCAGGGACATGGAAGATGCCAGGGTGCTGTTCCTCACCAACAACGACAGGGAACAGGGTGTACGGACCAGGATCATGATCCAGGGCGATGGGACCCTGGAGGAATGGGACTTGCTGGACGGCGGGAACAAAGAAATCCCCTTTGATCCCGGCAAGGGAGTCATTGGATTCGACTGTGAGCTCGGAGCCTGTGATTCCAGGCTTTTCGTGCTGAGAAAGGACGGGCCTGCTGGAAAAGCAACCCAGGAGAAAGAGAAAAAATATGTTTTCCTGCAGGGCCTTGGCATATCCTGCCCCTTTGAGCGGACGGACAAGAACGTGATGGTCCTGGACATGTGCAGGATGAAACTGGAAGACGGGGGATGGAGCCGGGAACAGGAAGTATATATCAACCAGGAGATCATCAGGCGCAAACTGAAGATGATTCCCGTGGACCACAACGGCGGGGTGCAGCGATACATGTGGGTGGACAAACCCCATGCACATGACGGGGCAAAGCTGGCCATCAGGTTTTCCTTCAATGTGAAGGATGTCCCGGCCGGCCCCGTGCAACTTGTGGTGGAGGAAATCGACACCTTCAGCATCCTCTGCAATGGCCAAGAGGTGGAGAATAAAAAGCAGGGATGGTTCCTGGACAAATGCATGGGTGTGGTCAATCTGCCCCCTCTTCGGAAAGGCAGGAACGAACTGGTCCTGGAATGTGCTTACCAGCAGAAAACGGAACTGGAGAACATCTTCCTGATCGGGGACTTCGGAGTCAGCATCCAGCGGAACATTGTCAGGGAACCCGAACGCATCAGGCTCGGGGACTGGGGCCTCCAGGGATATTTCCACTATCATTCCGGAATCAAATACCTGTATGATTTTGAGTATTCGGAAAAAACAAGCAGGGATATCATGATGGATTTCGGCCGTTACAGTGCCGTTGTCGTTCTTGTCAGGATCAACGGACATGAGGTTTGCATCCCGTGGAAATGCAGGAGCAGAATCCAAATCGGGGATTACCTGCACCCCGGAAACAACAGAATCGAGGTGGAGGTCATGGCTTCTCCCAGGAACATGTTCGGACCCCTTCATTTGTCCGACACCCGGGAAAAATGGATCGGAGACCGGGCCCTGCATCCTGACCAGGCACGTTATACACCGGATTATACCACCTACCCCTGGGGACTCATGGAACAGATATGCATCTATGGCCCCAAGGATACGGGATATGATGTCCTGTAAGCCTATTGCATGAGGAGGATGAAAATGATTAAGGTACTGGCATTTGATTATGGTGCCAGCAGTGGCAGGGCCATGCTGGGATGTTTCGACGGGGAGAAAATCACCCTGGAAGAGATGCACCGTTTCTCAAACGATCCCGTACAGGTCAACGACATCCTGTACTGGGATATCCTGAGGCTGTTCCATGAATTGAAAACAGGCATCATCCAGTGTAAAAAAAATGGGAACGACGACATTAAAAGCATCGGTATTGATACCTGGGGCGTGGATTTCGGACTGGTCGGCAAAGATGGAAGACTGTTGGAGAATCCGGTGCATTACCGGGACAGGCGGACCGATGGAATGATCGAAGAATCTTTCAAGTCCGTGTCCAGGGAAGAAATATACATGCGGACGGGGATCCAGTTCATGCAGTTCAACACCCTGTACCAGCTGTACGCGCTCTCCAGGCAAAACCCCGGGCTATTGGAAAAGGCGGACAAGCTGCTGTTCACCCCGGATCTTATGAACTATTTTCTCACAGGCAACATGCACAGCGAATACAGTATGTCAAGCACGTCCCAGATGCTCAATATCCATGCAGGTGACTGGGACCGGGAGCTTCTGAAAAAGCTTGGAATCCCCGACCATTTCCTTTGCGGGATCATCGACAGCGGAACGGTGGTGGGATCCCTTCAGAAGCAGATTTGCGAGGAGTTGGGCATGGAATCCATTCCCGTCATCGCCGTGGCCTCCCATGACACTGCAAGCGCCGTCATCAGCGCACCTGCAGAGACGGAGCCCTTCGCCTACTTGAGCAGTGGAACGTGGTCGCTTCTGGGAACGGAGCTTCGCAAGCCTGTTGTGAATGAGAAGACCTACTCCATGGACTATTCCAATGAAGGAGGAATCAACCGGACCATCCGTCTTCTGAAGAACATCATGGGATTATGGATTTATCAGGAATGCAGAAACCAGTGGAACAGGGAAGACCAGCCCATGTCCTTTGATGAGCTGGAGGATCTGGCGCGGAAAGAAAGTGCCTTTGCCTGTCTCATCGATCCTGATGCACAGGTGTTCTATCATCATGGCCGTATGCCGGAAAAAATACAGGAATTTTGTGAAAGGACGGGGCAGTATGTCCCTGTTAGAAAAACGGAGATGGTCCGTTGCATCATGGAAAGCCTGGCGATGAAATACAGGTACACTTATGACCGCCTTCAGGACATCATCGGAAAACCCATAGAGACCCTGCACATTGTCGGGGGAGGATGCAGGAATGTGATGCTGTCCCAGTATGCGGCCAATGCATTGGGGAAAAAAATAACCACCGGTCCCGTGGAAGCAACAGCAGCAGGGAATGTTCTCGGACAGTTGATGGCCCTGGGGGAGGTCCGGGACATTCATCACGCCAGGAAGATCATTCGGAATTCGTTTGAAATAAAAACATATGAACCCGAGGATGTCGGCAGATGGAATGAGAAATACCGACATTTTGTTGACAATATCGTGGGAAAGGAGTAAGGAAATGAACAAGGAATATGCCATATTGGAAGAAAAAGCAGGCATCAATGGACTCGACATGGAGTGGATCAAGAATGAGGTCAAAGACCTGAAGATTGAGACCCCCTCCTGGGGATATGGTGATGCGGGGACAAGATTCAAGGTCTTCAAGAAAAAAGGCGTGCCCAGGAATCTGTACGAGAAACTGGATGATGCCGCGGTTGTTCACCATTATACAGGGGTATGTCCTTCCGTGGCCGTACACATCCCCTGGGACAAGGTGGAGGACTATTCCCACGCATCGGAATATGCCAGGGAAAAGGGGCTTAGCATCGGCGCGGTGAACCCCAACCTCTTTCAGGAGGAGGAATACATGCTTGGCAGCGTCTGCAACAGCGACCCGGCAATCCGCCAAAAAGCGCTGGATCACATGATTGAATGTGTGGATATCGCAAGAAAGTTTGGTTCCAAGGACATCAGTCTCTGGTTTGCGGACGGAACCAATTATCCGGGACAAGGCAGTTTCCGGGCAAGGAAAAACTGGCTTTTGGAAAGCCTTCTTGCCCTGGACAAAGAGATGGACGATGATATGAGGATGTTCATCGAGTACAAGGCCTTTGAGCCTGCCTTCTACCATACTGACATCAACGACTGGGGACTGGCCCTGCTGCTCGCCACGAAAGTGGGCAAAAAAGGAACGGTTCTGGTGGACCTGGGGCATCATGCCCAGGAAGTAAACATTGAGCATATCGTAGCCACCCTTATAGATGAAGGGAAAATCGGTGGATTCCACTTCAACAACAAGAAGTATGCGGACGACGACCTGATTGTTGGATCCATCAAACCCTATGAACTATTCCTCATATTCAATGAGATTGTAGAGGCCACCCTGGATGAAAGGACAAGAAAAACAGCGAAAGGCATCGCCTATATGATTGACCACTGCCACAGCATTGAACCAAAGATCCAGGCCATGCTGCGTTCCGTTCTCAATGTGCAGAGCGCCCATGCAAAGGCGTTGCTGGTGGACAGGAAAAAACTGCTGGAAGCCCGGATGGGCAATGATGTCATGGGTGCAGAGGCTTGTGTCAGGGAAGCTTTTGAAACCGATGTGCGGCCTTTGCTGGCTCAGGTACGGGAAGAGGCAGGACTCGATCCTGACCCCATGAAGGCATATCTTGCAAGCGGCTACGAGGAAAAAATCCAGGAAAGGGGCTACGGCCAGGGATGGGAGTAAACATGTACGACAAGGAACTGAAGCAAATGGCGGAAATGTCCGTGATCGCAGGGAAAGACCCGGACATCACCCAGGGAGGCGGAGGGAATACCTCCGTGAAACTGGACGGGGAACTCATGGCTGTGAAGGCCTCCGGATGCAAACTCAAGGACATGACGGAATGCAAGGGGTTTGTGGTGCTCAATTACAGGAAGGTGCGGGAATACTATGACCGTGTGGACCTGGACTCAGGCGTGGATTATTATGCCGACAGCGCTGAATTCGTGAAAAACAACAGCGTGGAACTGCCGAACATGGAAAAAGGCATGCGGGCTTCCGTGGAAGCGGGATTCCATTCCCTGCTAAAAAAATATGTGGTCCATACCCATTCCGTATATGCCAACCTCCTTTGTTGCACCAGGGAAGGGAAGGATTTGGCCGCTGAGTTATTCGGGCAGGGGAAGCATCCGTTTATATGGCTTCCTTACACCGCTCCCGGCTTCATGCTTACTCTGGAGATCAAGAGGGCGCTGGACAGGCTGGACAGCGTGCCCGGGATGATTTTCATGGAGAGCCACGGATTGATCATCACCAGTGACCAATACGAGGAATGCAGGGAACTGGGCGACATGGTGACGGAGAAGGTCAGGACCCGGATGGGCATCACGGAGCCCTACGGCCATGTGGGAATCCAACAGACCGGGGAAAACACCTATGCAAGCGATAGTGACATACTCCGGGGATATTTCCAGGGATCAAACAAGGATGCAGACTGGTTCGAGCGGACCATCCTCTATCCCGACCAGGCTGCCTATCTCAGCGGAAACATATCCACGGACCCGGGCAGGCAGAACAAGATCAACATCAACCTGTCCACCGGGGACATCACATATGCCACCAACCAGAAGGAAGCCCTGACGATGGAGGAGAGCATCGCTGCCTTCATCTTCATCCTGGAGACCGCCGGGAAAAGCGGGTTGCATATCATGACCATGACACAGGAGCAGATTGATTTCATCAAGAACTGGGAAGGGGTCCAGTACCGGAAGAACCTCCTAAAGAAATAAAGGAAAGGCGGCTAGACAGGCCGCTTTTTCATTCGTCCCAGGACGATGTGGCAGGCCAGGGTGGCCACGGGGAAAACCACGGCTGCCAGGATGCCTGCCCGGATGGC
>JAWOHX010000025.1:0-15206 GCA_046484975.1 Clostridia bacterium
ATATTTTATTTGATTTCTATCTATATGGCTTAATTAAGTCCCTTGATTTGTAATAAACAACCATTTATGAATGGCCGTCCACATTGATGACGCTACGATCGACAGCAATCGTGATGGATGACAATTTGCTTTAAAAAGCAACACTATTCATACGGGCTGACAAAACACGGAATAAAAATGTTACAATAATAGGAATGAAATCATTATAAAATTAGGAATAATGTATTGATATAATTGGAAATTGATGTATAATATCCTTATACAAGGAGGTATTGATGTATTTTACCAGACTGATTGAACGAAGTATCGTTAGCAAGCTATCATACATTGGGGCCATTCAAATTGAGGGTCCTAAATGGTGTGGGAAATCAACCACAGCATCTTTGTTTGCAAAGACGATTATCAAACTGCAGGATCCAATCATTTGTAACAGATATCAGATTTATGCCACAACAAGCAAGGATGATTTACTAAACGGGAAAAAACCCATTCTATTTGATGAATGGCAGAAAATCCCGGAAATCTGGGACTTTGTCAGGCTGGACATTGATGATCATCCGGGAAATCCGGGCCGTTATATATTGACCGGATCTGCAAAGCCAATAGAAGACAGTTCAAGGCACTCAGGATCCGGTCGAATTGCCAAGATAAAGATGAGGCCAATGTCTCTATATGAATCAAAGGAATCATCAGGTGATGTTTCTCTTTCTGAGCTTTTTAATGATCCGGATTATCATGTCAGAGGCAAATCAGAATTAAATATATCTGACCAGGTTGATCTGGTTTGCAGAGGTGGATGGCCGGGAATTCTAAAAACACCAAAAGATAAAACAAACGAATACATCAAAGATTACTATGATGGATTGGTTCGTGCAGATATTAATGAAACAGATGACATCAAAAGAAATCCAAGCAGGGCTAAGGCAGTCTTGAAATCCTATGCCAGGGGTATTTCCACTTTAACTGATTACCAAACAATGGTAAGGGATTTGGAAAATGTAGGTGAAGGTATGGATATCAAGACGTTGGTTTCATATACCAGTGCCTATGAAAAAATATTCATCATTGAAAACGTTGAAGCATGGACACCAAAACTGCGAAGCGCAAGTACCATACGAACCAAAGCAAAGAAACAGTTTTCTGACCCTTCCATAGCTGTGGCAGCATTGGGTATAAGCGCCAAAGAACTGTCTATAGACATGGAGACATTCGGATTCTTCTTTGAATCCATGGTAACACGTGATTTGAGGGCATATATTGAAGCCATCAATGGAGAGGTTTTCCACTATCGTGATAATACAGGATTAGAGGTTGACTGCATTTTAAAATTACATGACGGGAGATGGGCAGCGGTTGAAGTAAAGGTCGGAGGGAATAAAATAGAGGAAGCAGCAGCGAATCTGTTGAAATTGAAAGAGCGTGTTGATGAAAGACACATGAACAAACCCGGCTTTTTAATGGTGATATATGGAGGTCAGCATGCATACAGAAGGCCGGATGGCGTCTATGTGGTGCCTGTTGGATGTTTAAAGGATTGATCAAAGCATTCACATTTTAGTTTTTATGTTTGGACATCCAATCAAGCAACAACGTGTTGCTTGATTAAAAACTGCTGGGAACAATACAATACTGATGAGGTCTGCATTCATAATAAGGGAGAAATGTATATGAAACCGAAAGATGTTTTTGTGGAAATACGCAAAAGAAACAACCTGACCCAAGACGATGTTGCAAAGAGACTTTACGTCACGAGACAAGCCGTATCGCGCTGGGAGAAGGGTGAAACAATCCCAAATTCAGAAACCCTTAAAATGATTTCCAAGGAATTTGGGATATCCATTGATGAAATGCTCGGTTCGGACAGAAACAAAATATGCCAAAGCTGCACTTATCCGATGAATGATATCAATGAATTTGGTACAAATACAGATGATACCTTGAATCCAGATTACTGTATTTATTGCTACAAGGGTGGCACCTGGGTGGACCCGGATCTTACCATACAGGGCGTGATCGATCATACAATACCTTTTATAACCTCGCCATCCATCAACGAAGAACAGGCCAGAATTAAACTAGCTGCCTTGGTTCCGACATTAAAACGCTGGAAATGATGTTGATTTGGATATTTGATTGAAATGCGGGTTGTAACATGGCAGGGAAACAGGGTATAAAGAGACCATGAATCTATCTGTTCACGGAGGAATGAGACATGAGAAAATATATGATGACACTGGTCATGGCCGGGGTTGTGCTGGCCCTGGCCTTCACCCTGGCCGCATGCCAGGGCAGCAGCCCGAGGCCGACACCCATGGCTCCCGCTGAGCCCCCCGCCCCGACGGCCGCCCCCCAGCCTGGGGAATCTTCCCCCGGGGAAGAGGAACTGAAGGGTTTCACGCTGGAAGAACTCAAGGAATTTGACGGAAAAGACGGAAGGGCCATGTATGTGGCAATAAACGGCGTGGTCTACGACCTCACAGGGGTTTTGGCATGGTCGACAGGACAGCACAATGGCAACCAGCCGGGAGAAGATTTATCTGAGGCTATAAAATCAGCGCCCCATGGCGTGTCCGTGCTGGAAAACCTGAAAATCGTTGGGAAACTGACGGAATAAGCCGGTTCAACCGGCTTTTTTGATGGAAAGGATTCCTGGATACGGCACCAGCAGGGAGGTGTCTGTCTTCTCCAGCCAGGCCCTTCCGGCGGTTTTGTTCAGGATGACGGGCATGCGGTCGTGGATGGGGCGCATCTGTTCGCTGGCATCCGCGGTGATGATGACGAAACGGTCATCCCTGTCGGAAAGGCCGGCGAAATAAAAGGTGTCCATCTCCTCCGGCTGGATGAGGTATTTCACTTTTTCCTTCCATTCATAGAACCCGTTTGCCGGCAGCAGGCACCTTCCGCCTGGCAGGAGCCTTGAAAACACGGGCTTTTCCGCAAGGGTCTCCCCCCGGGCATTGATAAGCCTTCTGGACTGGTGCAATGGGATTCCCCACTGCATCAGGGAATAGACGGGACTGGACCGGGACATCCTGACGGCGGGCACCATGTGGCTGGGGAACACCTCCCCGGTGCGTAAGACCCCGAAGCCTGTCTTGTAATGCTTCTCAATCTCCTTCAGGATGGCGGCCATCTCCTTGTATTCTTCCGAGGTGAATATCACATATCTTCCGCACATGGTCATTCTCCGTTGAAAATATTGGACTGGATCCTGGGGTAGTCCGGATGCCTGGGCTGGTGGACGGGGTCGATACCCAGGCCCATGAGGCTGGCAGGCGTCAGGGCTGCGTCCCCATATTTCTCCCGGATCCCGTCCATGCACACATCCAGTTTCCTCCTGGAATCCGGGGAAGAATCGAAGAAACCCAGCTGCCGCACCGAACCGGGGGAAAAATCATGGAGCCGGATGCTGATGTGCCGCAGGGGGACACCCTTCCACAACTCATTATACAACATTTTCGCCGTCTCATAGACCATCCGGGTGTCGTCGGTGGGCAAGGACAGCTTCACCTGATGGGAATGGAACTTGAAATCGCAGCTCTTGACGCCGACGGATATGGTCATGGCCCGCAAATTCATCCTCCGGATGTTCCTTGCCAGGTTCTCGCACAATGAGCGGACATAGGGATACCCTTCCTCCATCCGACGGATGTCCTCCGGGGTGGTGGTGCTGTTGCCCAGGCCCTTTGCCTTTTCCGTGCACCCGGAGACCTTTGATTCGTCGATGCCGTTGGCATATGCCCAGAGCAGGGTGCCAAAGAGCTTGAAATGCTGCCGGAGTACCCCGGGGTCCTCCATGGCCACCTGGCCGATGGTGCGGTAACCCAGGCGGTACAGCCGGATGCAGGTCTTCATGCCCACCATGAACAGGCTGGAGACGGGCAACGGCCACAGAACCTCCCGGATGTCTTTCCGGTAGAGCACATGGGTCTTGTCGGGTTTCTGGAATCCCGAAGCCATTTTCGCCAGGAGCTTGCTGTCGGAGACCCCGATGTTCACGGTGAAACCCAGCCTGGCGAAGATGGCCTTTCGCAGATTGTCCGCAAGAACGTGACCGCTTTGGCTGCATCCGGATGCATCGATGAAGCACTCGTCGATGCTGTAACGCTCCACCAGGGGGGTCACCCCGGAAAGCAGTTCCACCAGGGAATCGGAGCAGGCCATGTAGAGCTCATAGTCCGGTGGCACGATGCGGAGCCCGGGCAGCTTTCCACCTGCCTCGAAGACGGACATGCCGGTATGGATCCCCGCTTTTTTGGCACTGTCCGAGGCGCTGAGCACGATTCCCTTACGTTTCTGCGGGTCTCCTCCCACCACGGCGGGAACCTGACGAAGATCATGGGTGCAACCCCGGGAAAGACGGGCGGCGGCCTCCCAGGACAAAAAGGCGTTGTTGCAGTCGATGTGGCAGATAACGGATTCCATGGGCACCTCACAAACAGAACATATGTTCTATTCTATCACATGCCAAAGGGAAACACCAGTACAAGTTATCATATACCAGGATCCTTTCCATTGCCTTGGCCCCACATTTCGGCTATACTTTTTCATATGGTCCCACCTTGGGCAGGATGAATATTTTCCGGAGGTGCATCCATGAACCCCTTTCAAAAAACCCTCGTCCATGCGGTTGCCTGCCTGTTGATCCTCACCATAGCCATGGTTCTGTTCCTGGCCCTCGGCTACATTGACCTCTCCGTGGTCACGGCAATATATCTGCCCCTTGCGGTCGTTGTCCTGGCGGCTGTCCTGGTCAGGCAGCATTTGTTCGCATACATCCTTGCCGGCTCAGCGGTAGTGGGGCTGGGCGCTGAATACATCGTCCACCTGGTCCGGGAAAACCCCGGCATGGCGGGAGCTTTCCTGGGCACTGCAATCCTTTTGCTGGGAGCAATTGCCGGCATCATCGCCCAGATCATCCGCAACATATCGGCAGCGCGTAAAAAAAGCAAGGATTCCTAGCTTGTTTTTCCCTGTTTCCGCTGTCGGTGGAACCCGTCCGCGATCTTGACATACATGCCCTGGAAGCCCTTTCCGGAGAGTTCCCGGATGGCCTGCCTTCATTGACATCAGGGTGGGATTCATATATATTTGTCTTACCGCACACAGGAGGAAAGCAAGCATGTTTCTGGTCGGGGTTGACATTGGAGGCACCAAGTGTGCCGTTGTCCTGGGGAAAGCAGTGAGAGGATCCTCCGGGGAAAAAAGCATTGAAATCGTCAGTAAAACGAAGTTTCCCACGGAACCAGGCAATGGGCCCGGATTTATCATCGACAGGCTCATGGATGCCACCCGGGACATCATATCCGGGAACGGGCTCCTACCTTCCCAGGTCGCCTGCATCGGCATCAACTGCGGCGGCCCCCTCAACAGCCGGGAAGGGCTGATTCTCTCACCCCCCAACCTCATCGGCTGGGACCGCATCCCCATCACGGACATGTTCCAGAAGGCCCTCGGTATCCGGACCAGGCTTCAGAATGATGCCAACGCCGGCGCCCTGGCGGAATGGATGTACGGGGCTGGGAGGGGTTTTTCAAACATCATGTTCATTACCTTCGGGACGGGTTTTGGCGCAGGTCTCATCCTGGATGGCCGGCTGTATGCCGGAACCAGCGACACCGCCGGGGAAATCGGCCACATCCGCATCAGCGACCATGGACCAGTGGGTTTTGGCAAGGAGGGTTCCCTCGAGGGATTCTGCAGTGGGGGAGGCATCGCCCAGCTGGCCAGAACAAAGGTCCTGGAAAGGTTCCAGACAGGCAAACCCGTTTCTTTTTGCGCTTCCATGGAGGACATGGAGAAGATCGATGCCAAAATGGTGGGGGATGCGGCGGATGCCGGAGACGAGCTTGCCAGGGAGGTCTACCGCATCAGCGGGACATATCTTGGAAAAGGCCTTTCCATCTTCATCGACCTCATCAATCCCCAACGGATCATCATCGGAAGCATTTTTGCCCGCAGCACCCATCTTCTGTGGCCCCATGCGAAGGAGGTCATTGATCGGGAGACCCTGGTTCATGCCAGGGAGGCATGCGAAGTGGTCCCGGCGGGGCTGGGAGAAAAAATAGGCGATCTTGCGGCTTTGTCCATAGCCGTTTATGAAATGGGTGGTTTATCATGAATCGAATGGAGGACCTGTTCCGGAACCATCCGGAACTCATTGTCTGCGAAGAAGACATCATGAAGGCATACGAGATTATATTGGGCTGCTACCGGGGAAGCGGTACGGTGCTGGTATGCGGCAACGGCGGAAGCGCGGCAGACGGCGAACACATCGTGGGGGAACTGATGAAGGGCTTTCTGAAAAAAAGACCTCTGAGCACCAGGGATAAGGCAACCCTGGGGAACCCTGTCTTGTCGGACGGCCTGCAGGGGGCGCTCCCTGCCATCTCCCTGTCCAGCCAGACATCCCTGCTCACGGCCTTCTCCAACGACGTCAACCCCGACCTGGCCTTCGCCCAGCAGGTCTTTGGATACAGGAGCCCGGGGAATGTTCTTCTGGCCCTGTCCACCTCGGGGAATTCCAAAAACGTGGTGAACGCGGTTCTGGTGGCCAATGCCTTTGACATGAAGACCATCGGGTTCACCGGGTTGGGGGGAGGAAAACTGGGGGAAATCTGCCATGTGACCATCAAGGTGCCGGCGGAGGAGACTTACCGCATTCAGGAATACCATCTACCCGTTTACCATGCGCTCTGTGCCATGGTGGAAGAGGAATTTTATCCGGAATAGAGAGGGAAAACAATGCAAAGACATGAAACGACTGGGAAAATCAAGGAAGGCGGCCTGGTGGCCGTGGTCCGGGCCCTGTCCCGGGAGGAGGCCTTCCGCATATTCGAATCTTGCCTGGAAGGCGGCGTGACGGCCATTGAACTGACATTCACCGTACCCGGCGCACACCGGATCATTGAGGAACTGGTGTCCCGCTATGAGAATTCCCCGATGATCATCGGGGCGGGAACCGTCCTGGATCCCGAGACTGCCCGGGTGGCCATCCTTTCAGGCGCCCGTTACATCGTGAGTCCCTACCTGAACACGGAGACGGTGAAACTGTGCAACCGTTACCAGGTTCCTGTCATGCCCGGCGCCATGACCATCAAGGAAGTGGCCGAAGCCATGGAGGCGGGGGCCGACATCGTCAAGATTTTCCCGGGGGAACTGTTTGGCCCCGCCATCATCAAGGCCATCAAAGGCCCTCTTCCCCAGGCGCAGATGATGCCCACCGGAGGGGTGTCTTTGGACAACGTGGCGGAATGGATCAAGGCGGGTGCCGTGGCTGTGGGCGTGGGAAGCAATCTGACCAGGGGGGACAGGAAAGAAGTGGTGGAAAACGCCCGTGAGTTCATCCGCAGGATCAAAGAGGCAAGGGAGAGAGTAAGATGAAAAAAGTCGTGACATTCGGGGAAATCATGCTTCGGCTGAAATCCCCTGACAGGGAACGTCTCCTCCAGTCTCCAATGCTGGAGGCCACCTTCGGCGGCGGGGAAGCCAATGTGGCGGTCTCCCTGTCTCATTTCGGCGTGGAGACATCCTTTGTGAGTGTGCTTCCCGACAACGACATCTCAAAGGCCTGCATCGGGGAACTCAAGCGGTTCGGGGTGGGGACCGGGGACATCTCCTATGGAAAAGGAAGAATGGGCATCTATTTCCTGGAAGCCGGCGCTGTCCAGAGGCCTTCCAAGGTCGTTTACGACAGGGAAGGCGCCTCCATCGCCCTGGCCGGACCCGGATGCATTGACTGGGAAAGTGTGTTTCAGGACGCGGGTTGGTTCCACATCACCGGCATCACCCCTGCCATCAGCGAGCGGGCCATGGAGCTTTCCTTTGAAGCCGTCAAGGCCGCAAGGAAACACCGGGTCCCCGTCTCCTGCGACTTCAATTTCAGGAACAAACTTTGGAAATACGGGAAAGCAGCCACGGAGGTCATGCCGGAACTGGTGAAGCATGTGGATGTGGGCATCGCCAACGAGGAGGATTGTCAGAAATCCCTGGGCATAGACATCCCCGCGGACGTGGATAAGGGACACCTTGAAACGGAAGACTACAGGGCCCTGGCGGAGAAGGTGCTGGAAACCTTCCCGGATTTGAAAATCATCGCCATCACCCTGCGGGAAAGTGTCAACGCCGACATCAACCATTGGGCCGCCTGTCTGCATGACAGGAAGGACTTCCTCCTCAGCAAAAAGTATGAGATGAGCCATATCATCGACCGGGTGGGAGGGGGAGACTCCTTCGCCGCCGGCCTTATCTACGGCCTCAACCACTGCAAGGACAACCAGGAAGCCCTGGAGTTCGCCGTGGCGGCCAGTTGCCTGAAGCATACCATATCCGGGGATTTCAACCGGGTATCCGTGGGAGAGGTGATGGCCCTGATGAAAGGGGACGCCTCCGGAAGGGTGCAGAGATAAGATGGACAAGCCCAAAATCCTCCTGGCGGACGACGATGAGAAAATACGGGACATGGTCAAGGAATACATGTCGGGACAAGGCTATGTCATTCATGAGGCGGTGGATGGGGTTGACGCCCTGAACATCCTGGAGAAGATGGAGTTTTCCCTGGTGGTCCTGGACATTATGATGCCCAAGCTGGACGGATGGCGGGTGCTGAAAAGACTTCGCGAGACCTCCGAAATCCCCGTCATCATGCTGTCTGCCCGGGGGGAGGAATATGACAAACTCCACGGGTTCGAGCTGGGGGCGGACGATTATATGGTCAAGCCCTTCAGCCCGAAGGAGCTTCTGGCCAGGATCAAAGCCATACTGGGCCGTACAATCCGGGAAAAAGAACGGGATGAAAACGAAACCTTCGTATACAAAGGGCTTATGGTTGACTTTGCCTCCCGGGATGTCTACGTGGATGGGAAATCCGTCAGCATGACCCCCAAGGAACATGAGCTCCTGCGCTATTTTATCCAAAACGCCAGAAGGGCATTGACCCGGGAACAGCTGCTGGCGAAAGTATGGGGATATGACTACATGGGGGACGACAGGACCGTGGACACCCATGTGAAGATGCTGAGGGACAGCCTTGGCGCTTACAGGAAACTTATTGTGACGGTATGGGGCACGGGATACAAATTCCAGCCCAGTGAAGAATCATGAGGAGCATCCGGTCCAAGCTCTGGGTGGGCATGATGATCCTGGTCGCAGTCATGCTGTTGCTGTTATGGTTGCTGCAGATCATATTCCTGGAGAATATCTATACCACCATCCACATCAACCGGGTCAAAGCCAAGGGATACGAGGTCATCAGGCAGATCACCACGGAAGGTGTAATCCAGCCTGGGAACCTCATCGATGAGTTTTCCCATCTCTCAAATGCATATATCGAAATCATCGATGCAGAGGGAAAAATCCTGTACCGGGCGAGCCTGAACGTGGACGGGCAGACCATGAACATGTTCAACCGGGGAAAAAACGAGATCATCCGGACGATCTTCGCCGGTGGGGAAAAGGTGACTGAGATGACGCATCCTCGGTTTTCCAGCAGCCATTTGCTCATGGGCCTTCCCATAGAAACCGACGGGAGCATCCTGGGGGCTTTCCTCATCAGCTTCCCCCTGGCACCGGTGGAGGAAACCGCAGAGATCCTGAAGAGCCAGCTGGCCTTGATCTCTGCCATCCTGCTGCTTGTGGCGCTGGTGATTTCCTTCATCCTGGCAAGGTCCTTCACCCGGCCTCTCCTGAAAATCCATGCTGTCACCGAACAGATGGAAAAAGGAGACTACACCGGCACCATTCGGCTGAAAAACAAGGATGAGATTGGCAATCTGGCCCGTTCCATCAACAATCTGAGCGGACGCCTGGCCGTTACCGAAAACCTTCGGAAGGAGCTGGTTGCAAATGTCTCCCATGAACTGCGTACCCCCCTCAGCCTGATCCGGGGATACGCGGAAACCTTGCGGGATGTCACCGGGGACAATCCGGAAAAAAGGCAAGGCCAGTTGGACATCATCATCGATGAGTCGGACCGCCTGAAAAAGATTGTGGACGACATCCTGGACCTCTCCCAGATTCAGGCCGGAAGCATGCTTCTCCAGAAGGGCATGTTCAGCCTCAGCCAGGTCCTGGGAAGCGTTGCCGGGAAATTCCATGTCCTCTGTGAGAGCAAGGGGCTGTCCATACGGGAGGACTTTGAAGAGGATAAAATGGTATTGGCGGACCGGAAAAGAGTGGAGCAGGTCCTTTACAATCTCATGGGCAACGCCATCGCCCACTCAGGGAAGGGGATGGTGATCACCGTCAGGGCCTATGACAAAGACAAAAAAACCCGTGTGGAGATCATTGACCAGGGGAAAGGGATTTCCCCGGAGGACCTACCCTTCATCTGGGACCGGTACTACAAGGGAAGCGGCGCAAAGGGCATGGGCCTGGGACTGACCATCGTCAAGGGGATTTTCGAAGCCCACAGGATGGAATACGGGGTTTCCAGCACCGAGGGCAGTGGATCCACCTTCTGGTTTGAAATTTAATCAAGTGACGTTCTCCTCAATGACACGAGTTTCACACACTTCTCACACAATCCGGTTATATCATGGGAGCATGAGTTCATTGAAAGGAGAAAAACCCATGAAGAAAACAAGAATACTGACAGTGGCATTGGTGGCATTGAGCCTGGTCATCGCAGGAGGGGTTGTCATGGCCGCAAGCATGACCCCGGAGATGCTGGCTGAGAAAACCGCCGTGCTGGACCAGAGGGTGGCCGAGGGCGTCATCACGGAAGACGTGAAGGCCGAGATCCTTGAGGCTTTTGCAAACTGCGACGGCAACAAGACCGAAATCGGGAAAACCTACGGGATTTCCTTTGGCAGGCAGCTCAGGCAGGGCGGGCAAATGAGAGGCCTCCGGAACGGGAAATAGGGAGCATAAGTGCTTCTGTAGGAACGGGCCATATGGCCCAAAGGGCAATGAGGATGCGAATAGGCATCCTCATTGCTGCGAAATCGGGTATAATGGAGGAAATATAGACTCTTAAAAAGCCGAAAGGAGACCAACCGGACATGAAACTCGTGTATACAGGCAAGACGAAAGACGTATATGACCCGGGTGATGGAAGCTATATTCTGAAATTCAAGGATGACATGACGGGGGAGAACGGGGTGTTTGATCCCGGCGCCAATCAGGTGGGACTTGTAATGGAGGGGGCCGGCAGGGCCGGTCTGCGCTTGACCGCATTCTTTTTTGAGGTTCTGAATGGAAAAGGGATTCCCACCCATTACCTGGATGCGGATCCTGGAAAGGCCATTATGCGTGTCAAGCCCGCCGCTGTATTCGGGAAAGGGATTGAAATCATCTGCAGGTACAGGGCAGTAGGAAGTTTTTATCGCCGTTACGGCATGTACGTGGAAGAAGGGCAGCCCCTTGATTGTTTCGTGGAAATCACGCTGAAAGATGATGAACGGCAGGATCCTCCCGCCACGGAAGACGCCCTGGTCATGTTGGGCATCCTCACGAGGGAGGAATATGCCGCCATTGTGGCGCTGGCGGCCAGGACCGGCCGGATTGTCAGGGAAGAACTGGCAAAACGGGATATCGAGCTCTATGACATCAAGTTCGAATTCGGCAGGACACCCGAGGAAAACCGGATCATGCTCATCGACGAGATTTCCGGGGGAAACATGCGTGCATACAGGGACAACAGGAGACTGGAGCCCCTTGAACTGGAAGCCATCCTCCTTCCTGGCGACGGGGAATAAGCACAGGAAAAGAATGCTTGTCACAATGCTGAGACCAGCCATCGAAGGAGGTACTGCATAGGCAGAGGCAATGACCCTGGTGAAACCAGAAACGGGGATACGGGCATGAAAATGGCATGAAATTTCCACCGGGGCATCAGAAATATTTTGATATTTCCATCTGGAAAGGGTATAATGTCTATGGCTATATTGCAACAGGGAAAGGAAGAAACCATGAGAAAGTATATTATTTTATTTGCAGTGGTATTTGCATTGGCAGGATTGATGGGTGTTATGATTGGTTGCCGGAAACCTGTGGAAGATAACTGGAAGGATGGCGTATATTTCGCCATGCAGGAGGATTTCAGCGCCACATCCGGTTGGAAATCCACCTTGATGCTTGTGGTGTCAGGAGGGAAGATCACTGAGGCCAATTGGGATGCCGCCCATATCAGCGCAGGAAAAAGCAAGAAACAGGAAAGCATCGACGGGGAATACAGGATGGTTGAACTGGGGAATTCCATTTCCGAATGGCACGAGCAGGCCGCCCTGGTGGAGGCATTCCTGGTTGAGACACAGAACGTCCATGCCATCAATGTCAGCAGTGGATACACGGATTCCATCACAGGAGTCACCATCCGTGTGACGGACTTCGTTGCCCTTACCCAACTGGCCCTGAACAAAGGCCCCGTTGGACTCGGCCCCTATTCAGATGGACCAAAGTACGCCGAGAGTGCCGATTTCAATCCCAACTCCGGATGGAAGTCAACCCTGAACCTCACTGTCATCAATGGCTATGTGGCCGCAGCCAACTGGAGCGCAGTCCACAAGGACGGGGGCAAGGACAAGAAGACCTCCAGCATCGACGGGGAGTACAAGATGGTGGAACTGGGACAGTCCATATCCGAGTGGCATGAACAGGCCTTACTCATTGAGAAGATGCTTTATGACACCCAGGATCCTTCCATGATTCCCGCAAAGAGTGACGGCTATGCCGACGCCATTTCCGGGGTGACCATCCGCATCAGTGATTTCATCGCACTGGCGAATGAAGCCCTGAAATAGTCACAGGACCTTTACATGATGGCACCTCCTCCGCGGGGGTGCTATTTTTTTGCATTCATGAATTCAATTTTAATGTCTTGCCCGATACCCGAGGAATACAGCACCTTGTCCGTGTCCGTGAAGAAAACCGCTTCCGTGTCCGAAAGGCTTTCCACCAGGGCCATGCCTTTTTCAAGTCCCAGGGCGAAAACCGCGGTGGACAGGGCATCTCCGTCCATGGACAGGTTGCTGACGATTGATACGCCTTTCAGGTCTGACGCCACAGGGAATCCAGTGAAGGGGTCCAGAATATGGTGGTACAGCTTGTCGTCCTGGACGAAATACCGTTCATAAATGCCCGAGGTCACCACGGATTTCTCATTCACGTGAAGCACCGCGAAATATTCCCCCCTTGGGGAAAAGGGATCCTGGATCCCGATCCGCCATTGGTCACCGCCGGGCTTCTTCCCGAGGGTGAGCACATTCCCGCCCAGGTTGATGATGGCGCTGGAGCATCCGTTCTCCCGCAGGAAGACAAGGACACGGTCAGCGATGTATCCTTTCGCAATGCCCCCCAGGTCCAGCTCCATCCCTTTTTCAGAGAGGTAAACCCACCCATCCCCGATGTCAATTCCCCCGATGTCCATCAGTGCCATGGCCCTGGTGATATCCGCCGAGGGAGGGATGCTTTCACCAGCCCCACCGATGTCCCACAGGCTGACCAGGGGGCCGATGGTGATGTCGAAAGTCCCCTGGCTGGTCAGATGATATCCAATTCCCGCCCGGATGACATCAATGGTCTCCGAAGAAACATCCACGGGGGCGATGCCGGCCATGGCATTGATCCGGGAGATGTCACTTGATGCCATGTTCCTTGAAAGGAGTCCCTCCAGCCTTTTGATTTCCAGGAAAGCCAGGTCGATGAGCTCCTCCGGGCTGCCATCGTACAGGGTGACGGTGACATAGGTCCCAAGATAGAAGTCTGCTTTGGAAACAGGCTGGGGGATTTTCCTGCAGGAAGCCGGCAGGAGAAGGAGGGGCAACAGGAGGATGAGGATGATTTTTTTCATGGTTTCCGTCCGTTTTTGTTTTTCTCTATTATATCCAATTCCTCTGCATATTCCTACCGGGGAAATATATTTGTTGAAAGCCCACCTGTTGTGTAATAAAATCATTGTATCCAATGAACAGGAGAGGAAGAACAACATGAGCAAAAGAATCGTGATACTGGGGGGCGGATACGGCGGGGTCCTCACGGCAAAGAAGCTGGAAAAGCAAATCCGGAAGAGGAAGCTAAAGGATGTCACCCTCACATTGATAGACAAAAATCCTTACCACACCATGCTCACGGAGCTACACGAAGTGGCTGCAGGGAGGGTGGAGGAGGATTCCATCCGCATCGACCTTCATAAGATATTTGCCAGAAGGAATGTGGAGATCGTGCTGGATGAGATCATTTCAGCAGATTTCGAAAAGAACACCCTCACCGGGAAGAGAGGCGAGTACCCGTATGATTACCTCGTGGTGGGAAGCGGCTGCAAGCCCGCGTATTACGGTGTGGAAGGCGCAGAGGATATGGCCTTCTCCCTCTGGTCCTATGAGGATGCCATCCGCATCCGGGAACATGTCCAGGACATGTTCCGAAATGCACTGAACGAGGCCGATCTTGAGAAGAGGAAGGAGATGCTCACCTTCGTGGTCTCCGGTGCCGGGTTTACCGGCGTGGAGATGGCAGGGGAACTGGCGGAATGGGTTCCTGTCCTCTGTGAAAGATTTGGCGTCGACAGGGAGGAACCCCGGATTATCATCTGCGACATGCTTCCTGAGATCCTGATGAGCCTTCCGGAGAAGCAGATCAATAAAGCCAGGAAAAGACTGGAGAAGATGGGAGTGGGGATCCTTACCGGGGAATCCATGACAAGGATCACCAACGACTCGGCCTTCCTGGAAACCACCGGCAGGATTGGGACAAGAACCGTCATCTGGACCTGCGGGGTGGTGGGCAGTGACATTGTGAAAAGCATGGACCTGAAAAAACAAGCCAGGGACAGAGTCATCGTCAACGCCCATCTCCAGAGCCCGGATTACAAGAATGTATATGTCGTGGGAGACAACATGTTCTATATCCCGGAAGGGGAATAAAACCCGGTGCCACAGATGGTGGAGAACTGTGAGCACAGTGGTCGGAAAGATAAGCGTACCCGTCAAGTTTGAATGAAACCAGCCCGTCGAAGGTAACTTTTTTGGGAAAAAGATTGTTATTCATCCAAATGAATTCGTTTTGGGCATTCCTGTCCGAATTTTCGCCCATAGGATTCAATTCCGGCACCGGAAAACCTTTGGGCGACGATTTTAGGTATTGATGGAATTTTAAAGGATTTACGTCACTAACCACCGTATAATGAATGTTGAGTTGGGTAGCAACAAAGCCATCAAAAACAAACAAAACGAGAAGTGCAGTTGCAAAATGCCGGCTGTTTTTAATGT
>JAWOHX010000033.1:0-3707 GCA_046484975.1 Clostridia bacterium
AGGGAACCCACGGGTGTCACCCTCTGCATGTCCTATGATCCCATGATGGCCTTCTTCAACAAAAAGGCCGGGACCATGGGATCATAGGACATGCAGAGGGTGACACCCGTGGGTTCCCTGCTGATGGCATACTCAAAGAACGCCTTTTGGAAGGGAAAGAAGCTTGTCCGGTCCCCCTTGTGGAGCCGCAGGACAAACCTCTGTCCCTCTTCCCAGCGCACCACCGTCTCGTCAAGTCCCACGGGCAAAACCCTTCGGCTGGCTCCCAAACCCGTTCTTTCCTTTGAAAGGAACACCACCTCCCGGACACCCGGGACATAATTGGCGGCCAGGGACAGGTCTTTAAGTTTTTCCCAGATGGCCTGCTCAGACAACCTTATGGGCACTGTAAGCCTTGCGTTTTGCATGTGCAGGTCTCACTTTCAATCTGTAATAGGCGGATTTCTTGACGATGATATGCCGGACCAAACCCTTGAACAGTTTTATCAAGGGCAGCAAAACCTTGTATTGATTGCGCAGTGTCCGGTAAAAATCCTCGCTGCTGTCCTTTTGGTATGCCAACACGCATTGCCCTTCATCCGTATCCATCCAATCCAGGAAACTCGCATCCTTGGTGAACAATGACTTTTCAGGAGGTTTCAACCCGAGTGCCTTGAAGAACCGGCTGATGAAATCCCCGTAAATCATCCTGCAACGGGTTCCCCCGCCCAGAAGATAGATGTTGCCGCTTTCCAGTGTGCCATCGGAGAGTTTTTCCACCGCATTGAGCTGGGCGGTGGCCACATCCCGGTCGGTGATGATCTCCACCCGGGACTGATATGGCATCTCGTAGGCATACTCCATGGACTTCAAACTGTATTTCGCAATGGTGGGCATCACGGCCCCCAGCCTTGTGATGCAATAGAAACGCAATTCACTCCCCCGGATATGCTTTTCCGCCTCGATCTTGCTTTCGTTATAGTTGTTCACCCGTATGTAGGGGTGGTTCCTGGTGACAGGAGGCTCCAGGTGCTGGGTGAACCCGGTGACGGTGACGGTGGAGGCGAACACCAAAGAAGCCATGTTCCCGGTCTCCAAAATGGCGCTGACCACATGTTTGGTCCCCTTCAGGTTCACATCCATGCACAGCTCCCTGTTTTTTTCACTGTAGGGAGGAATGATGCCGGCAAGGTGAACAACACCTTCCTGGCCGCTCACTGCCTCCAGCACCGTGGGATAATGGCGGATGTCCCCGAACAGGACCTTCGACACTTTCCTCTTGTATTTCCGCGCAAGTTTCCTGGTGAGCTTGCTGTCCTTTTCCAGGACGGTGACCTCATGGCCCCTTCTGCATGCCTCGTCCAGTATGGCCCTTCCGATATTCCCGAATGCTCCTGTGATGAGTAATTTCATGATATCCCTCCATATCCCAGTCTATCTCATGGGAACATGGAAAGGCATGCCCTCACCGGGGCATTCGGTTCATCCTGAGGGGGTGATATGGCATCACCCTTCCGGGTGATGCCATGTGTCATGAAGGGAATATGTTTGCAGAGCTTCCTTCAGCCCGTCCAGGTGGAATCCCTCCGCATGGATCACGACCTCCTTCTCCCTGTCCGGAACCAGGTGGAAGAAGTTGTCCGAATATCGTACCTGGCCGCAATCCACATCCATCCAGAACCAGAAGACCGGGACCTTTGACCTGAGCCGCAGTCGGAATACACCCGGTTCCATATCATCCAGCTCCCACTGGATATCGGGCCTGCGGATGGCCATGTGCTTGGGCCTTTGGAAAAAGACCACATTCTCAGAAACCGTCCCGTCCTCCGCCTGATAACAAGCCCACAGGAAGGTATCCGGCAGGAAAGCTGCGGGCAGGATCATGATTCCGGCCGTGGATGATGGTTGGGCAGCAGCAGGGAAACTCCCCTCCGAAAGGCACAGGCCGTCGGTGTCAAGTATTCTCCATTCCACATTCCCACTTGTGCTTTCAAGCCTGTCGTTGGTCAGGTGGACATGCACCGTCTTTTCCTCCTTGTCCTCGTGAAGTGACAGGAGGACGGGTTGGAAAAAATGCCCGGCTGCATGATGCAGGGCTTTCTGGTTGCCCCTGTGATCCAGGCCTGACCAGCTGGGACCTGGCCAGCAGTCGTTGTGCTGCCAGTACAGGGTCCCCATTCCCCGGGGCATGCTTCTCCGCCAATGCTCCACCGCGTATTTCATGGCCAGAGCCTGCAGAATCTGGGACAGGTACAGGGTCATCTCGAAATCCTTTGGCATCATGAACCAGGACAGCATATACTGCATGATGGCGTCATTGCCGATGGGACTCCGCTGATGGTATTCCATGATGCGGCTGGAGACATTCCTGTCCTCAGGCAGGGTATATCCCCTGACAATGGATGGTTTCGGGAAAGACTGGAAACCAAATTCGCTGTTGAACCGGTGGTTGCAGGTCCTGTACCATTCAAAGGGTTTCCTTCCATGCCAGACATCCCAGAGATGGGCGTCCCCTTCAGCAGGGGAATTATAGTCCTGGCGGTCACCGGGGGAATAGGGGCTGGATGGGATATATGGAATGTACGGGGCCTCCTCCTGAACGAGGCACGGGAGCATCCTGTCAAACAGATCCTCGTATTCTTTCTGGGTCATCCTGCCGTATCCATCACCGACGCAGAGGTCGATGGACTCCATCTCGTTGTTTCCGCAGAAAAGGGCCAGGCAGGCATGGTGGCGGATTCTTCGGATGTTGTCCAGGGCCTCCCGGCGGACGTTCTCCATGAACGCCTTGTCATGGGCCGGATAGGCGGAACAGGCGAACATGAAATCCTGCCATACGCAGATGCCGAACCTGTCGCACAGCTCATAAAACACGTCGTCCTCATAAATGCCTCCGCCCCAGACCCGGAGCATGTTCATGTGGGCATCCCTTGCCTCCCGGATGAGCCTTTCGTAGAATGCCGGCGTCATCCGGCTGACGAAGGTGTCCCCGGGAATCCAGTTTGCCCCTTTGGCGAAAAAGTCCTTCCCGTTCACACGGAAATGGAAGGACCTCCCCCATTGGTCAATCTCCTGCACCAGCTCCATCGTCCGAAGGCCGATGTCCTTTTCCATTGTGTCCATGACATTCTTTCCCTGGACCAATTCCAGGGTCATATGGTGGAGGTCGGCTTCCCCCAGTCCGTTGGGCCACCAGAGCCTTGGGTTCTCCACCTGCCATTCCAGCCGGGCTTTGCCTCCAATAATGGTTGTTTCATCCGTACAGACCGTCTGCCCGTCAAATTCCAACCGGCCCCTGAGGAAAATGCCTTCAGCGGGGCTCCCGTCCATCTGTGCCTCCACCTGCATGAAGACCTTCCCGTTCCTATGTTCCTGGACGATTTGGAACCCTTTTATCCGGGCATGGTCCCAGGCGATGATCTCCATCGTCCTCCATATGCCTGCCGTGACAAGGATCGGACCCCAGTCCCAACCGTAATTGCACTGCATCTTACGGATCTGGTTGCTGCTGTCCACCCTGAACTGGCTTACCCCGGCAAGGTCCAGCCATCTTTCTTCACCTTTTTCCTTGATATAGGGATAGGTGGACCTGAACAGGACACGGATGGTGTTTTTCCCTTCCCTTATGATTCCACGGATGTCCGCCTCCCAGGTGCGGAACATGTTGTCTGCGCTTAATACATGGATGTTGTTGACATGAATCTCCACAAGGGTGTCCAGGCCGTGGC
>JAWOHX010000034.1:0-12795 GCA_046484975.1 Clostridia bacterium
GGGGGTTTGACACCGGGGGAAAAGAGTATATGATATCTGTATCAAGGAAAGGCAGGAACCGGAGGATCAGGAAAGGAACCCACCCTGCAGCCACGGCGGTGCTGGCCGCTGCGCTGTACGGCATCAGCGCACCCGCATCCAAGCTTCTGCTGGCGGAGATCCCGCCGGTGCTTCTGGCTGCCCTTCTGTACCTGGGGGCGGGACTGGGGATGCTTGTGGTGAACCTGGCCGGTGGCAGGCTCAGGAAGGAGCGGGCGGAGGCAGGCATGACCAGGAAGGAGCTCCCCGGCGCGGTTGGCATGATCCTGCTGGACATCGCCGCCCCCGTATTGCTCATGCTGGGGCTTTCCATGTCAACCGCAGCCAATGCCTCGCTGTTGAATAACTTTGAGATTGTGGCGACTTCCCTGATCGCGCTCCTCCTGTTCAAGGAGGCGGTGGGCAGGAGGATGTGGGTTGCCATCGCCCTCATCACCCTGTCCAGCATCGTTCTCACCGTACAGGGCCCGGACGGGCTTTCCTTTTCCCCCGGCTCCGTGCTCGTGCTTGCCGCATGCGTCTGCTGGGGCTTCGAGAACAACCTCACCAGGACACTGTCCCTGAAGAACCCCGCGCAGATCGTGGTGGTGAAGGGACTCGGCTCCGGAACAGGCTCGCTGCTCATCGCCTTCGGTCTCAGGGAGTACAGCCAAAATACTCTTGCCATCATCCTGGCCCTGCTCCTGGGCTTCGTGGCCTACGGCCTGAGCATCTTCTTCTACATCAAGGCCCAGCGGGGAATGGGGGCTGCCAGGACAAGCGCCTATTACGCCGCTGCGCCCTTCATAGGCGTGGCGGTCTCCTGGCTGGTGCTGCAGGAGGGAATGACCCGGACCTTCCCGGCGGCCCTCCTTCTCATGCTGGCCGGGGCATACTTCGCCGTGACGGAGAAGCATGCGCATGAGCATGTCCATCCGGAACAGACCCACGAGCACATGCACAGCCACCAGGACGGCCACCACGCCCACGACCATACCCCCGGAATCACAGGGACCCACAGCCACGGGCACACTCATGATGAAGGCACCCACGGGCATCCGCATCTTCCTGATATGCACCATACCCACGGGCATGCTCACAAACGGGGGAAAAAATCCAAACCGGGAGGACAGACATGAAGACAGGAATCTATTACTGGTTCGGGTATCCCCTGCCGGGCAGGGAACGGATGCGGCTCATCGCATCCGCCGGATTCGACTGCGTTTCCCTCTGGTGGGGGGATGAATATGCCGCCGAGAACGGCCCCAGGGAAGCATTGCCCGGTCTGGCCAGAGAAAGCGGGCTCCTGGTGGAGAACATCCATGCGCCGTTTTCACGGACGAACCTGCTGTGGCAGGACAAGGCCGGCTGGGAGGATGTCCTGGAACGAAGCCTTCAGTGCGTGGACGCCTGCCGTGAACACGACATCCCCGTCATGGTCCTGCACCTGACGGTGGGGGAAACGCCACCACCCCCCAATCTCCTGGGGGTGGAACGCATCCGCCGCATCGTGGAGCGGGCCGGTGAAAAAGGGGTCACAATCGCATTGGAGAACTTAAGGAAACCCGAATACATGGGATATGTCTTTGAACGGATCGATTCGGATCATCTGCGTTTTTGTTACGACAGCGGCCATGAGAACTGCTTCCAGGGGCAGAAAGGCCTGCTTCGCACATACGGGGACAGGCTGACCTGCCTGCACCTGCACGACAACGACGGGACGGCCGACCAGCACCTCCTGCCCGGGGAGGGTACCATCCCCTGGGCACAGGTGACGGCGGACCTGGCATGGCTTGGGTACGGGGGGAGCATCTCTCTGGAGGTGACCAATGCCTTCTCGGAGGTGCACCGGGACATGCCTGCAGAGGATTTCCTGGCGGAGGCCTTCCGGCGGGCAGATGCCCTGGCGGGCGGAATCATGGTATAATGGAAGAAAACAGCAAAGGACGGCCATGAGATGAAAGACGGCAGATACGAAAAGCTCGCCCGGACACTGATCAACTACTCCACTTCCCTTCAAAAAGGGGAAAAGATATTCATCGATGTCTACGGATGGGACAATGCACTGGCCCGGGAACTGGTGAAGAAGACCTATGAAGCGGGAGGGATCCCCTTTATCCGGTGCAACGACGAAAAGCTCAGCAGCCTGCTCTTCAGCGGCTGCAGCGAGGAACAGCTGGATGTGATGTGCCAGAACGAGCTGGCCTTCATGGAGCACATGGACGCTTACCTGGGCATCAGGGCCAGCGACAACATCTACGAGTCCAGCATCATTCCCTCCGACAAGCTCACTCTTGTGAGGAAGAAATTCAAACCTGTCCTGGACCGCAGGGTCAACCGTACAAAGTGGTGCGTCATGCGGTATCCCAACGCCTCCATGGCCCAGCTGGCAGGGATGTCCACCGGGGATTTCGAGGACTTCTATTTCGATGTCTGCAACCTGGATTACGGAAAGATGTCCCTTTGCATGGACCGCCTGGTGGAGCTGATGGAACGCACGGACAAGGTGAGGATCACCGGGCCCGGCACGGATGTTTCGTTTTCCATCAAGGGCATCCCCGCCATCAAATGCGACGGAAAGATGAACATCCCCGATGGGGAGGTGTTTACCGCACCGGTGAAGGAGAGCGTCAACGGGACCATTTCCTTCAACACTCCTTCGGTGAGCGAAGGCTTTACCTTCGAGGGAATCGTGCTGGAATTTGAAAACGGCAAAATCGTGAAGGCTTGCGCCAACGATGACGAACGGATCAATAAGAAACTGGATACGGACGAAGGCGCCAGGTATGTGGGGGAATTCGCCATCGGCGTGAATCCCTTCATCCATAAGCCCATGAAGGACACCCTCTTTGACGAGAAGATCATGGGAAGCATCCATCTCACCCCGGGAAACTGCTACGAGGAAGCGGAAAACGGCAACAAGTCGGCGGTCCACTGGGATCTGGTTCTCATCCAGACCCCGGAATGGGGCGGAGGGGAGATCTGGTTTGATGGCAAACTCATCCGCAAGGACGGAATCTTCGTGGCCGAGGAACTCCTTTGCCTGAACCCGGAAAACCTGAAATAACCCGTTGAAATACTGTTTCAACAGTGATACACTCTATTTATAAAGTCACTGGAGAAATAAATGGAAAAAGCGGGATACCAGAGTATCACCAAGGAATCCAACCTCAGGACGGTCTTCGGGCACATCTTCGCCCTGGGCCGGGTATCCCGGGCCGAGCTTTCCAAGAGGACAGGCTTAAGCCCCACCACCGTATCCGCCCTCACGGAGGAATTGCTCGGGAACAACTTCATACAGTCATTGGGAGCAGGGACCCTTCCCGCCAGCGGGAGGAGGCCCCTGCTTTTTTCCGTGGACCCCATGGGGGGAATCCTGGCCTGCGTGGACCTGCACCGGGCAGGGGCCTTCCTGTCCCTCTACGGGCTGGACCTGAACCTCCTGGAGGAGGACTACATTCCCCTGGGGGATGTCCGTCTTCTGGGGGAGTCCCTGGAAAAGGGGATCATGATGCTCTGCCAAAGGCAGGGAATTCCCGGGGAAAGGATCCTTGGGATCTGCATCGGGGCACCGGGTGTTCTGGACCGGGAGAAGAAGCGGATCCTGCGATCCACCATCCTTCCCGTTGACGGGGAGAATGCCTTTTTCCCCCATCTGGAAATGGCTTTCCCCGGGGCCCGGGTGGAGATGGTCAACGAGTCCAGCCTCTCGGCCTACTGTGAAAAGGAATATGGGGAAAGCACCCGGGGGAAAAATCCCCTGCTCTACATCGACTTCCATGACGGCATCGGGGCGGGGATGGTCGTGGATGGGAAAATCTACGACGGGCATTCCCATGCCGCGGGGGAATTCGGCCATGTCTCCATTGATTACAACGGGCCTGCCTGCCAGTGCGGCGGCCGGGGATGCATTGAGATCCTGGCGGGACATGATGTCCTGGCGCGGGAACTGTCCCTGCCGGGAAGGGAACGAAGGATGGTGTTTGTGCTGGCAGGGGAGCAATACGGAAAAGGGGACCCAAAGACGGTGGGGGTGCTGGAGCACATGGCGGAGAAACTGGCCTGCGCCCTAAACAGCACCGTGAACCTGCTGGATCCGGAGATCGTGGTCCTTGGCGGGGACATCGTCCTGCTGGGAGAAGGTTTCCTACGGATGTTGAAAGACAAAATGGCCAAGGTCAGCCTTCTGCCTGAGGGCAGCCCGGAGATTGCCTACTCCTCATTGGAAGGCAATCCCGTCACCCGGGGAGGGGCGAAGTACCTGTTCGATATATTGTTCAGGGAGGGAATATGATGAAGGCATCCATGGGAAGAGTTGAGATCACGCCGGAGATGGGGTTCCCCATCGGTGGCAATGTCCGCTCGGACAGGGCGGCAAGAGGAGTCCACGACCCCCTGCATTGCAACATCCTCCTTCTCAGGCAGGGGACACGAAGCGTCTGCCTGCTGGGGTTTGACCTGGTGGGGCTCCATGGCAGCCAGGCGGAAACAATCAGGAAAGAGGTCCGCAAGGCATGGGTGGAGAACGGGGACAGCATCCTCATGTTCTGCACCCATACCCATTCGGGACCCGACACCGTCATGAGCACCTCCCCCCGGTTGCGTCCCCTTGCGGATGCCTATGTTGACAGCATCGTGCCAATCATTGCCGGGGAGGTGGGACGTCTGAAAGACGCCATGTGTCCTGTGGTTCTGAAGGCAGGGAGAACGAAAGTCCACGGGCTGGGACACAACCGCAGGCTGGTGAAGAATGACGGCTCCATTGTCATGAACTTCGAGACATTCCGCAGGGAGGAAATCACCGGGCCGGACGGTCCGGTGGACCCGGACCTTTCGACCCTGTCCGTGTGGGACAAGGAGGGAAGGCTTCTTGGCGTGCTGGTGAACTTCACCCTGCATCCGGCGGTTCTGGTGGGGTATCGGAAACTCATCTCCCGGGACTATGTCCACGCCCTGGATGAGACCATCCTGAAGGCCTTTGGACCCGGCACGGTGGTGCTCTTCGCCAACGGGGCGGCGGGGAACGTGAACCATTTGAACTATATGATTGACAACCAGAAAAGGGGTTTCTCGGAGACCCGGAGGATCGGAAGCCTTCTTGGCCGGGCGGTGCTGAAAAACATCCGTGGATCCGAGGCCGTGGAGGGGGACCTGCGCTTCGTCCGCCACCGTTTCTCCCTTCCCCTCCGGGAGATCACCCCGGAGGAGCTGGAATGGGCAGGGATGGTGATGGAACGTGACCGGGGAGAGCCCGAGGACCAGCTGGACGGCATCCCCGACATGACCTACGCCAGATGCATCCTCGGAATGTCTTTGCGGGAGGAAAAATCCATTGAAACCATGGTCATGGGGCTTAAGATCGGCGAATTCCAGGCAGTGACCCTGCCCGGGGAGGTCTTTTGCGAGATCGCCCTGGAGCTCAAAAACCACATGAACGCCCGGTATCCCGCAGTCATAAGCCTCTCCGGGGACTATGTCGGCTACATCCCCGTGCCTAAGGCTTTCGACAAGGGCGGGTATGAGACCAAAACCCTGTGGACCAGCCAGCTGGCCAGGAATGCGGCGGATGTGCTGGTGAAAACAATCAAGGAGGAGATCATCCATGTTCTGGAAGAAAAACAAGACTGAAGGCAGCATCCTGGTCACGAGGGGCAGGCAGGAGGACACGGAAGCCATCCACAAGGAGTTCCATCTGGCCACCGACCTGCTCCTGCGATACATCCACGACAAATACGGGGAAAAGGATGTCATCGCCTATCTCAGGAGCTTTGCGAGGGAATACCACGGCCCCATGTCCTTTGAACTCTCCCGGGGCAACCTCAACGTCCTCGTGGACTATTTCGAGGACATCTATGGCAAGGAAGGCGGGCGGATTGAGATGGAATTCAACGCCAGAAGGCTGGTACTCACCATCCCCCTGTGCCCCGGGGTGGAATACCTGGACTCCATCGGCAAGACCCCCTCGGAGATGCACCGGCATACCTATGAGGTGGTTTTCGAGGCCATCTGCGAGGGGACGGGGGTGGAATATGTCCTGGACCGCTACAACCCGGAGACGGGGGGCGGCATCCATATCTTCACCCTGAAGGAGGTGGCATCATGATATCATGCCTGGAATTCGTGCCCGCCTACAGCGAGGCCTTCAAGTACATCCATGAGAACAAGGGGCAGGAGGAAGTGGTGAAACTGTGGGAATACCTCTCAGACCATTACCTGAAGGACAGCCTGGAGAAAGCAGTGCGGGAAAAAGGCCTTGCCGGCTGTTATGAGTACTGGGGCAAAAGCCTGAGGGAGGAGGGGGCCGATTTCACCATGACCCTGGACAAGGACAAGGAGGAATTCACCATCGAGATGCACCGGTGTCCCTCCAAGGCCATGCTCCTGGACCTGGTGTTCATGGAGCCTTACGAGGACTACTGCCTCCACTGCGACACCCTGTACAGGCTAGTGCTGGAGCCCCTGGGATATGAGTACAACATGGATTTCACCGGATGCGAACAAGGAAAATGCCTGCTGCGCGTCCGAAAGAGCAATATATAAAGGAGGAACCGTCATGGAAAAACAGGAAAAAATCATGAATGCAGGCGGCGCGGAGGAACTGGGATTCCCCATGTGGCCGTGCTTTGCCGAGGAGACCTTGCAGGATGTCCTGGAACCCCTCAAAAACGGAAAGGTGAACTACTGGACGGGGCCCAAGGGGATGGAGTTCGAGCGTGAATGGGCCAAATGGCTGGGAGCCAAATATGCGGTGAGCTGCACCAACGGCACCGCCGCCCTGCACATTGCCCTGGCCGGCCTGAACATCGGCCCCGGGGACGAGGTCATCGTCCCTTCCTATTCCTTCATCGCCTCGTCCTTTGCCATCGTCCAGGCGGGGGCCATCCCGGTATTCTGTGATGTCACCGAAGACCACACCATCGACCCGGGGAAGATCAAGGAACTGGTCACCCGGAGGACCAGGGCCATCCTGGTGGTGCATCTCTACGGTGTGGTGTGCGACATGGGCCCCATCCTGGAGATTGCCAAAAAACACAAGCTCAAGGTGGTGGAGGACTGCGCCCAGTGCTTCGGCGGGGAATACAAGGGCATCCGGGTCGGAATCGTGGGTGACGCGGGCTGTTTCAGCTTCTGCCAGAGCAAGCACTTCACCACCGGCGGGGAAGGGGGCATGGTGGTGACCAACGATGAGGACCTGGCCTGGGAATGCCGCTCGTTCAGGGACCACGGGTATGACGTCAAGGAACGACTCAACATGCTGGCCCTGGAGGAAAAGCTGCCATACATCCACAACCGGGTGGGCTTCAATTACCGGATGACGGAGATCCAGTCCATCATCGGCCTCAACGAGCTAAAGCGCCTGGACGGGTGGAACCTGAAACGACGCTACCGCTACGCCGCCATGTACGACCAGGCCTTCCAGAACCAGAGGGGGATCAGCCGGCTTCCCGTGAACACGCCGGAAAGGAAGAACGCCTACTGGTGGTATCCCCTGGTGCTGGACACCAAGATCCTGGACACGGATGCAGAGGGCATCCTCAAGGAGCTCCATGACATGGGCATCCCCAGTTATGGGATCCAATGGCCCGAGGCCTACAAAGAGAAAGCCTACCGGGAACACAACGGCTTCGGCCGCCACAAGTTCCCCTTCCGTTCCAGGGAATACACCGACAAGAAACAGGTGGATTACGACAGGAACCTGTGCCCGACGGCCCAGTCCCTGCGCAGCAGGACGCTGAACCTGTTCCTGCATCCCAGCTGGGAGGACGTCCATATCCAAAGATGCATCGATGCCTTCGTCGGGGTCATCCGCAGGCATCTGACATGAGGGAGGAGATCATATGAGAATCCTTGCAGTGGGATGCCATCCCGACGACCTGGAGATCGGGTGCGGCGGGACACTGGCGAAATATGCCGGGCTGGGGCACGAGGTGTTCATGTGCCACATCGCAAACGGCAGCATGGGGCATGCGGTGATCCAGCCCGGGGAGCTGGTGGGGATCCGTTCGGAAGAAGCCCGGGAGGCCGGGTTGGTCCTGGGGGCAAAGGAGGTCCACGGCCTGGAGGTGGAGGACCTCCGTGTGGACAGCGGGGATTTAGGGACGGTGGGAAAGGTCATCGACCTCATCCGTGAGACCAGGCCGGACCTCATCATCACCCATTCCCCGGAGGACTACATGAGGGACCACCGGGAGACTTCCCGGATCGTCTTCGACGCCAGTTTTTCCGCCAGCATTCCCCATTGCCGGCCCAAAACCCCTGTGCATGCCCCCATCGTACCCGTCTACCACATGGACACCATCGCCGGCATCGATTTCCAGCCGGAGGAGTATGTGGACATCACCGGTACCATTGAGACCAAGCTGCGGGCGCTGGACAAGCACCAGAGCCAGATCCGCTGGCTGATGGACCATGACAACGTTGATTTCCTGGACTTTGTCCGGACCATGTCCAGGTTCCGGGGATTCCAGTGCGGAACAACCTATGCAGAGGGGTTCAGGGTCCTTAGGACCTTCCCGCGGCTGCGTACAGAGAGGCTCTTGCCATAAGAAAGGAGAAATGCAGATGAACATGATGGACACCATAAAAGGATCCCTGTTGGAGGGATTCTATCCCCGGGGATGGGACCTGGAAAAAATGGATGCCTGTTGCAGTCATCCCCCCGATGAGATACTGACGCCCATGGATTTCTGGAACAAGGATTTCACCCCGGTTTCCTGCCGGGACATCCATGACTTTGACATGATGATGGGCCACGAGATCGCCATGGAAATCCGGACCTCCCGGGAAGAGGGCCGTCCCCTGGCCATGATCCTCCCCGTGGGGCCCATGGGGATGTACCGCTGGGCCGTCTACTTCCTCAAGGAATGGAAGGTGGACGCCAGGCACGTCCATGGCTTCAACATGGACGAGTGGAGCGATGGGGAGGGAAACACCCTGGAGCCCGGGAACCCGGCCTCCTTCCAGTATGCCATGGAACAGGCTTTCTATGGCCCGCTGGGGGAGGGGTCGCCTCCTCCGGAACAACGGAATTTCGCCCAGAAGGACAACCTGCCCCTGTACCCGGAGAAAATTGCCGGGCTGAAAGCCCGGGGAGCAAAGCTGGTGACGGTCTTTGGCATCGGGAGGGTGTGCCACATCGCTTTCTGGGAACCCCAGTTCGCCGGGGAATTCCAGACAGTGGGGGAATGGAAGAAGCAGACCCACCGGCTGGGTGCAATGCTCCATCCCCTGACCATCGAACAGAATGCCATCACCAGCTTCAAAAGCCGGACAACCCTGGTTCCCTGCCGTGCAAACACAGTGGGACCGGGACTGTTCCTGCAATCGGACAGGATC
This sequence comes from Clostridia bacterium, assembly GCA_046484975.1. Lineage (GTDB taxonomy): Bacteria > Bacillota > Clostridia > DUPQ01 > DUPQ01 > JAWOHX01. The sequence continues at coordinate 9,355 of JAWOHX010000034.1, forward strand.
ATCGGCGGATGCGACGGCAGCCTTTCCAGGGGCATGCAGTGGCAGGGGATGTCCCTGTGGATGACCCTGCGCTATGGCCCGGACATGTGGGTGCCCTCCAGCTTCATGCCCACCCTGCCCGGGAAGCTCTTCTTCCTGCAGGAACTGGCCGGACCGCTGGTGGCGGAATGCAACTGACCGTGAAAAGGAGGAACCGAGATGAAGGATAAGATCAGATGGGGCGTGCTGGGAGCCGGCGGCATCGCCGACAGGCGTACGATCCCCGGGTTGATGCTGGCAGACAATGCCGTGCTTTTGGGAGTGATGGAAGTGGACATGGACACCGCTTGTCGCCTCCGGGAGAAATATGGGGCGGAGAAGGCCTATGACAGGGTGGAAGACCTGCTCCGGGACGAACACATCGACGCGGTATACATTGCCTCCCCGGTGGCATTCCACCGGGAGCAGGCCATGATGGCAGCGGAGATGGGCAAACACATCCTGCTGGAAAAACCCCTGGGACTGACCGCCGACGAGGGGCAGGAAGTGGTGGATCACTGTGCAAGGCACCGGGTCAGCCTGGCGGCGGGGTTCATGATGCGGTTCCATGCCTATCATCGGGAAATGAGAAAATATGTCATGGAAGGCAGACTGGGGGACCTGGTCTGCGCCCGGGCCCAGCTCACCTGCTGGTATCCGGACATCCCGGGAAGCTGGAGACAGGCCATGGCCACCTCCGGGGGAGGCGCCCTGATGGACATGGGAATCCACTGCCTGGACCTCATCCAGCACATCTCCGGGCATCGGACCAGGCTGGTGGCGGGAATGGCTTCCACCCTGACCTTCGAGTATGAGGTGGAGGACACAGGCGCCATCCTGCTGGAGCTGGACAACGGGGCCATCTGCCACGTGGAGTCCAATTTCAACATCCCCGACGACGCGGCGAAATGCCGGCTGGAATTCTACGGGACCAAGGGAAGCATGCTGGCGGAAGGCACCATCGGCCAGGTGGAAGGGGGATCCCTGGAAGTCACCTTCGACGAAGAGGCCCGGGGCTATGACGCGGCACAGGACCGTTTGGAAAACAGAACCCGGAAGGTGGAGGTCGCCCTGGGCAACATGTACAAAAAGGAGATCGAGAGTTTTGGTGAGAGCATCCTGCAAAACAGCCCGCTGGAAGTGCCTGCCACGGATGCCGTCCAGGTCCAGCGGGTCATCGAGGCGGCCTACAAGTCCTCAAGGACCAAGACCTTCGTCCGGCTCTAGAAAGAGAAGAGAACATGACACCATCTAAGATGACACTGGGCACCGTCCAGCTGGGCCTGGACTATGGCATCACCAACCGGGAGGGTAAGCCATCCCGGGAGAAGTCCTTTGCCATCCTGTCCGCGGCCTGGGAGAATGGCATCAGGAGCCTGGACACGGCTTTTCTTTACGGGGACAGCGAGACGATCATCGGGGAATACTTCTCTGCCTTCCCCCATGCTAGGAATCATTTCAGCGTGACGACAAAGTTCAAGCTTGGCCAGGTGGAGACAAACAAAGTACAGGACACTGTCCGACGTTCCCTGGAAACATCCCTGGAACGGCTTGGCTTGGACAGGCTGGACACCCTGCTGATGCACGATGCCAGGGAATACATGGTCCACGGGACAACGCTGGACAGGGTCTTCGAGGACCTGCTCCGGGAAAAGACCATCGCCCGGGCCGGGGCCAGCGCATATCGCTACGAGGAGATTGAACCCATGCTGGCCAATCCCTTGTATGGGGACTTCCAGCTTCCCATGAGCGTCATGGACCAGCGGATCTTTGGAAACGCGTCCCGGATCAGGGCCCTTTCCGGAAAAAGGATCCATGTCCGCAGCATTTATCTCCAGGGGCTTTTCTTCATGGATCCCGGCAGGCTGGAGGGGAACCTTCGGCAGGCGGCTCCCTATCTGGAAATCATCCGGGAAACCGCCCGGGGGCTGGGGATGCCCGTTTCGGAGTTCGCCATACGATACATGAGCCACAAACCCTTCATCCATTCCCTGGTCATCGGCTGCGACAACCCGGACCAGGTCCGGGAGAACGCCGCCTTCATGTCCGGGCTTCCCCTGGAGGGGGAAGGGGTGAGACATATGGAAAGGAAACTGAAGGATGTGCCGGAATGGCTGTTTTATCCAATGCTCTGGGATCCGCAACAAAAAAATGTGAGGTGATTCGAGATGAAGGTACTGGACACATTCTCCCTCAAGGGAAAAACCGCCCTGGTCACCGGAGGGGCGGGGAAATACGGCAGGCAGATGGTGGAGGCCCTAGCGGAAGCGGGAGCAACCACCTACACCGCTTCCAGGGACCTGGAAAAACTCACCGGCTTTACAGAGATGCTGAAGAAAAAAGGTATCGAGGCCTTCCCCCTGTCCCTGGACCAGGGCAGCCACACGTCCATTCTGGCCCTGAAGGAGGAGATCCTCCGCCGCAGCGGCCGCATCGACATACTGGTGAACAACGCGGTGGCCCGGAGCGGGCACCTGGAGGAATTGACCATGGAGGAACTGGAAGAGGATTTCAGAACCAATGCCGCGGGCATGATCCTGATCCACCGGGAATTCGGGGCGCAGATGGTCCGCCAGGGGGGAGGAAGCATCATCAACATCGGCTCCATCTACGGACTGGCAGGCTATGACGATTGGCTTTACGAGGGCACCGGCCTGCAAAAAACCGGCGGGGCCGCCTATTACTACAACAAGGGCGGGCTTGTCAACCTGACCCGCTTCTTCGCCGGATACTACGGCAAGGGGAAGGTGCGGGTGAATTGCATCCACCCCGGGGGATACGGCACCCCGGAAACCCCGGCGGATTTTTGCAGGAATTACACCGACAAGACCTTCCTGAAGCGCATGGCCAACGACACGGACCTGAAAGGGATCCTGGTGTTTCTGGCCTCGGATGCCTCGGCCTATGTCACGGGAACCAACATCCCCGTGGACGGGGGACTGACGGCGAAATAGGAGGAGACAAATGGAAAAGGAAATCAGGCTGGCCATGGTGGGCATGGTGGACGGCAACGGGCATCCCTATTCCTGGAGCGCCATCTGCAACGGCTATGACGAGAAGGAAATGGCGAAATGCCCTTATCCCGTCATCCCCGTCTACCTGGGCAGGCAGCCCAGGGAAACACTTCAAATCCCCGGGGTCCGGGTGACGCACATCTGGACCGACGACCCGGAGGATGCAAAGAGAGTCTCAGCAGCCTCACTGATCCCCCATGTGGCCAAGCGCCCGGAGGACGTCATCGGGCAGGTGGACGGGGTGATGATTCCCACCGACAAGGGGTGGGAGCACGTGGAAAGGGCGAGCCCCTTCATCGAGGCAGGCCTGCCCCTTTTCATCGACAAGCCCCTGTGCGACAATGCGGCGGACCTGGAGACCTTCCTGGAATGGCAGAGCCAGGGAAAGCGGTTCCTCTCTTCCAGCTCC
>JAWOHX010000064.1:0-10722 GCA_046484975.1 Clostridia bacterium
TTGCATTGTTGAGTGACATGGCTTCGATTTTGATGGGACTGACGATGATCCCTGTCGTGCTGGGGCTCACCAAATTGCTCAGTAAAGCCAATCCCAGTTTAGCCCGGAATGCAAAATGGATCGGGCTGGTGGGGTTCTCCCTGTTCGCGTGTATGGATATCAGGGCATGGGCCCCAGCGGAAATCAACAGGAACACCGCCACGAAAATCCCGAAGGGAAGGTCGAACAGCGCCCTCGATGTCTGCTCCAGGGACATGGTCTGTGTATTGAAGGTCAGGTAAAACTGGGTAATCTTCGGCATGAATTCTGCGATGTTCTGGATCACGCTGGTTGCCAGGAATATCATCAGAATCCCCTGCAGCAGATGAAGGCCTCCCATGATCAAATTGAATCTTCTGAGTTTGTGGAATGTTTCTTCTCTCATTGTGGTTTCCCCCCAAAAATAATTTTTTTATTATGAAAAATATACCCATATGGATCGTCTTCAATCATCCGTTGCTCTTTTTTCCCATGCAGCAGCATGCCACAACCGTTGTCCTATTCCATCTCTTTCAGGATATCCAGTATTTCCATGGGGTGTTCCGCAATGTGGTTCGGCTCCCCTTTCTGAATGAGGGTGCGGCAATCCACCCCCCATGTGGCGGATATGATCCGGATGGGCACCTTCTTGCAGGCTTCGATGTCCCTCAGTTCATCCCCCACATAAACAGCCTCCTTCGAATCCAGTCCCAGTATCTTCAGAAGGTGTCGGATTGGCTTGTCCTTGCCAAAGATATTTTTCTCGGAAAGGACATAGGTGAAATCGGTCATCATGTTGTTTGAAAGGAACTGAAGAATGATATCCTTTCTGTTGGATGAGATGATGGACAACCCGTACCCCTGTGCACGAAGCCTTCCCATCAGCTCCTGTATCCCGTCATATGCCTTCAGTCCCGGCAGTTCATGCCTGTATATGTTCAGGAATTCCGTTGACAACCCGGGAAGCCTGTAGAGCGGCACTCCCATGAGCTTGAGCCGTTCCTTCACAGGCAGCGACGCCATCTTCCGCAGCTCCTCTTTTGAAAATTTCCTTTCGGAGTGCTTGTCCATATAGGAATGGATGATGTCGATACCCAGTTCGATGGAATCCACGATGGTTCCGTCGAAGTCGAAAATCACATGCTTAATCAATCTGTTCTCCTTTTACCTTCTCCAAAAGGGGCCGGATGGTTTTCTTGTCTGTCCAGTCAACGGGCCGGTTGAAAACGGACATCATTCCCGGTTCATTGTTATCCAGCGAATCCTTCTTCTGCAGGTTTCTTTTCAGAAGCCCCATCAGTACCTTGTGCGTGAAACTGAGCTTGGCATATTCAAAACCACCCCTGAAATGATAATGTTCGACAGTTTCCTGCATCTCATCGGTGAAGTTGCTGGTCCGGATGTCCTCGATGGCTTTTGGAGTTGCCGGGGAGGCTCCCACGGAAAAAACGATGATCTTTTTTTCTCTCAGTCTCTGGTAATTTTTTTTGATCAGGGTGAATCCAAGGATCCCCACAGGATACAATGCCCCGCCGTATACAATGGTATCATATCCCAACAAAGCCTCCGGAGAGGTCTTGTTCCCTTCCAGCAAGTCCGCATCCAGTTCCCTGGCGATCCATTCCGCATATTTCCTGGTGCTGCCGTACCTTGTCCTGTAAACCACCGCTGTCTTATTCGTCATGCAGGTTGCAATGCCTTTCCAGCACAACATCCGGTATGATGATGAGGGTTATGCATTTTTTCTTTGTATTCATCCTCTTTCCTTTGCTTGTATTCTACCACAACCTGTCAAATGAGTTCTTTTTTCATGGCTTCCAGCTCCTCTTCCGTGACGCTGGTGCTCTCCGTCTTGCCCCTTTTGAACTCCAGATAATCCCTGAGCCTGTCGTTCATCTGTTTTGACAGGGGATACTTCCTGGCAAAAAGGATGGTGACCGCCAGAAGGACCACGGGTATCACAAAGACAATGAATCGCAGTGCGGCAATGAAGGAGTCAGGCTGGGCATACAGCACCTCCACCCCATCCACCGTATCAGGTTTCATGTAGCCTGAGAATTCCAGGATGAGGGATACGAGGAATATCCCAAGAGCTGAGGACGATTTTCTGGCAAAGGTCATGATCCCGCTGAAGGAGCCACTTTTTCTCTCATTGAAATACAGTTCCCCCACATCGGTGACATCGGGGTACATGGTCCATGCCATGACGATGCATCCGGAAAGACCCGCACCGATGACAGCGGCAATGACATAAATCGCCCAGGCGGGCCATTCCGCGCCATAGATTCCAAGGAAGGCCGCACCCAGGATCCATACCGCCGCGCCAGCCATGAAGGTCTGGGCTTTCCCCACCTTCACCGCCGCCTTCACGACGATGGGCAGGAACACAATCTGGGATATGAGCATGGTCCCCAGCACAAAATCCAGTTCCCCCGGTCTTTGCAGGAAATATTTCATGTAATAGGCAAAAATGGACGAGATGACATCCATGGAGAAAAAGGCGAGGAGATACATGACGATGAGGATCCGGAAGGACCGGATCTTGATGGGTGAAAGGAAAATGTCAAAGGAGAACTTGCTTTTCGTCCCGGTCATTGGCGCCCTTTCCCTGCAGACAAAGAAGATGGAGAAAAGGGGGATGGCGAAAAATATCCCGAAAACCAGTCCCAGCAGGATATATCCCGTCCTGACGTCGGGGGCCGCTTTCACTATCTGCATGGGGATCACCGCACATAAAAGGGACGAGACCTGGGAAAAAAACAGCCTGGTCCCGTTCAGGACCGTCCTTTCCTTGTATTCCATGCTCACTTCACTGCTCATGGAGGAATAGGGCACCATGATGATGGTGGAGACTGTGGAATAGAACAGATAGGCGAAGAGGATGTAGATGAATGTCGCGGTCTGGGAGGAAAACCCCACCGGCCACCAGAGCATGGTGAACGCCGCGATGATGCCGAAGGAGCCAATCAGGATGTATGGACGCCTTCTTCCGTACTTAGACCGTGTATTGTCGGTGATCAGCCCCATCATGGGGTCCGAAACCGCATCCCATATCCTGCTGATGAGAACGATGGTTCCTGCCAGGGCGGGGTTTAGTTTCACCACATCCGTGAGAAAGATCAGGTAGAAGAAATTGACGATGAGCTGTGCACCGCCTCCGAAAATGTCCCCGGCGCCAAAAACCATCATCTCGAATTTTCCCAGTTTTTTCTGGGATGTCAGATTTTTCATGTTCCTGCCCCTTTCTGGTTCAATATTCCCTAGTCATGCCATTGAAGTTCAAGACGAGGCTTTCCCCGCCAAAGGAGAATTCCATGGTCCCCGCCTCCCTGTCGTTGGAAGCATAAGGGGAATCATGCCTCATGTACCGGGTATCCGCGAAATCCCCGTCCACCCGGAACTCCTTGCCGTACTCAAGGGAGAGCATCCTTCCGCCAGAGGAATACGTCAGGGTATTCCCGTCATAGGACACGGGATTTGTCAATATTCTGGCCATGAATCCTTCAAAGGACCCATCCCCTTCCCTTGTCCCCATCTCACAGATCCAATAGGTTTCGCTGCCCTGTTGGATCAAGTCGTCGGAGGATCCTTCAATATATGACAGTTCGTTCCTGGCGATGAACGCCACATAGACATCCCCCAGCCTGCCAAAGGCATACCTTCCCTCGATGATTGTTTCGTCCAACAGCTCCGAAGGGAAATAGGCATGGGTGAAATGGACCAGGGATCTTTCCATGAATCCTTTTTTGTCCGGGATGCGATAGATGCTCAGGTTGATGTTCTCTTCCTGCACGGAATGCGGCATCCTCCCGTTGCCCACCCAGTATCCGGGTGAACCACTCAAGGCCCCCCGATCGGAAAGAGCCTTTGCCGGATGGCTGTGGAAAAGGCTGATCTGGTCGGACAGGGTGATGCCGAAGGGGTGCTGCTGGTCCCCAAACCCCCCGGGCTGATGGCTTTGGGCAGTGGCCATGAGATAATATGGTGTCCTGTATGTATAGGTGTCTGCCCGTTGGATGGCCACCCCGTTGGTCACGGGATTCAAAATCCGGGAGACCAGCGGGAGCAGGTTGAGTTTCCTGAGAAGGGTGATATTGACCATTTTCAAATCGTTGAGGAACTCATTGGAGAACATGTTGTTCCTGTCCACGTAATCGATGGTGTTGGCGATGACCTGATGGTTGGTGAAGGCCTCCATGGCCCACTGCATCATGATCTGGCGGGTCTGCAGGCCAATGAGGCCTTTCTCTTCCAGTTCCTCCAGGTGAAGGCCGTTGGAGGCCTTGATGACGGTCGTCCCGGTGTCCCGGGCAATTTTTTTCAAAACTTCCGGAATTTCATAATTCGACATGTAGATGAAACAAAGGTCCATGCCGATTCTTTCCCCCGGATCCACAGGGAAACCGTAGGCGTGCTGTATGACCGCCCTCATGGAGTTCCCTGCTTCTCCACTTTTCCGGTTGCGTTCATATGCCCTTCCACTTGTGGACACGAATGTCCCCCGGTAGGATTGTGAGGCCACGTCATACAGCAGAAGGTCCATGATGATGGAGGCCTTCATGACGATTTCCTCATCCTCCGCGAATTCAATGAGATTTGCCAGGGGGGCGATGTCCTCCACATAATATACATTGGAGTACCATTCCGTGAAGCCGTAGAGCCAGCGCTGTTCCAGCCATATGAGGATCCTTTCCCGGGCTGCTTCCATGTGCTCCTCCCCCGTCCATCCCGTGTTGGTGAACACCTCGCCGGGGTAAAGTTTCCCGACCAGGTATTCCGCGGTGGCGAACAGAAGCTGGTGGTTCTCCGACCAGAAGCACATGCTGTCCTCGCCCGGCTGGTCCATCCAGTACCTAAATCCAAGAAGTGAATCCTTCAGCCTGGCGGATATCCCCGGCTCCAGTTTGTCATGGTGAACATAGAGGATGCGCAGGATGGGCATGATCCTGAAATCCGCACAGTCATAGCGGCCGTCGATATAGTCACAGGCTCCGATGAGGTGGTCATAGGAGACCGGCAGGATGCCGTTTTCCAGCTGGTACAGAACCAGGCTTGCATTGTCCTGCATGCTCTCCGCAGGCCTCGCAGGCAACTTTTTGATTTTGTCGTTTCTGGAGATGTCGGCATATACCCAGGCGCCGAGAATTCCCAGAATCAGAAGGACCGCTGCGATGACAATCAAAATCTTCAACCCCTTTTTCATTCTCTCCTGTCTCCGTCCTCATATATTTTTGCAATCTCTTCCAGCACGGCCAGGGAGTCGTCCCCTGTGCAGAGATGCGGGATTTCCTTGTTGACCCAGTCCCGAAACCCGATGAGGCTGCCCTGGGCGGGATGGATGACCAGGCCACCCGGCTTGGCCTTCATCTTTTTGATGCCATGGAAACTCATGGAGGACCCGTGCACCTTCCGGTAGGAAATCGTACCCTTGTCCCCGATGAATTCCATCACGGCGGGCCGTTCCTTTTGTTCCGCCATGGTGCAGGCAAACTGCAGGATTGTCCCGTTTTCCATGACAGCCTGGAAACAGGAAAAATCCTCGGTTTCGGATTCCGGGAACCTGAATTTTCCGAGGATGGCGTTTACATCCTTCAGCCTGCAGTCCAGTGCCCACAGGATGATGTCCAGAAAATGGGATCCCTGGGTAATAAGCGATCCTCCTCCGGATTTCGCAAGGCTCCCGTGCCAGGGGGCCTTGGTAAAATATGTGATGTCCCTGCTCCATGGGACATAACAGCGCACATAACGGATGTCCCCGAGCAGTCCCTGCCGGATGGCCTGCACTGCCGAATAGCAATTCCTGTCGTAACGATACTGGTAGTTCACCGCCACTTTGATCCCCGCCTCCCCGGCGAGTTCCATGATGCGTTTTCCATTTCCTGCATCCGTGGTCAGTGGTTTTTCACAGAAGATATGTTTGCCGTGCAAAATGGCTGCCTCCATCACGGGATCATGCAGCCAGTGGGGCAGAGCGATATAGACACAGTCAACACCGTCATCCGCCAGCAGTTCGTTGTAGTCGATATACGCCTTTGCCTTTTTGAATCTTCTGGAATGCCTGTCCAACTTGGATGAGTCGATGTCACACAGGGCCGTCACCCTCACACCCCGGGTCAGACGGAACAAAATCATCATGGATTCAGCGATGGATCCAAGCCCGATGACACCCAACTTCATGTCATTCATCTTCCATTCTCCCTCCGATTCAGAAAATGCAAGGCATCCAGCAGTATGGCGGTGGTCTCCGGATGATCGAACACCTCTTTCCTGTGCCCCGGGATGAAACAAGCCACTCTTCCCCCATGATGACGCCTTTTCCAATATATCGGCATGCCGTTTCCCTCAAGAGCCACTTCACAGTCCTGAACCAGTGCATGGTGGTAGAGTTCATCCCGGACGGTGTAGTTGACAAAGCCCGCAATGCAGATGTCCTCAACCTTGTCATGTCCCAGGAAAATGCTTCCCAGCATGTCGGTATAGGCCTTGTTCCCCTTGAAAGAGGCCGTGGATCCATGCAGGGATAGGACATTCCCCCCCTGGTTCACATATTCAACGATCTTTTGGATGCAGCCGGTGTTCTTAATGTTCTCCTTGACATGGAAAAACAAGACCAGGCAGTCAAAACCAGCCAGGTCAAGGTCTTTGATCCTGCCCAGCTTCCTGACATGGAGCATGCGGTACATATCCAATCCGTTGATTATTTTTTTTGCCTTTTTGATTCCTGCGGGAGGAGGGTGAAACCGTCCGTTGGATATGAATAAAAGGGATCTCATTGGGTCTCCTTTGTCATGATTCAGGACATACGCCCATTTTAACAAAATCCTTTCGCCATTACAATGGATTTCCATTGAATTGGCACTGCGTCATTTCAGTCCTTTCTAAGGCTTGATGCCTGCCGGCATGAGATAGAGAGGGATTTCCTTTTCTGACATCATGAAAACACCTTTGATACCTTCGTCGTTGAAAGCACCGACGGCCACCGTCCCCCATCCCATGGATTCCGCCATCAGGTATATGTTCTGGGAGGCATGGCCTGCTTCCATGTGGACATAACGGATGCCCCTTTCCCCATATCGGGAAGTTGTTGTCTCATATGCAGCGGAAATGAGTATTGTAGCCGGTGCTTTCCTGATGAAATCCTGGTTGAGGGCCTCCCGTGCAATGTCACTCCGGAAGTCCCCTTCCCGGATGGGCAGGAGACTGTGCGCCCCGGGATCATACCGGTAAATCCCAGGTTCCAGACCTTCCACCCTGATGGCGGCAACATAAAGCACCAAAGGATGCAATGCACCTGCGGAAGGGATTGTGCGGTATCCCTGCTCCGAAGTGACACCCTGGGCTGCCCACAGCAGCCTGGCCATTCCTTCCATCGTGGCGGGAACATCTGCATAATCCCGCACCGATCTTCTCCTGGACATCCATTCATCCATGCCCCCTGTCTGGATTGTGGCCTCCTGCAACGGGATTGCTTCGGCGTGAATGTCCTGGCCGGGTATTTCCCTGGAGTCTGAGCAGGATGTGCCTGTCATGACAATCAGTGAGATGGCAAGAAGTACAATGATGTTCTTCATTTTTTCTCCTCCTTCATTTTTCAGGATGGCTGCCGTTATGCATCACGTTGCAGCATGGTCAATCCCTTGCCCGGAAGGGTTTAAAAGTGCTATGGGCTTGAAAACCAAGGATACCAGGGATAGCCCAGGATTTTCATGGTCAGTCATTCCATGAAAAGCATCCCCCTGGCGACCCACACATGTATTGACAAGCAATCTTTCCCATGAAAAAAGGCAGGTCATGCACCTGCCTTTTCCGTGAATGGGTTCAATGTACTCCGTTTTTTCAATCTGCTGATTCATCAGAAGGCCGCCGGTGGCTGAGGAACCATTGGTAAAGCTCCTTGCTTTCATATGTCGCCGTCCAGGAATCATGTCCTGCATCAGGGTATATTGTCAACAGGACATGTTCTGCGCCCTGGCTCTGCAGGAGTTCCACCAGCCGTTCGGACTCCTCCGGGAGCACGTCCTTGTCTTTTCCCCCGTGGAATGCCCAGACCGGGGTGTCCTTCAAGGTCAGCACCTCCTGCGGAGGCATCCATCCCCCGCATATGGGGGCGATGGCTGCGAATTCGCCTGGATGCCTGGCAGCCAGGCCCCAGGTGCCATATCCCCCCATGCTCAACCCCGTCAGATAAATCTGTTTTGTATCCACGGAATAATTGTCTTTGATTTCACCGATCAGGGCCATCAGTTCATCCATCATCATTCCCCAGTGGGTATGTTCCGGGCATTGGGGGGATACCACGATGAAAGGAAAATCCTTGTCCGTTTCAACAATCTTCGGAGGTCCATGGGTCTTCACCTTCCGGATATCCTCCCCGCGTTCCCCCGCCCCGTGGAGGAAGAGGATGAGGGGAAACTTCCTGATGCCGTCATAATCGTATGGCAGGAAGAGCAGGTACTGTATGTTGGCCTTCCTGGTGATTTCCTTTTCAAACCGGTGGGATGTCTGCATGGCTTGCCATTTCTCCTGTTATTCTGATTCCAAAAGGCTTTTCGCCCAATCCCGGGCTCTTTCAATCTCCCCGGGTTTCAGGGGACCTTCCTTGTCCTTGACCACGAAGGCCTGGGGAAGGCTGACCACTCTAGCACCCTTCTGCCGGAGAAGCTTGTCCAGGGGTTCAGCGGCATATCCGAATGTTTTCACGAGGGTTCCCAACAGCTTGGATTTCATATCATCCGTGGAAACGCGGGTATCGAATGCCACAGCCTTCATGCCTTTGAGTCCGCCGGCGGGGATTCCCTTGAGGAAATGAACCATGTCCGGTGTGGGTTTGAACGCCCGGGTGGGTGATCCGACCACGAGAAGGTCAATGCCCTTCAGTGCGTCGGCGGTGATGTCCTGAACCTTTATGACTTCCACCTGGCTTTTTGTTGTGTGATCGTGGATAAAGGCCTTGGCGATTTTTTCGGTGTTATGGAAATAGGAATCGTATACCACCAATACTCTCATATGACTACCTCCTCTTGCTATGTTTCCATTATATCGGATGCCTCTCCTGAGTGCAAAGCAATATTGTCCGATTTGCCCATGTCCTCTTCTCAATAGATGAATCTGTTCTCATGAAGTTTTCCATGGGGGATGAATCCGACATTCCTGTAAACCTTGTTGGAATCCGGGTTCTGCAGGTCCGCATACAGGAGAGGCTTACGCCCTTCCTCCAGGATGATGCCGCAAACGGCGGCCATCAGGGCGCTGGCATAACCTTTCTTCCGTTCCTCCGGAGGTGTATAGACGGTATTGATCCGTGCGTGCCTTCCGGTTCGATGGCAGATATATGAGGTGGAGACAATTTTCCCGCCTGATTCCCATAAATACAGGTTTTTTGATGCGATGAGCCTTCCTGCGGCTTCCTGCATGCCTTCCTCGGCAGCATCCTGCCCGAGGGCATCCTTTTGGAAACCGGCTATGCATCGTGCCACCACGGCCAGGTGGGAACCGTCCGCGGGCACCATCCTTCCCTCCACCCCTCCGGGTGCCTTCAGTTTTTCCATGCAATAGGCCTCCATGCCCATTGCATAGGAATACCTGACACCCAGCCTTTTCGAATAGTCCTCGGCAAAGAAGGAAGAGACCTCTTCTTCCGCAATAATGCCGAAAATCCTGTTTTCCTCCAATGCAGCGGACAAGGCTTCCATTCTCTCCTGTTTCTCCCCTGGACCAGTTTCCGGATGAATCCAGAGCCACATGGGGTATCCCTCGTTGTAACAAGCAATGAGGCTGCCGTCCTTTGTCCCCAGGGCGATGTGTCCGGGGGATTCCATGATCCGGTGGAAGAGGTTGAACTGCACTTGATATGGCCGGAACATCCCCGATTCCAGATGCCTTATGTCCAGTGGCCCGATCATATGATTGATCTCCTTCCTGATTTCCCGATCTCCCTGTGAATCATCTCCCAGGCCTCCGGCATGTCCGCCGGATGTGGCTTGAAGCCGAAGGACAGGTATATGGAGATGGCCTTGAAGCTCCAGGTCTGTGTGGAAAGGTAGATGCGTTCCCCAAGGCCAAGCCCCTTCGCCAGTTCCATCCCCCTGGTCATGAGAGCCTTTGCGATGCCTTTTCCCTGGTACCGGGGATGCACCGCCAGCCAATGGAGCCGAAGGTCCGTCTCCCCGGGGAAATGCTCCGGATGCCAGATGGAAAGTGTTCCCGCGATGTCCTCCTGACTGTCAAGGACAAAGATGCACCTGTCCCGGGCCTTGGTCCCGTTGCCCAGGAATGTCCTCCGGAAGTATTCCAGTGCCTTTTCCGGGCTGGTGAATTCCCCCACCGCAGTCTCTAATTCTGCCCACATGGCCTCATGGCCTTCCTTGTACATGGAAAAGCAAAAGCCTTCAGCAAGCGTGTGGAAGGGTATGCCCACCAGGTCTTCCCGGATCATGAAAACCTCATGGTAAGGCAAGGATTTGTCCATCATGGTGAGCCTCCTGTTCTCTTTCCGGCTTCCTGCGTGTTTATGCCATATCCCACGTCAGATACCATCCTGGTCCTTCTTTGGTAGATGAACATGTTTCCTTCCTTGCCTGTCCTATCCACAGCACCCATGTGGTGCAAGACATTCAGCGCCTTCTGTGCCTGTCCCAGGCTCAGGCCGCTATGCCCTTGGTAGTCCTTCGAATGGAAGGATTCCCTGCCGGAATCCTTCCATTC
>JAWOHX010000085.1:0-4106 GCA_046484975.1 Clostridia bacterium
GGGGAACAGGGGAATAAAAAAGACACGGAAGGTGCCTTTGCGAAAATCCCCTTCAAAAGGCATTGCAGGGGCCAGGAAGCGCTTTGGGGCGAGCCCCTGTTCCTTCTGCAGGACAAAAGCCAGGTGCGAAGGGCGGAAAAGCACTGGGAGGGGCCCCATGACCTTTCCGCTGCTGCCTGGGCCTGCCACGACGGGGAACGGTTTTTGCTCAAGGTATGCGTCACCGACGACCATGTGTACTTTGGCGGCGGGAAATTTTACTTCGACAACGACAGCATCCAGGTATATTTCGACAATCGCGGCGAACTGCACCGGAAAGCCGGCAGCATGCAGGGCACCTACGGACTGATGGTGCTGCCCGGGGCCTATGACAACTGCGCAAGGGTGCAGTCCATCGGGGAGAAAATCCATGGACTGGAGAAGATCGGCGTCTCTGTGGTTGAGACGGAGGAAGGGTACGAGGTCTTCCTGGACATCCCGTGGGAATGCGTCGGGGGCGCTCCGGCGGCCGGGGAAAGACGGGGGTTCGACATCATCGTCAATGACCGGGACAGGGGAGTCCGCAGGGACCTCCAGATGGTCTGGTCGGGATGCCAGGAGGACGAGCGGATCTACCTGAGGGAGGACCACCACAATCCCGACCGGTTCGGCGTCGTGGTGTTCTGTGGGGAAGAGCCATGAAGGAGGACATCCTGTCATTGATCCGTTCCCGTTTGGACGACATGGGAGTTACCCATGGGAGCGATGCCACCTCGGACATCGTCATCCGCCAGGAGCTGATCCGGGTTGGATGGGCCCTGGGGAGCAAGGCCATGGTTTATGAGGCACGGATCCTGGCGGAGGAAAAAGAAAAGACCCTCCTGATGTTTGAGAAGAAAACCGAAAAAACCAAGGGCATCTTCCTGGAGGCCCGGGTGCTGTCATATCACCAGAAGGGGAGGGTTCCCCGCAGGAAGGAAGCCGTCGGGATCACGCCGGGGGGAAAGGCGGATGGCATCCGCATTGTCCATGGGGAAATCATGGGGATGGTCCGGGACATCACCGTGGAAAAAGGATGGGCCTTCCGGCCGGTCCTTCAGTGCCCGGAAAAGCGGGGCGTTTGGGACTAAGGCCCTGAAACCATGGAATCCACATCCTTGAAATAGCTTTCTACATCCGGATACAGGGGCACAAAGGACATAAGGAGCTCCTTTGCTTTTTTTGCGTCCTTTTCCAGAAGGTCACGGCATAGGGATGCAAGGAAGGCCCCGGTCTTCACATAGGCGATGTCCTCGTCGCTGACCCGGAAATCCTCCCCGTGAAGGGTGCCGGAAACCCCGCCCACGAAAGGATGCATCACAGGCATTACGCATGACATGTCCCCGATGTCCGAACAAAGGCCAAGGTGCCCGAGGACCTTGATCTCCCCGCCAAAGACCGTCCTTGCGGTCTCCATGGCCATCTCGTTGAAGAGGGGATGGATGTGGATGGGAAGATACCCGGGGATGTCCCTGATCTCCACCTCAGCGGCCAGGGCATGGGCGCAGCCTGTCAAGGCCCGGTTGACCCGGGCGTTGATGGATTTCATGTGCTCCACGGTGGAGGCCCGCACATAGGCCTCCATCCTGACCTCGGAGGGGATCACGTTGACCACGTCCCCTCCCTTGGTGATGATGGGATGCACCCTTGCAAACTGGTCCTCGGTGAAGGTCTCCCGGAGGGCGTTGATGGCGTTGATGGCCAGGTTTGCGGCGTAGAGGGCATTGATGCCTTCCTGGGGGGCGTTGCCCGCGTGGGCGGATTTCCCCCTGAAGATGATCTCCTTGATGATGTTGCCGTTGGCGGAGGTCATCATGGAGATCTCGTTGTCCTGGGGAAGCATGTGGACCATGACGCACATGTCCACATCCCCGAAGAGTCCCCGGTGGAGCAGTTCGGGCTTGCCGCTTGGGTATCTGATGATGCCCTGTTTCTCCAGTTCCATCCGGTAGGGGGTCTCGATGTGCTCCTCCGCGGGCACGGCCATGAAAATGACCCTGCCGCACAGGTTGTCCCTGTCTGCATGCTCCTTCAGGAGCAGGGCGCAGGAGAGCATGGCGGCACAGCTGATGTGGTGTCCGCAGGCATGCACGGGCCCGTCCAGGAAGATGGCGTCCATCTCCCCGATGACACAGACCCCCGGGCCTTCCCGGCCCGTGTCCAGCACGGCTTTCACATAGGGGATGTCCTCCCCGGACAGGGTGATGTAACCCATGGCTTCCAGCTCTTTTTTGATGAAGGAGGCGGTCTCAAACTCCCTGAAGCCGGTGAAGGGATGGGCTGCAATGTGTTTTGCCCATTCCCTGGTTTTTTTTAAGTTTTCCTTTGCCTGTTGGTAAAATGCATTCATGCCTTCACCCCCAGGTATTTGTCCTGGTTCCGGAACACGTCCAGCATGGCCTCCACGTTTTCGCAGGGCACGTCGTAGGGCACCGCGTGGGTGGGGGCGGCCACATAGCCGCCGTCCTTCCCCAGGATCTCCATGATCCGGGCGGTTTCGCTCCTGACTTTTTCCGGGGTGGCGAAGGGCAGGAGGGTCTGGGTGCTGATGGCTCCCCAGAAGCTCAAGTCCCTTCCGTATTCCTTCTTGATCTGCCCGATGTCGTAGATCTCCGGCTGGAAGGTGTTGTAGCAGTCCAGGCCGATGTCGATGACGTCCGGGAAGATCTCGTGGATGTCCCCGCAGGAATGCTGGGCGATGAACCGGCCCTTTTCCTTGCAGGGGGCGTACATCCGTTTGAGGTAGGGCTTGATGTATTCCCGCCACAGGGCAGGCCCCATGATCAAACCCCTCTGCTGTCCCCAGTCGTCGCCGAAATATATGCCGTCGAAAGGGTATTCCAGGGAGAAGTTGATGACATTCAGGTTGAAGGAGCAGATGGCCTCGAACAGGGCATGGGTGAAGTCTGGCTCCAGGACCATGTCGGAGAGGAGGTTCTCCATGCCCCGCAGCGTCCAGGCCCTCTCGAACAGGGAGAAGCCGAAGGAGGAGATGATGAACTTGTCGTTGTTCTCCTCCAGCTGCTGGCGGTAGAACCTGTCCAGGGCGTCGTAGTCCACCCGGGGGAACGCATATTCCCCCATGTCCGGGTTCCTGATCAGGGGGGTATCCACCACGCCGATGTCCTTGTCCGGGCCGCTCTTATTCCAGACCACTCCGAAGAAATCCCTGAAATGCCCCGGATTGCCGGGGACTTCCGTTTGCTCCGGGGTCCATTCCGCACAATGGATGTGGTTGCCGATGCCCTTCTCAAAGGAAGGGTCGCCGAAATAACGGTCGAGTTTTTCCTTCTCCAGAATGGTGAAATCCACCGAGTAGGGAATGATGTCGCTTTCCCTGTGGGAAAAGGCGTTGGTCACTCTTTGTTTTTTCTGCATGGGTGATTCTCCCTTTTTAACTTGGTGAATCTATTATATAATAGATGAGGCGTGTTTAAAACATATTCACGAGGGGGACGGGAGGAAGACGTGGGAAGATCCGCCAAGGTGCAGGCATTGAATGGAAAGATGACCCGGAAGGACATGCTCATTGCCCTGGCCATGACCCTGGCCTACCTGGCCATGGCCCTGTTCAACTTAGGTTCCATGAAGAATCCCGCCTCGGGATGGATTCCGAAGACTGCCGGCATCACCTTCCACGTGGAATTTGAAGAGGAAGTGAATCTTTCCCGCATCACCTATCTCGCCGGGTTGGGCAGCGACTGGTACAGCGTTGCAGCCCTGGAGGTGGAATACCTGGACGCGGACACGGGCTACCTGGAACTCTGCCTGCTGGAGAAACCCGAGAGCAGCTTCATGAAATGGTATGCCGTGGATGTTGAGGCATCCACCAGCACCCTGAGGATCACCTCCCGTTCCTACGAGAACCCCGATCGTAACATCCGGGGCACCAGGGGGGAGTTATCACGTGCGCCACCGCCGCCGCGTCGTGGATCGGTGCACCGTCCATGGCTCTCCCACCGGGCTCGTGTTGTGAGAAGAACCCAAACAGTTCTGAGACAAACCGGGCGACCTTGCCGCCTCCGGCCAAGCGCTCTGCGTCTGGCCGCCGCAACAGGGCCTGCAGGGTCACGTCCAGACCCACCATG
>JAWOHX010000015.1:0-13212 GCA_046484975.1 Clostridia bacterium
GCGGCACCACGATGTTCCGGGGCGAGAAGAACACCAACTGGGAAGGCGGGTACCGTGTCCCCACGGCGATCCGGTGGCCCGGCGTCATCGAGCCCGGCACGATCATCAACGACATCGGCGCCCACGAGGACATGTTCCTCACCCTGGCCAATGCGGCCGGCGCGCAGAACGTCAAGGAAGATCTCCTGAAGGGCACGCGCATCGGCGGCCGCAAGTACAAGGTACATCTCGACGGCTACGATCTCGGCCCTGCCCTGCGTGGCGAAGCGGAATGGCCGCGCAAGGAGTTCATTTACTGGACGGACGACGGCAGCGTGGCCGCGCTGCGCTACGGCAACTGGAAGGCGACCTTCCTCGTCCAGCGCGCCCACGGCATGAACGTCTGGCTCGAGCCCTTCGTCGAACTCCGCGCCCCGATGCTGACCAACCTGCGCATGGATCCCTTCGAGATCGCGCATGAGATCGGCATGGACTACGGCCGCTGGTACGTGGAGCACATGTTCATGATCGCGCCCGCGGGTGCCTACGTAGCCAGGTGGCTTCAGAGCTTCAGGGAGTACCCGCCGCGCCAGAAGCCCGGCAGCTTCAACCTGGACCGCGTGATGGAAACCGTCACGTCGGGTTCGAACCAGTAGCATCTCCCCCGAGGGGCGGGGGAACGTTCCTTCGCCCCTCCTTCTTTCCTCAGCGAAACGCATGGGCTTCTTGAACGCGAACAGTGCTCTTCGAGTTGTCGCCGGGGCGGTGCTTTCCCTGGCCCTGGCGGCGGTCCAGGCCGAGCCCCTGCCGTCGTGGCGAGACTCGGAGAGCCGCACACAGATCATCTCGTTCGTCGACGCGGTGACGGACCCGGGCTCGCCCGATTTCGTGCCGGCGCCGGAGCGCATCGCCGTGTTCGACAACGACGGTACGCTCTGGTCAGAGCAGCCGTTCTATTTCCAACTCGCCTTCGCGATCGACCGGGTGCGGGCCGTGGCCGACGAAAACCCGGCCTGGAAGACGACGCAACCCTTCAAGGCCGCGCTCGAGGGCGATATGGAGGCACTGGTCGCCTCTGGCAAGCAGGGCTTGCTTGGCACCGGAAGTGTGTATTCCGCCCGATCAAGATAAAAACGCAGGATCATGCTCATGTAGGGGATGCCGATGAGGTAGATGGACAGCATGCCGATCACAATGGAAAGAAGGATTAGCCAGCCTTTCCCGGCGCTTCCTGCCGCCAGTTTCCCTGTAACGAAGCTCCCCAGGATGAATCCCGGGATGAACCCGAAGGAAGGCATGAGCACATATCCCGCCCCTCCCCCGGATGCGAACACGGGAAAGCCGAACAAGCCCAGGAGCAGATAAAGGGACATGGCAAGGGCGGCTTTGCCCGGGCCCAGGAGCAGTCCCGCCATCACCGCAAAGAACGCCTGGAAGGTGACATCAATGAAACCCAGCGGAATCCGCAGGGTTGCTCCGGCGATCATGAGGACCACGAAAAGGGATATGCGGGTCAGGTCTTTCGGTTTCATGGGCATCCTTTTTTGTACAAATTAGCATAGGACGTGCTAAATGTCAACCAGAATAAACATAAGAGGTTGACAATTCTGGTTCTATTGCCCTTCCTGCAGGGATATAATATAATGAACCTGACGAAACGGGAGGAATTCTCATTGGAAAAGATCATAGAGTTTGATAACGTGGAACAGCTGATGAACCTTTTCGGCAGCGAGGACGAGAACATCAGGGTCATTGAAGAGCTCATGGATGTCCACATCGTCTCCAGGGGGACAGAAATCAAAATACAGGGGCAACCGGAAAACATTGAAAAAGCCGCCCTTCTCATGGAAAAACTGATGCCCGTTTCCATCGACGGGGAACCCATCACCCGCCAGAACGTCACCTACCTGGCCGGTCTCATCATGGACAACCAGCTGGACGACAAGGAGCACCCTGTGGATTTCGTATGCCTCACGGCAAAGGGAAAGCCCATCCGGTCCAAGACTTACGGCCAGAAGAAATACGTGGAGACCATCCGGCAGAACGACATCACCTTCGGCATCGGGCCTGCGGGCACGGGAAAGACCTTCCTGGCCGTGGCCATGGCGGTGACCGCATACCGGGAAAAAAAGGTGAACCGGATTATCCTGACCCGTCCGGCGGTGGAGGCAGGAGAGAAACTGGGGTTTTTGCCCGGGGATCTCCAGAGCAAGGTGGACCCCTATCTTCGACCCCTCTATGATGCCATGTACGAGATTCTCGGAACAGAATCCTTTCTCAGGAACAAGGAAAAAGGCATCATTGAGGTCATTCCCCTGGCATACATGAGGGGAAGGACCCTGGATGATTCCTTCATCATACTGGATGAAGCCCAGAACACCACCCGGGAGCAGATGAAGATGTTCCTCACCCGAATGGGTTTCGGTTCAAAGGCCATCGTCAACGGGGACATCACCCAGATCGACCTGCCACCGGACAGGAAATCCGGACTGGTGGACTCCATCAAGGTGCTGGGGGGAATCAAGGGAATTGGGTTCGTGCATCTCACCGACCGGGATGTGGTACGGCATGAACTGGTGCAGAAAATCATCAAGGCATATGAGAAGAACGACAAATCCGGGAGGCAGGTGAAAAGGACATGAAAAAGAAATTGCAAAGCCATAAGCTTCATCTGGCCCTGTCCATCTTGATTGTCGGATTGACCATCATCGCCATTTCCCTGCTGATATTCCTGAAATTATCACCCTTGAATTCACCGGTGACCCCTCAGAACGAAGCGAAATCAGACATCTACGCCCCCTTTGATTTTTACGATGAGCAGGGGACCCGCATGAGGGCAGTGGCTGCATACGAGAACCAGAAACCCGTGGTCATCCGGGTCAACGAGGCCATGTTCACGGCTTTTGAGGAAGTCATCGATTTTTTCAAGACAACCGACCAGGCAAGGGTGGAGATCAGGAGGCAGTTTCCCACCCAGGAAGCGGTACGCCAAAACAGGGAAAACACCTTGTATTTATATATTTCCTACGCATCCGGAAAAGGGGTCGTCTTCACCGAGAAAGACGCCATCCTGCTGCTTTCGTCCCTCGGGGACACGGAGTATGAGCATTTCAAGACCAATTTCAAGCTCCTGTTCGCCGATATACAGAGTTCCGACATCTTCGAGGGCAACCTGATTCAAATAGCAGGTCTTTTCAAGTATGAGATATCCGCCCGGCTGATGAATGTGGCAGTGCAGGAAATATCCGGGCACATGGCGGAGGTTTTCCTCAGGATCAACAGCATAGAAAATGAATCCCTGACCATCCGGGCCAGACAGGCAGCCTACGAAGAGATCATACGGAACAGCCCGGTGACTGTCATCAAAGGGTCGCGGATTGCCTCGAGGGGAGAACCCCTCACCGGGGACCAGCTCAGGCTGCTCCAGGACATGGGGCTCCTCCGGGCCGAAGGCTTCGATTTCTACAGTTTTGCCATGGTCCTGTTCATAGTGCTGCTGATGGCTTCCCTGGTGTTCGTCTTCATCCGGATCCTGCAGGTGGGATACAGGTATGACAGGAAAAAACTTCTCGTCGCCGGAATCATCCTGACACTGGTGTTCTTTCTTGCCTATCTCATCCCTGGCGAGCAATACCTGGTGGTCCCGGTCCTTATCATCCCCATGCTCATCGCCATTCTGCTGGACGAGAAAACCGCAGCGGTGCTCAGTGTCGTCTCCGCCATCGGATTCACCCTCATGTTCCAGGCGGACATCGCATACACCGCCATGCTCATCGCAGGAAGCCTGTTGAGCATCTATATCATACGCAAGACCAGCATTCGGTTGAAACTGGCCCTGTCCGGATTCGTGGTGGGTGCTTTCAACATTCTGGTGCTGGCATCCATCGCCTTCCTGCTAGGACGGGAATGGGTGACGTCAGACCTGCTGCTGCAGAGCGCCGTCATCATGACAGGCTGTGTCGGGGCCTCCATCATCACCCTGGGACTGCTGCCCGTGTTCGAGGGTTTTTTCAACCTCATCACACCGTTCAAGCTGCTGGAAATCTCCAATCCTACCCAGCCTCTCATCAAAAGGCTTCTGTTGGAAGCACCCGGCACCTATCACCATTCCCTGATGGTGGGAAACCTGGCAGAGGCCGGGGCGGAAGCCATCGGTGCCGATGGCTTGCTGGCGAGGGTCGGTGCATATTATCATGACGTGGGCAAGCTCAACCGACCGGGCTTCTTTACGGAAAACCAGACCATCAACGAGAATCCCCATGACAAGATGACCCCATCCCTCAGCACCTTTGTCATTGTGAACCATACGAAGGACGGTGTGGAGCTGGCCAAGAAATACAAGCTTCCCCATCCCATCCGGGACATCATTGAGGAACACCACGGGACGACCAAGGTCAAATACTTTTACGAGAAAGCCCGGCAAGCCGCAGGGGACAAGCCGGTGAAGGACGAGGAGTTTAGGTACCCCGGGCCCAGGCCGAAGACCAAGGAGTCAGCGGCGGTGCTGCTGGCAGATGCCGTGGAGGCCAGTATCCGCTCTTTGGGATCAAGCACCCGGGGGGAGATCGAAGGACTGGTCAGAAGGATCATCAAGGAAAAGATCGATGACAACCAGTTTTCCATGTGCAACCTGACCTTCAAGGATTTTGACGACATTGCCGATGCATTCACCAAGGTGGCCAACGGATACTTCCATCAGCGGATCCAGTATCCTGACAGCAAAGGAGCGGAAAACATTGAGACTAAAAATCAATAGTGTGGATATGTACGGGAAAAAAAAGATCGGCCGCTACATCCGCATCGCGAAAAAAGTGATGGTGCACTGCGTTGCAGAACATTCCGGGGTACCCTTGGAAGCAGACATCACCTTTGCGGAGGATTCCCATATCCGGCGGCTCAACAGGGAATACCGGGAGATTGACCGGGAAACCGACGTGCTCTCCTTTCCCATGCTGGAAGCAGGGGAACAGGGATTGGAAATCACCCGGAAGGATGCCGACGCGGGGACGGGAAGGGTTTTTCTGGGGGACATCGTCATTTCCTTTGACAAGGCACTGTCCCAGGCGGAGGAATACGAGCATTCCGTGGAAAGGGAAACGGCTTTTTTGGCATGCCACGGCATGCTGCACCTGCTGGGATATGACCACCGGGACACCGCGGAGGAAGAAAGGATGAACCGGAAACAGGAAGAGATCCTGGACCGTGCAGGATATGTGAGATGAAAAAAAAGCATCGGGTCACCGACAGCTTCAATCATGCCATCCATGGCCTTTTTTATGCCTTGAAAAGTGAGAGGAACATGAGGATCCATATCGCTGCAGCGGTCATCCTGGTGTTTTTGAGCTTTTTTTTCAACCTCAATGTCCAGGAGGTCATGTTCGTGTTCATGGCGGTGACCTTCGTGGTGATTTCAGAGCTCTTCAACACGGCCATCGAGAAGCTGGGTGACGCCATCACGACGGGACTTGACGACCAGGTCAGGGTGGCCAAGGACATCTCGGCGGGAGCCGTCCTGGTATCGTCGGTTTTCGCGGTGTTCTCGGGCTATCTGGTCTTCCAGAACAAAGCCGTGGAGGAAGTGGAGAAGCTGGTCCGCATCATCCTGGATTCCCCGTTCCATTTCTCTTTTCTGGCGGTGGGGGTGAGCCTTGCAGGCGTCATCGTCATCAAGGTCATCACCAGGAAAGGAACCCCTCTCAAAGGCGGGTTCCCCAGCGGGCACAGCACGGTGGCCTTCTGCCTTGCCACTGTCATCGTCATCATCACATGGAATGTCTATGCGGCGTTGATTGCCTATGTCATCGCTGCCATGGTGGCCCAGAGCAGGATGAGGTCGGGCATACACAGTTTCCTGGAGGTCCTTTTTGGTGCCACCCTGGGCATCTCCGCAGCCCTGCTCGTGTATAAAATACTGGAGGTAATCCTATGAAAAAACTCATGGAACAGGCGAAACAGGCCTATGCCCATGCCTACGCACCTTACTCGGGAATCAGGATCGGGGCCTGCCTGCAAGGAAAAAGCGGAAAAACATATACCGGATGCAACATGGAGAACGCATCCTACGGGGCAACCATCTGCGCGGAACGTTGCGCCGTGGCCAAGGCGGTGTCCGAAGGGGAGAGGGAATTCACCGGGATCGCAGTGACAGGGGACCTGGACGGATATGCCTATCCCTGCGGGATATGCAGGCAGGTCTTAAGCGAGTTCATGGACATGGACGGAAAAGTCGCAGTGGGAGGAAGGGACAGGCAGGATTTGGTATTCACCCTGGGACAGCTTCTCCCCCATCATTTTGAATACACAGGAAAGAAGGAGGGGACATGATGTTCAGGTCAGGATTCATATCCGTGGTGGGCAGGCCCAACACCGGAAAATCCACACTGGTGAACAACATCACCGGGCAAAAGGTCAGCATTGTTTCACCAAAGCCCCAGACCACCAGGAACACGGTGCGGGGCATCCTGACCGAGGAAGGCCACCAGATGGTCTTCATGGACACCCCGGGCATCCACAGACCCAAGAACAAGCTGGGGGAATACATGGTGAACTCAGCCGTTTCCTCCCTCAGCGGCGTTGAATTGGTGCTTCTGGTCACGGAGCCCGGATACGGGGGAGTCATCGGGGAAGATGACAGGGAGATCATCCACCGCCTGAAGGACCGGCACGAAAGGACCATCTGTGTGGTCAACAAATGCGACATGTACGAGGAAAAACACATCATCCGGTCCATAAAAACACTCTCTGGACTGGCTCCGTTCCACAGCATATTACCCATCAGTGCCTTCACAGGGAAGAACATGGACATCCTGAAAGGGCTGATACTGGAGCTTCTGCCGGAAGGACCCATGTATTTCGACCAGAACCAGTACACCGACCAGCCGGAAAAGAACCTGGCGGGTGAGTTCATCCGTGAAAAAATGCTCCTGTTCCTGCGGGAGGAGATTCCCCATGGGACCGGTGTGGAGGTGCTGTCTTTCCAGGAGAGGGAGACAACGGGAATCATCGACATCCAAGCCAATATCTATTGCGAGAAAAAATCCCACAAGGGCATCATCATCGGGGAAAAAGGCGAGATGCTCAAGAAAATCGGAACCCATGCCCGCCGGGACATTGAGAACCTCCTGGATGCGAAGGTCTACCTGACCCTGTGGGTGAAAGTCCGGGAAGGCTGGAGGAACAACAAGAGGGACATGAGGATGATGGGGTATGACTAGGGAAGGGACAAGGCAGTGGTTTACCTGACCGTCCGTGGGATCGTGGTCAAGACCATGGATTACAATGAAGCGGACAAGATCCTGACCATCCTGAGCTTTGAAAAAGGCAGGATGTCTATCATCGCCAGGGGGGTTCGGAAGCAGGGGTCCCAATTGTCCTTCTGCACCCGGCTTTTCTATTGCGGGATCTTCGAATGTGTGGTTTCCCGGGAGAAAAACATCCTGACGGGAAGCAGGATGATGCAGGATTTTTCCTCCCTGTCTGAAAGTCTGGAACGTCTGTACTGCGCCTCCCATTACGTGGAGGTGGCGGCTTGCGTCATTCTGGAGGACCAACCCTCCGAAGAGCAGATGAAGCTCCTGCTGAACACCCTTTACATGCTGTCCACCGGCAGGAGCGACCTTCGGTTGCTGTCCTCCATATTTGAATTGCGTTTGCTGGCCCAGGAAGGGTTCTGCCCCTGCATCGGAGCCTGCGTCCGCTGCGGGAGCAGCCCGGCCAACGGTGTGAGGTTCTCCAGCAACGACGGGGGGCTTGTCTGCTGTGAGGAAGGCCTGCCTGTCTCCGCGCCAACCCTGAAGGCCATGGAGCACATCCTGGGAGCCGATCCCGGGAGGCTTTTCTCCGTCAAAGCATCTGCAAAGGTCATCAGTGAGCTCTTCGCCATATCCCGGACATACACCGATGTCATTCTGGATAAATCCTTCAAAAAACTTGACATCCTGTCGTCTGAAATGCAATAATTATAACCAGGTGATAAATATGTCCTTAAAGGAGGATTGTTGCATGGAAGATTTAAGAACCATGAAGGAAATTCTATTGAACAGCTACAATAAATTCAAAGACAAGGAAGCTTTCCTGAGTAAAAAAGACGGGAAATGGGTGGAGACCACCTACGGGCAATATTACGACGACGTAAACGCCCTGGGCACCTGTCTCATCGACATGGGATACAAGGACCATTTCATAGGGGTTCTTGGTGAGAACCGCTACGAATGGTGTGTCACCCACATGGCCACCATCAATGGCATCGGCGTCATCGTGCCCGTGGACAAGGAAATCACGCCACAGGAGACCTGCAATCTGCTCAACCGCTGCGAGGCGAGCGTATTCGTCTATTCAGGCAAATACACCAACCATGCAGACGCGGTAAAGGAAAAAGTCAAAAGCGTCAGGCTCTTCGTGAACATGGACGAGGATTTTGCAGAGCTCCTTGAGACAGGGAAAAAACTTGTTGCGGAGGGAGACCAAAGGTTCCTAAACGCCCCCGTGGACGAGAACGAAATGCGGATGCTGCTCTTTACCTCCGGCACGACGGGAATTCCCAAGGGTGTCATGCTTTCCCACAAAAATGTCTGCACGGTGGCGAACGCCATGCACAAGATGGCCAAACTGGACGAGACCGACAGAGTCCTTTCCATCCTACCCATCCACCATACCTACGAATGCACCTGCGACTTCCTGGGCATGATCAAATACGGCGTCAGCATCGCTTTCTGCGAAGGATTGCGCTACATCGGGGACAATGTCAGGGAGGTCAATCCAACCATCCTTCTGGTGGTACCCCTCATCCTGGACAATGTGTACGCCAAGATCCTGAACAAGGCCAGCCTGGAAAAAGGCGGGAAAGAGAAAATCCTTGGAGCACTCAAGGTGACATTCGCATTGAAAAGAATCGGCATTGACATCCGGAAGAAGCTCTTCGCCAAGGTCCATGAAAGCCTGGGCGGAAAACTGAGGCTGATTGTCGCAGGAGCGGCGGCCATGAATCCCGAGACGGGGAAAGCCCTGTACAGCATGGGCTTCACAATCATCCAGGGATACGGCCTCACCGAATGTGCCCCGCTGGTCACGGCCAATCCCGAAGGGGCCAGCAAACTGGCCTCCATCGGCATCCCCATCGCAGGGGTGGAAGTGCAGATTGTGGACAAGGATGCGGAAGGCACCGGCGAATTGGCGGTCCGCGGGCCCAATGTCATGCTGGGATACTATAAGGATCCTGAAGCCACTGCCAAGGTCCTGAAGGATGGCTGGCTCCTGACAGGGGACTACGGATATGCAGACAAGCAGGGCTACATCTATATCACAGGCCGGAAAAAGAACATCATTGTCATGAGCAATGGGAAAAACGTCTATCCTGAGGAGATTGAGACCGTCATCAACAACAGTCCATATATCCTGGAGTCCATGGTGGTGGGGAAGGAAGCCAACGGGGAAACACAGATTTTTGCCTATATCGTCCCCAACCTGGAGACCCTCAAGGCAGAGGAAAAGGCGACGGACGAACCCTCCATCCGGTTGTTGGTGGAAGAGGAAATCCGGAACATCAACAAGGACATGCCCATATACAAGAAGATCCGCGGGTTCCAGATCCGGTCCGAGGAGTTCGAGAAGACCTCGACCAAGAAAATCAAACGGGACTCCCAGAATTTCTGATTGCATTCCAGATAACATTGAAAACTCTCCCTGAATCAAGGGAGAGTTTTTATGATAATATGGACGGGGTGACATGTGTTGAAAGTCTGTGCAGTGATCATCGTGAATACAGTGAGATCCTATGACCGGATCTACCATTACCTGGTCCCGTCCCATCTGGAACAGATTGTGGAAACGGGAAAACGGGTGAGTGTGCCGTTCGGCCGCGGCAATGCCTTGCGGACGGCATATTTCCTGGATTTTGTGGATGCCGGGGACACCAGGAAGCTGAAAGCCGTCTCAGATGTCATCGACGGGGAAAGCGTGGCCACCAAGGACATGTTCCGGCTGGCCAGGATGATCCGCGACAAATATTTCTGCACCTACGGGCAGGCGCTCAACGCCATGATTCCATCCGGCCTGAAAGTCAAAAGACAGCGGTTCGTCGTGGGACCTGACGGCATCCGGGTACAGCTGGAGGAATACCTCCTGCGGACAGATGGGGACAGGCAAGCCCTCCACCGTTTGCTTTCGCAGGGACAGCTCAGACTGGAAGAGGAAAGTGTCCTGAACATCAGCGCAAAAACCCTGCAGCATGTCCGCCTGGCCATATCCCCCGAAGAAGCGCTGGACATGACCGAGCGGGGGGAATTTTCCAACGAAAAGCAGATCCGCCTCACCGAACTCCTCGTGGAATACGGGGAAGTGGGACTGGCGGACCTCGAGAACTACGAGGGCATCTCCAGGACCGTGGTAAGGACCATGGCGAAGAAAAACATCGTCCAGGTCTTTGACAAGGAGGTGGCACGTCAGGAGGAAACGATGGGGGATCTGGACACCACCGTCCATGAAAGTCTGACCGGTGAGCAGACCGAGGCGGTGGAACGCATCTCCGAAGCATTGTCAGGCCACAGGAAAGGGGCCTACCTTCTGCACGGGGTCACAGGGAGCGGCAAGACAGAGGTCTACATGCGCCTGGCGGAAAAGGCCCTGGAAGCCGGTCGGGATATCATCGTGCTGGTGCCGGAGATTTCACTGACCCCCATGATGATACGACGGTTTGTGGGAAGGTTCGGAGATCTGGTGGCCGTACTGCACAGCAGGTTGTCCATGGGTGAACGGCTGGATCAATGGAAGAAGCTGAACATGGGGACAGCCAAGATCGGTCTGGGTGCAAGGTCCTGTATCTTCGCCCCTTTGAAGAACCTGGGCCTTGTCATCATCGACGAAGAGCATGACCCTTCGTACAAAAGCGAGAATACTCCGCGGTACGACGCCAGGGATGTTGCCCACATGCGCTGCGGCCTGGAGGGAGCTGTTTTGGTCCTTGGCTCCGCCACCCCGTCGGTGGAGACCTACCACCGGATGGACACTGGCGGAAATGTCATCCGGATCGAGCAAAGGATCCATGCCAGGGAAAAGCCGAAAGCCCGGCTGGTGGACATGCGTCAGGAACTGGCCGAAGGCAACCGGAGCATCTTCAGCCGCATCCTGCAGCAGGAAATCCGTGAGAACCTGGAAAGAAAAGACCAGACCCTCTTGTTCATCAACCGAAGGGGATATTCCTCCTTTTATCTGTGCCGCACCTGCGGGGAGACGGTGAAATGCAGGGACTGCGACGTGTCCCTGACCTACCACAAGACCCGGAACATGCTGGTGTGCCATTACTGTGGATATGCCATACGGCCCGTCAATGCCTGTCCTTCCTGCACAAGCACCCTGATCAAGGATTTCGGCATAGGCACCCAGAAGGTGGAGGAGGAGGTGCGCGATATGTTTCCGTCTGCCTCCGTAATCCGCATGGACCTGGACACCACCGGATACAAAAATTCCCATATGAGGATTCTGGACACATTCAAGAATGAAAAAATCGACATCCTCATCGGCACCCAGATGATTGCAAAAGGACATGATTTCCCCGACATCACCCTGGTTGGCGTTCTGTGCGCGGACACCCTCACCCAGGACAACAGCCATGATGCCCAGGAAAAATCCTTCCAGTTGCTGACCCAGGCCATCGGCCGTTCGGGCAGGGGAAGCAAGGAGGGAAAAGCCGTCATCCAGGCTTACAATACCGGGTCCTATGCCATCGACAGGGCCATGGAGCAGGATTATGAAGGTTTCTACAAGTTGGAATGCGGCATGCGGCAGGCCTTGTCCTATCCTCCCTTCGGGTATGTGGGAAGGCTTGTTTTTTCCGGGAAGAACAACGGGGACGTGAAAGCATGGGCGGACAAGGCCTACGGGTTGGCGACTGCCTCCGGTCTGGAAGCCTCCAGGCCCGTCTACGCCCCGGTATCCAGGATCCGGAATGCCTACCGTTACCGGATGGTGGTGAAATCCGATGACCCGCTGCTGTTCCACGAGGAAATCAGGAAAATCTATTTTTATGCCGTCCGGAAGTTTCCGGCGGGCGTTCATCTGAGCATAGAAACAGACGGATTGAATATGGTATAATGTTTTAAAAAAGAGAGGCTGACAATGGCGACACGGAACATCAGGACCGACGGGGATCCCATATTGAGAAAGAAGGCCAGGACCGTTGAGAAATTTGACGGCAGGCTTCACATGCTTTTGGAAGACATGGCAGACACCATGTACGATTCGGATATCGGCGTGGGTCTTGCGGCTTCCCAGATCGGTGTCCTGAAAAGGGTTCTTGTCTATGACACCGGAGATGGAATTCGGGAGATGGTCAATCCGGAAATCCTGTGCCAGGATGGCAGCATCATTGAGGTGGAGGGTTGTCTCAGCGTCCCGGATGTCTATGGGGAAGTGGAGAGGCCGGAGCATATCAAGGTCCGTTACCAGGATCGATTCGGAAACACCTGCACCGGTGAGATGAAAGGATTCCTGTCTGTGGTGGCCTGTCATGAGATGGACCACCTGGAAGGCATCCTTTTCACCGATAAGGTGATCCGTTACGTGGATCCTGCGGAGCATAAGCCAGAGGGCGAGGAGGAGATGGAATGAGCTTGCGGGTGGTCTTCATGGGCACCCCCGATTTTGCCCGGACAAGCCTGTCCGGACTCCTGGAAAGTGGCCACCAGGTGGCCATGGCCGTCACCCAGCCCGACCGGAAACAGGGCAGAGGGGAAAAACTGGCTTCCTGCGAGGTGAAGTGCTTTGCCCAGGCAAACAACATCCCGGTGATCCAGCCCGAAAGGATCCGGGAAAAGCAATGGGTGGACATCCTGAAAGGCGCAGGGGCCGAGGTCTTTGTGACCTGTGCCTACGGACAGATCCTCCCCCGGGAGATTTTGTCCATCCCCAGGCTGGGTTGCATCAATGTACATGCCTCGCTGCTGCCGAAATACAGGGGCGCTGCCCCCATCAGCCATGCCATCATCAATGGGGAAAAGGAGACGGGTGTCACCACCATGATGACCGACGCAGGCATGGACACCGGGGACATCCTCCTGCAGGAGAAGGTGGACATCCCGGAGGACATGGATGCCGGTGCCCTCCACGACCTGCTCAAGCATAAAGGTGCAGGACTTTTGTTGAAAACCCTGGATGCCCTGGAAAAAGGGACACTGGTAAAAATATCACAGGAAAACGGAAAGGCCACCTATGCCCCCCTGCTCAAAAGGGAAGACGGTC
>JAWOHX010000157.1:0-3712 GCA_046484975.1 Clostridia bacterium
TCAGTTCCTTTCAAACAACATGATGACCGGTTTCACCTATGTCCTTTCCGAGAAAAATATCTTTGGCAAGGACAAGCCAATCCGACACCTTCTGAAGATACTGGGACTGGATTCGAAGGAGGCTGTTTATGTGGGGGATGAACTGAGGGACATCGAAGCCTGCAAGAAGGTGCCCATCCGGATCATATCCGCCGCATGGGCGGGGGATTGCCGCACCCTCATTCAGAAAGGGGAGCCGAACCACATTGCGGAACACCCCATGGAAATACTGGATATCCTGAAGGAAATGGAATAAGACAACGGGTCAATTGTGCTGTTGCATATAAACAAGAGCACCGGATGAATCAAGACGATACATGTGGGTATAATATTCATAATAAAATATAATTTTTCAGGGGGGAAAACCACAATGAATGAAAAAACTTTGCACAAACTCAGAAGATTCAATTTGATCATGGGAGGCCTTCATCTGCTGCAGGGGATACTGATGATATTCCTGGCAACCAGCGTGATCCAGAACATCGCAGAATTCATGCCGAAGATTACCCAGTTCTACCTGACCTTCAATACACAGACCATGTCCCTGGAGCAGACATCGAGGGCGCTGTTCGACCTTCCCTTCGGGATTTTCGTGGCGGTGTTCCTGTTGATATCCGCTGGGGCCCATGCCCTGATATCCATACCAAAGAAGCTCAATGACAAATACAACCGGGATCTGGAGAAAGGCATCAACCGCTTCCGCTGGTTTGAATATGCCATCAGTTCCTCCATCATGATCGTGCTGATATCCACATTGTTCGGCATCTACGACATCGCATCCCTCATCCTCATTTTCATCGTCAACGCCTCCATGAACCTCTTTGGCCTGGTGATGGAACAGCTGAACTCAGGAAAAGAGAAGGGCAGCGTCAACTGGGGTCCTTTTGTATGGGGATCCATCGCAGGGATCGCGCCTTGGATCGTCATTTTCCTCTATATGTTCGGGACAGGCAATTTCGACATGGTCCCCTGGTTCGTCTGGGCCATTGTCGGCACATATTTTGTGGCGTTCAACACCTTTCCGATCAACATGATCCTGCAGTATCTGCGGGTGGGGAAGTGGAAGGAATATGCATATGGCGAAAGGACCTACATTGTCCTGAGCCTGGTCGCCAAGTCCATATTGGCATGGCTGGTGCTCTTTGGCGCAATGCAGCCCTGATCCCGTCAACATGACGGTTCAAGCAATGACATGTATCATTCCCGGCCATCCTGGGCGCAGGATGGCCGGTTTTCATTTTGCCGAAAAAAGAGAAACCCATTTACAGGGACGGGAAAGAGAAGTATAATCTTAATTATCACAAAAGAGAAGAATATGAAGGGAAATCCTTTATGAATAAGATACGAATCCTGCTCCTGTTGCTCCTGTTTCTTTTTTCAATGAGAAATGTAATGTCCGCCGGGTACACCGCTACGTTGAACGAGGATAGGCTGCTTGTGGAGCAGCGGTCCGCATCGGGGGAAGTCCGTGTCAGTACCATTGACATCCTGAAGGCAGAGGGATACGACTATCTTCCCATCCGCAGGCTTTCTGAAGCATTCAATGCCCTGGTCAGCTGGGACCAGTCGACACAAAGCGTCAGGGTGGAGTCAAACGACCAGGCCATCCTCTTTAAAAATGGATCGATTGATGTTCATGTCAACGGAACGGAAAGATCATTGTCTGCCCCGGTGATGATCAGGGAGGGCATTTCGTATGCCAGCGCAGAGGCATACCTCTTGCTCATGGGCATGTCAGAGGTGAAAGAGCCGGAACCCCCGGTGGTTAATCCCACGACCGGAGGAATCTCTATTGTCAAAGGAACCGGTAGCGACAGAATCACGTTCACAGGGGGGGACATCGAACTCATCTCCCATTTTTCCCTTTCCGGTCCCGACAGGATCGTACTGGACCTGAAAAATTTCAAAATCACACAAACCCCGTCGGAGGGAACCACCTTCCACAGGACCCGTTCTTCTCTCAGCCAGGACGGGGTATTCCGGCTGGTCTTCGATTTGAATGGGAAATACAAATATACCATACAACCGGAGGCATCGGGCTTCAGCCTCGTCATATCCGTGGACGGCACATATATGGAGCAGGCCAAACGCATCGAATACCGGAGCAACCGCGTCACCATCCTGACCCCGGATTATAAAGGGTTCACCATTTCAAGGCTTTCGGACCCTTTCCGGATTGTCCTTCATCTTCCCGTGGCCTTGTCCCAGGCCGAAACCATGCTGCAGGTGGATGAATCCATGGTCTCCTTTGTAAGGGCATATCCATCCCAAACCGGCAGCATTGTGGAGATCGGGACCAACGGCCAGATGCGGTTTGAATTGGAACGAAACACGGAGAACCTGGTGGTGGGGATCCATCCCCCGGTCATTTCCAATGTCCTCTACCACAATGCAGGGGACAGGAAATACATCAGGATGGAGGGGCTTGCCATCGCCGGCACCAATGAGGCTGCCGTCCCGTACTACACCATGTCCACCGCAGACGGCGGGAAAAGTGTGACATACCGCTTCCAGGACCCCAAATACCTTTTCAAGGAAGGCGTCGTGTATGTAAACGATGATTTCATCCTCCAGTACACGGTCAGGAGGGAAGGGACATGGGTGTATCTGACCATCACCGCGAAGGATGTTTTCGAATACGTGGTGAACTGCGGACCCGGCTACTCCCACATCAACATCATCCGGAAAGCTAAGCCCGGGGAGAGGATCGTGGTCATCGATCCCGGCCACGGAGGAAGGGATCCCGGTGCCATGGCAGGGGACATCAGGGAAGCGGACCTGAACTTAAAAATCAGCATCCTGTTGAGGGATGCACTGGAGGATCAAGGCATCCGGACCTACATGATAAGGAGCACCGATGAATTTGTGGGCCTGTTTGAACGGACGGACATTGCCAATGCACTCGGGGGAGCTTTGTTCCTGAGCATCCATTGCAATACCCTGAATGACAGGAGTTATTCGGGGATCATGACACTGGCATTCCCGGGAACAGCCAACTACAGCTTGCCCAATGGGAAATTGTTTGCTACAATTGTCCATGAAGAAACCCTCAGAGCCACCGGAGCGAACGATGCCGGAATCCGGGACAGGGACAAACTCGTGGTCTTGAGAAAGACCTTGATGCCGGCGGTCGTTATGGA
Source organism: Clostridia bacterium (assembly GCA_046484975.1). Lineage (GTDB taxonomy): Bacteria > Bacillota > Clostridia > DUPQ01 > DUPQ01 > JAWOHX01. The sequence goes on from JAWOHX010000157.1 coordinate 3,180, forward strand.
AACGGGATTCATGACGCATGCGGAGGAACTGCAGCGTCTCATTGACCCGGACTACCAGGAAAGACTGGCCCGTGGAATGGCAAATGCAGTGGAGAAGATGCTTCAATACATGAAATAGGGGACATGGATGAAATCAAAAAACATAAAGTCTGCAGTGGTCATATCGACAGTGGTATTGCTGTTGTTTTTTTCTGTATATGGATTGGTAAAGCTGTTTGCCAATGCAGCGGGATACATCAGTGCCGTTACAAAAACGCCATCGGGTTCCGTGGAGGGACCCGTGGAATCAGGAATGCCTGATCCGGTTGTTCCCAATCCGGTTCTCCCGGCTCAAAAGCTGGACATCACTGGCATCACGCTGGAGGATGGCATCCTGACCATCGGGAACTCTGGTGACCAGGTCATGTATTCCATCTTCACCCTTCCCCACAGACTTCACGCCGCACATCATCCGGGTATTCGCGCACCACACGCTGATAAGCGAACACGAAGTAATCCTGTATCCCCTGGAGGAATTGTTGGAATGCCTCCTC
>JAWOHX010000014.1:0-32590 GCA_046484975.1 Clostridia bacterium
GGCGGATAAAGAACATCCGATAAAGAGCATACGAGCGGGCGTATAAAGAGCATACGGTGACAGAATAAAATGGCTATAAGGTACGTAGACCTGGAATTAAGAATGGGGAAAAGGAGACGGGTGTCACCACCATGATGACCGATACAGGCATGGACACCGGGGACATCCTCCTGCAGGAGAAGGTGGACATCCCGGAGGACATGGATGCCGGCGCCCTCCACGACCTGCTCAAGCATAAAGGTGCAGGACTTTTGTTGAAAACCCTGGATGCCCTGGAAAAAGGGACACTGGTAAAAATATCACAGGAAAACGGAAAGGCCACCTATGCCCCCCTGCTCAAAAGGGAAGACGGTCTCATCGACTGGAAAACAGATGCCAAAACCATCCATGACAGGGTCAGGGGATTGCATCCATGGCCGGGAAGCCATACATTTTACAAGGGAAAGAAGATCAAGATCCAACGGACGGGCCATGCCATGGATTCATGTCCCGGGGAACCCGGGCGGATTCTGGAAATACGCAAGGACAGACTGGTTATCAAATGCATGCCGGGGGTATTGTATGTATATGAGCTGCAGTTTGAGAACCGATGCAGGATGTCCGTGGGCCAATGCGGGCACAATCTCGAAAAAGGAGCAATATTACATGCTCCGGGAGGATGAGAGATGGAACTATTCTATGGCTTGGACATATATTATCTGATTCTGGTGATTCCCACGCTGATTCTGTCCATATGGGCGCAGGCCAATGTGAGCAGGACATTCAGGAAGTATTCCGGAATCAAAAACGAGAGAGGCTACAGCGGACACCACACGGCAAGGGCGATTCTTGACGCCGAAGGCCTGCATGACGTGACAGTGGAGAGGGTGGAGGGAAACCTCAGCGACCATTATGACCCACGAAAACGGGTGGTGCGCCTGTCCCAGACCGTCCATGACAGTCACTCCCTTGCCGCCCTTGGGGTCGCGGCCCATGAGACAGGACATGCTCTCCAGCATAAGGAGGGTTACGGACCGCTGAAACTTCGTTCCGTTCTTGTTCCCGTCGCCAAAATCGGGTCCATGTTCGGACCCTATGCTGCCATATTCGGCCTGATCTTTGGCATTGAACAGCTGGTCTATGCTGGAATCGTGCTGTTTGGGGGCGCTGTGTTGTTCTATCTGGTGACCCTGCCGGTGGAACTCAACGCCAGCAGCAGGGCACTGGAACTGCTGGAACGCCGGGATATCCTTGCCCGCAACGAGATCATCCCTGCAAAAAAAGTGCTCAGGGCCGCAGCCATGACATACATCGCCGCCGCCCTGGCTGCGGTTGCAAACCTCGTGCGGCTCATCCTGTTGTCCAGGAACAGAAGATAGATGAAGGACAGACTGGCGGCTTTCGAATGCCTGTATGATGTCCTGAACAAGGGAAGCTATTCCAATCTGTCCCTGGACCATTACCTGGGAAAATACAGTCTGGACGGGATAGGACGCGCTTTTGCCACCGCCATCGTCATGGGAACACTGAAGAACGCCTTCCTGCTGGATGAGGTGCTGGGAAGATATGCAAAAGGCAAGACATCCCCTTCCGTCCGGATCATCCTGATGATGGGCATTCACCAGATTTTGCACATGGACAGGACCCCGGACAGTGCCATATGCAATGAAAGCGTGAAAATTTCGGCCAAATATGCGGGGACAGGCTCGAAGGGCTTCGTGAATGCCGTTCTCAGGAACATCGCCCGGGACAAGGAAAACGTGTTGTCCAAAATTCCTGACCTGCCCCTCCATATCCGCTATTCCTGCACGAAGGAGATGGAAACAGCGATGATTGGACAGTTCGGCAGCAAACGGGCCGAGGAAATTCTGGCGGCCTTCCAGAAGCCACCGTCCACCTGTGTCCGGCTGAACACGGCCCGGCATTCCAGGCAAAGCATCCTGGAGGCCTTGGAGGCGGAAGGTTATGAATGGGAGGAGGCGGGGATGACCGGGGTGTATCTGAAGGGAAACCGGAGCCCGGCTGCAGGCCTGTGCCATGAAAAAGGTCTCATCACCATCCAGGACGAGGGATCCCAGCGGTTTGTGCCGCTGCTCGATCCCAAACAGGGGGAGCAGGTCCTGGATGCATGCGCAGGTCCCGGGGGGAAAACCACCCATCTGGCGGAACACATGAACAACACCGGAGGCATCATTGCCTGCGATATTTACCTTCATAAGATCCAGATGATCATGAAGAACGTTGTCAGGACGGGTTTTGACAATGTCACCGGTCTGGAAAGAGACATGACCTTGGACTGGGCTGATTTCAATGGAACGTTTGACAGGATCCTCATCGACGCCCCCTGCAGTGGCCTCGGGACCTGCCAGAAAAGGCCGGAGATCAAGCTTTTCTATCGTCCCTCGGAATCCCTGGTGAACACGCAGCAGGAACTCCTGAACAGCTGCTCCCGCCACCTGAAGCCCGGAGGAGTGATGGTCTACGGCACCTGCACCCTCCTTGATGAGGAAAACAAGGAGGTGGTGGAACGCTTTCTCGAAAACCACCCGGGGTACAAGCTCATGGAAGTCCACACCATCCTCCCCGACGGGAAAACCGGTGGATTCTACATGGCGAGGATGGCAAGGATGGCATCATGAAAAAAAACCTGCTGGACCTGAGCTATGAATCATTGGGCAGGGAACTCATTGAAATGGGACTTCCCTCATTCAAAACCGGACAGATATGGGAATGGCTCTACCGGAAAAACACCTTCGATTTCAACGGAATGACGGACCTGTCAAAAGAGCACAGGGAAGTGCTGGCGGAGAAATATGCCGTCCATCTCCCAAAAATCGTCGGGAAACAGAAATCCATTGACGGGACAGAGAAATTCCTGATGGAAATGGAAGACAAGAAACTTGTGGAGTGTGTACTGATGGAATACTCCTATGGCCATTCCTTGTGCATATCCAGCCAAGTGGGCTGCAGGATGGGATGTGTATTCTGCGCATCGGGCCAGTCAGGCTACGAAAGGAACCTGACCCCGGGTGAAATGACGGGACAGATCCTTTCCGTGGGGCGGGAAACGGGAAAGCACGTCTCCAGGATCGTCATCATGGGCATGGGGGAGCCTTTCGACAATTATGAGAACGTGGTCTCCTTCATTGGCATCGCCATGTCTCCCAAGGGACTGAACATCGGGGGGCGGAAGATCACCGTCTCCACCTGCGGGATTGTCCCGGGGATAAGGGCTTTTACTGGCCTTGGGATGCAGGTCAACCTGTCTGTGTCCCTCCACCAGGCAGACAACAGGAAAAGAGACGCGATGATGCCAATCAACCGGAAATATCCACTGGACATGCTGATGGAAGCCTGCAGGGAATATGTGGAAAAGACCAACAGGAGGATTTCTTTTGAATACGCCCTGATCCCAGGCCTGAACGACGATGCGCAAAGCGCCCGGGCGCTTTGCGTGCTGTTGTCCGGGATCCTCTGCTACATCAACATCATCCCGGTGAACAACACCGGGACAAGTATCACCAGGAGCGCTGGAAACCAGGCGAAAATCTCTGAATTCTGTGGTATACTAAAAAAACAGGGATTCCACACAACAGTAAGGCGGGAGCTGGGAAATGACATTGATGCTGCCTGTGGACAATTGAAGAGGAGGCATACCCTTTGAGATACGCAAGCAGTACCTGCAAGGGAAAAATTAGAAAAAAGAATGAAGACAGTTATGCGGTCATCCGGGGAGAAAACGGGGAATTCCATGTTTTTGCCGTAGCGGATGGGATGGGAGGACATGAGTACGGTGATTTGGCGAGCCTCATCGCCTCCACTTCCCTGAAGGAATACATCACCGGAAATCCGACAAAGATCGTGGACCTGGACTCATTCACCGCCTATTTCAGCATCGCGTTGGACACCATCAACCGGAAGATCATCGCTGAGGGTATCTTTAAGAACCTTCCTTTCGGAATGGGAACCACCCTTTCCCTGGTCCTGGTCTCAGGGAGCATGCTTTATATTGCCCACATCGGGGATTCCAGAATCTATATCCGCCGCAGGGACGGGTTCCTGCGGCTTACCAGGGATCATTCCTATGTGGAGGAACTGGTGGAACAGGGAATGATTACAGAGGATGAGGCCCGGACCCATCCCAAGAAGAATGTCATCACCAGGGTGCTGGGGGTGGACGAGGAACTCCTGGCGGACTACGGGCAGCTGGAACTCAATCAGGGGGACAGGTTACTCATATGCACGGACGGTCTCACCAATGTGGTGGAGGATGGCATCCTTTCGGAGGTCATGGACAACAGCGCAGATCCGCGAAGTTGTGTCAGGGAGCTCGTAAGAAGGGCAAACGCCCTCGGAAGTCCTGACAACATCACGGTGATTGCGATTTATACAGATGAAAATGATGGAGGATATTGATGGAAAACGAGCTGTTGCAGAACAGGTATCAACTTCTTGAGATGATTGGCTCGGGAGGTATGGCCTATGTTTATAAGGCCCATGACAACACCTTGGATAGGGTTGTGGCAGTCAAGGTCCTGAAAGAGGAGTTTATCGAGGACGAGGATTTCGTCAAGCGGTTCCAATTTGAAGCCCAGGCTGTGGCCAAATTGTCCCATGCCAACATCGTCCAGGTCTTCGATGTGGGACAGTCCGACGGGAAGAACTATATCGTTATGGAATACATCGAGGGGATCACCCTCTCGGAATACATCGCTGGGAAAAAGAAGGTTTCCTGGGAGGAAGGCGTCATGATCGCAGGCCAGATCTCTTCCGCCCTTTCCCATGCCCACAAAAACAACATCATCCACAGGGACATCAAACCCCAGAACATCATCATCGATGGGAACGGGGACATCAAGGTGGCGGATTTCGGCATCGCCAAGGCCATCTCCGAGAAAACCCACACCCTGAGCGAGAAAACCATGGGATCCGTCCACTACCTTTCCCCGGAACAGGCCAGGGGCGGTTTCATTGACCACCGCACCGACATCTATTCCCTGGGGGTGGTCCTGTATGAGATGCTCACCGGACAGCTTCCTTTCGAAGGGGAGACCAGCGTCATCGTGGCCCTCAAGCATCTTCAGCAGCCACCGGTGCCTCCCATCAGAGTCAACGGGAAAATCCCCCAGGAAGTCAACGCCATCATTCTCAAAGCCATGGAAAAAAGCGTGGACGACAGGTACCAGACCATCCATGCCATGCACAACGAACTCAAGAAACTGACGGGGAACAGGAAGGTGCCCGTCATGGTGGATTTATCTTTGGATTTCATGGAGATCAATGATATAATTGCGGAGGACATGCAGAGGATCACCAAGGATTTCGATCCCGTGGAGGCCGTCCAGGAAAAGAGAGAGGAGTACGACATCCCGTTGGCAGGTTCAAAAGGATATCAGAGGCGGAAGAAGCACCGGATCAGCACATTTCTTGCCATATTGTCGGCCATGGGACTGATTGTGCTGATTTCATATTATGGTGTGACAGAGCTGATCAACACATTCGTTCCAAAACCCGCGGAATATGAAGTGAGGAACTATATCGGCTGGTATTACGATGACATCAGCCTGCAATTGATGGATGATTTCCGGATCATTTCGGAAAAACAAGAGGTCTATGATGACAGGGTGCCGGCAGGAATCATCATGGACCAGGAGCCCAAGGCGGGAATCGTTTTCAAGGAAATGGCCCTGAACAAGATACGGTTCACCGTGAGCCTGGGTCCGGAACTCATTACCATGCTTCCATTCAACAATTTCCAGTACAGGGTGGCTGAAATGGACATGCTCAACATGAACCTAAGACCAGTGAAGATCGAACAGAACAACGATCTCGTGAGCAAGGGCTATGTCATACGCACGGATCCGGAGGCCGGGATGAGGGTGAGTGCAGGGGAAGAGGTCAGGGTGTATGTGAGCCTGGGCCCCCTTCTTGAGGAAGTGGAGATCCCGGATTTCGTGGGGATGGAGCTTGAACCGGCCAAGAACCTCATCGAGAGCATGAAACTTGTTCTTGCGGATGTAACACCCAAGAATGTCAGCTCTTCCGCCACCATCATCCGCCAGTATCCTTATGCCGGCGAAAAACATTATGAAGGCACGGAGATCTACCTGGTCATGCGGGATACCGTCAAGGTGGAGTACCCCTATGACCCACCGGAGAAAAGCACATGGACGAAACCCGTCACCATACGGGTGGAGACCATATCCAGTGACACCAGGATCCCATACGCGTACAACATCGAAAACCGGACCAGCGACCATTTCCCTCTCCTTATTGAAGTGGTCATCCCGTACGGGGAATCGGTGCAGGTCAAGATATTCATCGATTTTGTCCTGAACCGTGACATCATCCTGCATTACAGTGATTATGCGGGGGGATCCGGCGGGGATGAAGATGCAGGAGAATAGACATTGCCGGAAGGAATGATCCTGAAAGGCATCGGCGGCCTGTATAGTGTCAGGGATCCCCACGGCATCCACCAGTGCCGGGCCAGTGGTTTGCTCCGGAAAGATGGCATGACGCCCCTTCCCGGCGACAGGGTGGCTTTCGATGTCACTGATGCCAGAGAGAAGGAAGGATATATCACATCCATCCTGCCCCGGACCAATACATTCATCCGGCCTGCGGTATCCAACATTCAACAGGCAGTCATTGTGCTGTCGGTGAAAAACCCTCCCCCCGACTATCTGCTGGCCGACAAGCTTCTCTGCCTGTTCCAGATGAACGATGTCCGAAGCATCCTGTGCATCAATAAGTCCGACCTGGCTTCGGAGCAGGAGATTTCCTTGATCATGAAACAATATGAAAAAGCGGGTTGCCCCATCCTTGTGACAGACATCCTGACGGAGAAGGGGGTGGATCCTCTTTTTGAAGTCCTGAAAGGGAACACGACCGTCCTGGCAGGCCAGTCCGGGGTGGGGAAATCCTCTCTCCTGAACAAAGTCATCGGTTACAGACATATGGAGACAGGATCCTTAAGCGAAAGAGTCCAGAAAGGAAAGCATACCACACGTCATGCGGAGTTCATCGAGGCTTTCGGAGGGTATGTCGTGGACACCCCGGGATTTTCCACTTTGGATGTAGGCCTTTTGGATGTGGACCGGATCAAAAACTGCTATAATGAGTTTGAGGGATACCAGGAATCCTGCAGGTTCAATGGCTGCATGCACATGGAAGAACCCGGTTGTGCGGTGAAACAGGCCGTGGAACAAAAAGACATCCCCGGGGAAAGGTATGAGAGGTATCTCTGGATTCATGATTCCGCCCTGCAGTCCACGAGAAAGAAAAGGGGGTATTGAGCAAATGATAAAAATTGCACCGTCCATCCTTGCCGCGGATTTTTCAAAACTGGGGGAAGAGGTCATGAGGGTGGAAAAGGCGGGCGCTGACTTTATCCATATCGACGTGATGGACGGGCACTTCGTGCCAAACATCACCATCGGCCCGCCGGTAATCAAGGACTTGCGCAAGACGACAAAACTGCCCTTCGACGTGCACTTGATGATTGAGGACCCGGACCGCTATGTGGATGCCTTCATCGATGCAGGAGCCGACATCCTGACCATCCATTATGAAGCCTGTCCCCATCTCAACAGGATCATCCAGCACATCAGGGAACAGGGAATCCTGGCCGGTGTCTCATTGAATCCCTCCACGCCCGTGTCCTCACTGGAGGACATCCTTCCCTTCGTGGACATGGTGCTGCTGATGACCGTGAACCCGGGGTTTGGAGGCCAGACATACATTCGGGAAGTCAACGAAAAAATCAAGCGCCTCAGGGAAATGATTCATGACATGCACCTGGATGTGGACATCGAGATTGACGGAGGCGTCACCCTGGACAATCTCCGGGATGCCGTGTTGGCGGGGGCAAATGTGATTGTGGCAGGTTCCACCATCTACCAGTCTGATGACCCCGGAAAAGTCATCCGGGATATGAAAATCATCGGAGAAAAAAGATGAAGGCGCTGGTCATATCCGGAGGGACCATGCTGCCTTTGTCCATGGCGCAGGCATACATCGGGAATGCTGACTTGATCCTGTGCGCGGACAGCGGTGCCGACCATGCCAGGGCATATGGGATTGTCCCGGACATCATCCTGGGCGACATGGATTCCGTGAGTGAAAAAGCCCTGGACACCACCGCAAAAATATTCCCCCACCCCCCTGAGAAAGACGATACCGACACGAAAATCGCTGTGGACAAGGCCATGGAGCTTGGCGCAGGGCAGATCGATATCATCTGTGGCACAGGCGACAGGCTGGACCATACCATGGCCAACATCTGGCTTCTGGCATATATGGCGGACAGGAATGTGTCCGGCAGGGTTGTGGATGCCCGCAATGTCATCCTCCTGTGCAGGGACAGGCTGGAGCTGACAGGAAAAGAAGGGGCATTCGTCTCCATCCTGCCATTCTCAGACCGGGTGGAGGGGGTCACTCTCACTGGCTTTCGCTATCCCTTGAAAAACCAAAGCATACCACGTTCCTGGACCCAAGGTGTCAGCAATGAGATCATGGGGGAAACAGGCGTCATACAGGTACGGGAGGGGACAGTGCTGGTCTTTTTCTCCGAGGATTCCAGGGTTCTTTGACATGGAACACAGCATTCTTTCCGTCAGGGAACACCCACAGCATGCAAAACGCGCCATTGCCTGGTTCGCCTCGAAGTTTGACATTCCCCTCAAGGAATATGAAAAAAGCATGGAAGCCTGCATGCATACCACCGGGAATCTGCCCCGATGGTATCTTTTGCTGGATGCAGAGGATGAAATCATGGGGGGATGCGGGCTCATCAGGAATGATTTTGTCGACAGGACAGACCTTTTTCCATATGTCTGCGCCCTTTATGTGGAGACGAAAGCAAGGGGGGTTGGCCTGGGCGGCAGACTGCTGGAACATGTCAGGTCAGAAGGGGCAACGCTCGGATTTGAGAAGCTGTACCTTTGTACCGGACATACCGGATACTACGAGAAATATGGATGGAAGCACATCGCCATGGGAGTCCATCCGTCCGGGGAAACATCCAGGATCTATGAAGCACCGGTCATCAGGAAGCCGTCATCCCGCTGAAGGAACATCAGGTGTGATCCCCGAATATCTCCCCGGCGAGTTTTGTCAATGCCGGCAAGGCCCTTTGGATGGCTTCCATCTCAATGCAGAAGGCCATGCGGAACGTCCCGGGCAATCCGAAACCCCGGCCGGGAACCACCAGGATATTATACTTCTTCGCTTTCTCAATAAAAATCATCTCGTCCTCATATGGGGATTCCACGAACAGGTAGAATGCTCCCTGGGGCTTTTTGCATCGGAATCCCAGGGATATCATATGCGTGTAGAGGGTCTCCATCCGGACCCGGTACTCCTCCAGGTTGACTTTGGCCCGGATGCTTTTCTCGATGATGCGCTGGGCGATGGCGGGGGCGTTGACAAATCCTAAGGTGCGGTTGTTGAAAATCAGGGCGGAAAGCAGGGTCTTTGCCTGGGAAAACCCCGGATTCACCGCGATGTAGCCGATCCTTTCCCCGGGAAGGGCCAGGGTCTTGCTGTAGGAGGTGATGATCACGGATTTTTCAAAGAAATCGAACACGCAGGGGATGACGGAGCCGTCGAAGACCAGCTTGGTGTAGGGTTCGTCGCTCAGGACGAAGACATGGATGCCCAGTTCCTTTTCCTTTTTCCCGATCACTTTGGCCAGGCTGTGAAGAACTTCCTCCGGGTATATGACACCCGTGGGATTGTTGGGGGAGTTGATGATCACAGCCTTTGTCCTGGGAGTGATTGCCTTTTCGATGAGGGCAAGGTCGGGCATGAAGGTTTTCCGGTGGGTGGGAACGGGAACGGGGATGCCGCCCGCGTTTTTTACATAGAACAGGTATTCCGCGAAGTAGGGGGAAAAGACCAGTACTTCCTCCCCGGGGTTGAGGATGGATTTCAGGGTGACAGCCATGCCGGCAGCCGCTCCGCACACCATCACCACGTTCCCGAAGGGGACATGGACACCATAATCCTCCATGAGGCTCATGGACACGGCCTGGCGGGTGGAATCATAACCGGCGTTGCTCATGTATTTGTGGATGCCCTTGATCTTCTCGGAGGAAATCTCCATGATGGCCTGATTGACTTCCTCCGGTGGTTCCATGTCCGGGTTCCCGATGGAAAAATCAAAGACATTCTCTTCCCCATGGATCTTCTTCAGCTGCGTCCCTTCCTCAAACATCGCCCGGATGAACGATGACTTCTTCAGGCTTTCCAGGGTCTCATTGGAAAACATATCCCACCTCCGTGTCTGGATTTTATCAAAATTATACCACAGAATCCTTTTTAGTCCCCAACAGTTTTTCCACCATGTCCCCGTCCGCCGTGGCATAGGCACTGAAATAACTGGAATAGGTCACCATGCCGGGTTTGGCCCCCGGGGGCTTTTTCACATTGCGTACCTCCGTATAGTCCACCATGATCTGCCCGGAGGATCTGGCCCTGCTGTGGTAGGCGGCGATGACGGCGGCCTCGGTGATGGCCTTGTCCGGGAAGAATGCCTCTTTTTTGTCTTTGCGCCGGATGATGACATGGGAACCGGGGATGTTCTTGGCATGGAGCCATAGGTCCCTGCTGTTGGCAAAGGTGAACGTCAGCCAGTCGTTGCCGGTATTGTTGCGACCCGCAAAAATCTCATATCCTTCTGAAGACACATAACGGAATGGCGGATTGGGGGGCGGGCTTTTCTTCATGGAGAGGGTGTGCTTTTTGGATGTGTATCCTTCCCGGGCCAGTTCCCTGCGGATCTCTTCCACTTCCCCGGCCGAGGTGCAGGACTGGAGGCTGTGCATCACGTTCTTCAGGTATTCCAGCTCCTCCTCCGCCTGCTTGAGCTGGCCCACGGCATAATCCGCCGCGCTTTTCAACTTCTTGTATTTTTTGAAATAATCACGGGCATTTGCCAGAGGGTCCCGTTGGGGATCCATATCCACCTGGATGTCCTCTCCGGTGTGATAGTTGAACAGGATGGCCTTGTCACTGCCCTTCCCCAGGGCATGGAGATTGGCGGTGAGGAGCTCTCCGAAAAGCCGCAGCCGTTCGGCCTCGGCAGATTTATCCAGGCTTTCCCGGTGGATGATGATTTTCTTCTCACAGCGCTCCAGATTGCGCTGCACGGTTTTTTTCAATTCCGAGGACTTCTGGCCGATCCTTTCCGTGGTGTCCTTCCAGGTGTAGAAGCTGTCCACTGCCTGGTTCAGGTTGTCGAAGGAAAGGGTTCCGGGGTACTGGGTGAGAAAGAGGCAGTGGAAGTCCAGGGGGTGTTCCCCGTCCATGGCCACACAGGGGGAGAACCTGTCCAGCAGGATGTCGTCCCGGACATCGTTGAGGGCCACGTCAAGAAGCCTTCTCCCGTCAGGTGCCAGCATCCCCAGGGGGATGTCTCCGCCAATCCCCGCCCGGTGGACGATTTCCCGGCTTAAGACCGGGGAGAATCCCTTGATGCAGGAGAGGATGGCATCCGACGGCCTTTTCTCATGGAAGGCATTCAACATGCCCGGTGTATAATCCTGCAGAAGGGCTTTGTCCTGTGGAGGCGGGGGTTCGTAGAGTCCTGCAGGCATGATCCGGCGTTTCAGGGACAAATCCCCGTCGATATGCTTCAAGGCGTCCAGGATCCTCAAGGATGCGTTGGTCACGATGATGTTGCAGATTCTTCCGGTGAGCTCCACGATGAGTTTCTTTTCCTGCATGTCACCCAGCTCGTTCATGTTCTCCACCGTGAATACAAGGACCCTTTCATCATCCGGACACATGACATCAGATATTTTGCCGCCTCCAAGATGTTTTCTGAGGAACATGCAGAAATTCGGGGGCTGGGCAGGGTTTGGCTTTTTTTCCCGGGTCAGGTGGATCCTGGCACAGGAGGGATTCACGGAAACCACCATCCGGAAGGTTGTTCCGTGGTTGTGGATGGAAAACACCACTTCATCCTTCTCGGGCATGGAGATGACTTGGATTTTCCCTCCCTTGCAATGAACACTAAGCTCCCGGGCCATGCATCTGATCGTCATTCCGTCAAAGGGCATTTTAAACCTCCACCGTGATTCTTCTTGCAAGGATGGCTTTTCCCGTGATGCCCCGGGCATCCCGGTGCTTGAATTTGGAGTAGACCGCCAGGAAGGAGTCTTTAGTGAGAGCCTGAAGTGCGCAGTAGGAACAGGTCTCCGTCTGGTACTCCTCCGGGTGGACCAGGGCGATTCTCTCCTGCCAGGCGTCCCCATGCATAATCCGTATGAACAGTCCGGGCCTGCCATAACCCGCCACTGTCGCACCGTTGCCCAAGTGGACGGCCTGGGGCCAGACGCCCCTGTCGTCGAATATTTCCGGTGCAGACCAGGATTGTCCGTTGTCCCGGCTCCGGGAGATGTACAGAGGCCCGATGCCGTTTCCATCCGTGGTCCGCAAAAGGGTGAAAACAGAATCCCCGCCGGTGAAGCACAGGCAGGGCTCGGTGAATCCGAACCGCTTTTTAGAAAGGGGGTCTGCGGGATAGGGAGGTGCATAGGGGATGAGGCTCTCCATATAAAAGCTCTTCCCGTTGTCGATGCTTTTGAAAAACACGGCGTGGCAATGGGCGGAGGGGATGCCGTTGTCATGCAGGGTCTCGTACAATGGAGCCCAGACTGCCCCGTCCGGTGCCCTGACCAGCTGATGGAAGAACTTCCCCGCAAGGACCCCTTCCGTGGCGGCCAGGACCAGCAACCTGTCATCCAAAACAACTCTTTGTATCTCCCATGCAGCCCCCCGGGAAGACCTTCTCATCACGGTCCACTCCCGATACTCCTCCCGGGTTTCGTCCATCCGGTACAGGCTGGCTTCCAGGCCGTAATTCATCCTGGTCCCGATCCTGCCGGGCAGAATGACATCGGACAAGTCCCGGGAAAGGGGGGCATGGGTGTTGATGAGACTCTTGTCGTCCAGCATGACGCCGCCCTGCTCCTGCGTCCGCTGCCAGGTCTTTCCCATGTCATGTGACCGGTACCAGGATTTGCTTTTGCCGTAATCCCTGGCGCTGTCCTGGCCGGTATGAATTTCCACATACAGGATGTTGTCGTTTTGGAACACCCGGGGAAACTGCCAGGGCCCCCAGCCCTGGATCCCCGGTCCTGCCATGGATATGATTGTCTCCTCGTCAAACAGAAGCCTCATGTTTCCTCCGTCATCGGCAGGGGGAACCCCAGGTTCATATATGGCTTTGCCGCATGGTAAGGATGCAGGTCCCCTTCCATGGAATACAGCAGGCAGTTTTGTATTTCCAGCTCCAGAAAGATCCTGCGGCCGCGCAGTTCCCGCATGTCTTTGTCTTTCCACCTGGGAACGACCTTCAGGCTGTCCCCTGTGAAAGGAATGCTTTCCTCATAACCAAAGCCCGGGTAGGGGGCATAGGATTCATCAAGAACCCGGAATTTCACGTATCCCGCGGGGCAGCTCAGGTTGAAATGCAAGTCATCCCCGGTCAGGTGCATCCCTTTGAAACGGAGAGAGGCGGTCCTGGAAAATGATTCCAGGGCAGTGAATCCGTGTTTCCGGATTCCGTGGAAGACCACACCCCAGTTGCCGCAATCTTTCGCCAGCTGCGGATATTCCCAGCCCGGGTAGGCGGGTGCGAAGCCGCAGCCGTGGTCCGCCCGGGAACCGCTGGACGCGATGATCCATTCGTCCCCGGAGGGGGTTTCCACCATGTTGGACAAATAAAGGCAGGAACTGCCGAATTCCGGCGGGGCAGGCCTGGGGATGAGGACATCCCGGCTTGCCCGGTTCCAGACGATGCCGTTGTAGCTGTAGACCAGCGCACAGTCCACCTTCCCTGCCATTTTGGACCAGACGGTGTCCCGGGGGTCCGTGCGGTAGAGCTGCAGGAAGCCAAGGAACATCCCGTCCATGGGGAACACCGTCATGCCATAGTACTGGGTAAAGGGCTCGTCGAAGGGGGTGGGTGCCAGCAGCAGCACGGGGTCGGACCAGGTTTCCAGGTCTTTTGAGAAATATGAGGTGATTCTCCGGTCGATGAACCCGCCCCGGCAGATGACCTGGTATTTCCCTAGCACCGGGTTGTAGAACACATTGTTGGATGTGTCGGACGGATGGTCCATGACCTTCCAGGGGGTGTCGGTGTCCCAGTGGATGCCGTCCCTGCTGGCGATGACGCAGCCATACCCCCTGTTGTCGGCATCCTTGTCCATTTTCATGACCACAGCCTTGTATCTCCGGGCCGGGTTGTTCTCGTGGGTGTCCCTGTTGACGAAGAGGGATCCCGTCCTGCGGATGTCATCAATCCTCCCGGCGGGCGTGAAATTGACCCCGTCGCTTCCCGTGGCATACAGGATTTCCCGGTCCCAGTCCCTGGACATGTCCTTAATGGAGGAATAGTAGAGGATGTATCTCCCTCCCTCCCGGCCATGGACCAGGGAGGATCCGGCGCTGATGCCCTCCGGTTGGAAAACCCCTGTCCTGCGGGGGGTGAAGTGCCTTTTCCGGATGCCTTCGCTGTGATCCAGCATAAAATCATCGAAAAATAAAAAAGTGTTCATGGCCTGCTCCCTCAGACGGAAATATATATGAACAAGTATAGCACAAAAAGAAGTGGCACGGATGGGAGGAGCTTGTTTACAAACCGGAAGGAATCATATAATCTGGTGGTATCAACCTGAAAGGATACCCTATGCCTTACGATTTGAAAGCCTGCCTGCGGCGGATTAAAAGAACCATGGGACAGATGGAGAAAAGCATATACAGGAAGATCGGGGAACTGGAGACCCTGGCCTATGTCTCCCGGGAGCCCCTCCCCTTCGGGAGGCGCTTGGAAGGTCGCAGGACCAGCCTGGCTTTGGGACAGGCATGGGGGGGTCTTTTCGATTGCGCCTGGTTCCTTTTCACGGGGACGGTCCCGGAGGAAGAGCGGGGAGGGGAAGTGGTGCTGATTTTGGACATCAGCGGGGAAGCCTACATCGCCGGTCCCGGGGGAAGCCCCGTGCAGGGCATCACCACCGCTTCCTCGGAATATGATTTCAGCCTGGGAAAACCTGTGAAGAAAGTGGTCTATCTTCCGAAGGAGAGATGGGAAGACGGACATGTGGAAATCTGGGCGGACGGCGCCTGCAACGATCTCTTTGGCAACCTGCAGGACAACGGCGTCCTCCGGGAGAGCCACATGGCGGTGATGAACAAGGCCATGAAGGACGCATATTATGATTTCGAGGTACTCCATGAACTGATGAAGGAGACTTCCCCTGACAATGCGAGGCATTTTTGCATTCTGTACGCCCTCTACGAGGCATCCGGGGTGTTTGCGGACTATACGGAGGAGGAAGCCCTCCGGGCGAGGGAAATCCTCAGGCCGGAGCTGGAGCGCAGGTGCGTGGACGCACCCTTGCGCATCAGCGCCATCGGCCACGCCCACCTGGACCTTGCCTGGCGTTGGCCTGTCCGGGAGACCATCCGGAAAGGAGCCCGGACCTTTTCCACCGCCCTGATGAACCTGGAGAAATATCCGGACTATGTCTTCGGGGCCAGCCAGCCCCAGCTCTACCAGTGGATCCGGGAGCATTACCCGGAACTCTACGAAAAAGTCAGGGAACGCGTGAAGGAGGGCAGGTGGGAGGCACAGGGAGCCATGTGGGTGGAATCCGACACCAATATCACAGGCGGGGAATCCCTGGTCCGGCAGGTGCTCTACGGCAAGGCCTTTTTCCAGGAGGAATTCGGGGAGGACATCCGGACACTGTGGCTTCCGGACGTGTTCGGCTATTCCGCTGCCCTTCCCCAGATCCTGAAGAAATCAGGGGTGGACTACTTCATGACCATCAAATTGTCCTGGAGCGAGTTCAACACCTTTCCCCACCATACATTCTGGTGGCAGGGCATGGACGGGTCCAGGGTGCTTGCCCATATGCCTCCCGAAGGGACATACAACAGCTCCGCGGCCCCCAGGGCCGTGAAAGCCATTGAGAAAGCCTATCTGGACAAAGGCATATCCGAGGAATGCATGATGCTCTTTGGCATCGGCGACGGCGGGGGAGGCCCCGGGGAGGAGCACCTGGAAAGGCTTTCCCGTGAAAAGGCCCTGCAGGGGCTCCTGCCGGTGAAACAGGAATTTTCCCGGGCGTTCTTCGAAAGGCTGGCTGAAAAAGGAGACAGATACAAGACCTGGGTGGGGGAGTTGTACCTGGAATATCACCGGGGGACCTATACCACCCAGGGGAGGAGCAAATACTGGAACCGGAAAATGGAGACTGCCCTGCGGGAACTGGAACTTGCCTGTGCAAAACACGGCCGGCTGGAATATACCGGGGAGGTCAGGGACATCTGGAAGGAGGTCCTGCTCTACCAGTTCCACGACATCCTTCCGGGTTCCTCCATCACCCGGGTCTATGAGGAAAGCAATGGGAGATATGCCCTGCTTCATGGACGGGTGAATGAACTGCTTGAGGAGGTCCTTTTGGAAGGGAACAGGGACGGGGAATATGCAAGGATCACAAACTCCCTGTCCATGGAACGGAAAAGCTGGGTTCACCACAACGGCACCTGGAAGCATATCCATGTCCCTCCCATGGCCCATGTGATACGGCGATTCGACGGAAATGACGGGGCATCAGAGACCAAGGCCGGGGATATGGCCCTGGAGAATGACATCTTGAAGGTGGTTTTCCATGAGGATGGTTCGCTTTCATCCGTTTTCGACAAAGAGAACGACCGGGAGGTGGTGAAGCCGGGAACCAGGGCCAACATGCTTGGCTTTTTCAGGGATGACGGGGACGCCTGGGACTTCCCCCACGACTACCGGATGCACCCGGCCGGAAAGCTTTTGCTGGAAGACATGACATTCATGATTGACGGCCCCCGGGCGGTATGCAGACTGGATTACCTCTATGGAGACTCCCGCATCCGGCAGGATGTGGTTCTGGTCCAGGGAAGCCGGAGGATTGATTTCGAGACACACCTGGACTGGAATGACAGCAATGTGATGATGCGGACATCCTTCCCGGTGTCGGTGCGTGCCGCCGAGGTTTCCTGCGAGATTCAGTTCGGCCACATCAGGAGACCCACCCATGGCAACACTTCCTGGGACATGGCGAAGTTCGAGGTGTGTGCCCACAAATGGGCGGACCTATCCCAGAGGGATTATGGTGTCGCCCTGCTCAACGACTGTAAATACGGTTATTCCGTTTCGGAAGACACCCTGGACCTTTGCCTGTTGCGAAGCACAGCCCATGTGGACAGGAACGGGGAAAAGGGAGAACATATTTTCACCTATTCCCTGTATCCCCACAAGGGGGACCTCGTGGAGGGAAAAGTCATTGAGGCCGGCTATGACCTGAACGTCCCGCTGAGGATCTACGGGACAGATGAGAGGGAGGAGAATACAGGCCCGTCCTATGTGATGCTTTCGGCGCCAAACATCCATGTGGAGGCCGTGAAGCTTTCGGAGGACGGGGAAGGTGTCATCATCCGGATGTACGAGTCTGTGGGAGCCCGTACAAAAACGCGGATGGTCCTCTGTCAGGCAGCCCGGATGTTGCAGGAAACCGACCTTATGGAAGTACCCTTCGGACCTGCGGAGGAAAATGTTTCATCCATGGATCTGGTTTTCTCCCCATTTGAGATCAAGACAGTGAAGGCGACGGGAATGCCATGCATGTGAAAGCAGTGATATTCGACATGGACGGGGTCCTGGTGGACTCCGAGGAGGCCATGGTGCGAAGCGCCATCCAGGCATTGGAGAGCTACGGCATCCATCCCGTGAAGGATGACTTCCTGGAATTTGTGGGCATGGGGGAAGACATGTTCGTGGGTGGCGTGGCACGAAAACACGGACTGGAATATGTCATGGAGATGAAGGATCTGGCTTATCGCATCTATGTGGAAAAGGCAAAAGACCAGGTCATCGTCTTTGACGGCGCGAAGCATGTCCTGGAGCAGGCCAGGAAGGCCGGGTTGAAGCTGGCGGTGGCTTCCGCAGCAGACAGGATCAAGGTGGAGACCAACCTGGCGTGCATCGGAGTGGACACTGGCTTTTTTGACGGGATGGTGACGGGAAGCGAAATCACCAGGAAGAAACCCCATCCGGACATTTTCCTGGAAGCCGCCCGGATCATGGGGGTCCGGCCGGGAGACTGCGTGGTGGTGGAAGATGCCCTGAGCGGCATTGAGGCCGCGAAAAGGGCAGGCATGGCGGTCATTGCCGTAACCACAAGCTTCGACAGGGAAACCCTGGAGGAGGCCGGGCCGGACCGTGTGGCCTCATCCATCCGTCAGGCCTATGAATTGATCGGAGATTTTTTGTAAGGGAGAACGCCCATGCTGGCTGCTGCCTTGGAATTCAACGAGACCAATGATGGGAGAACAGGTCCTGCCCATTGGGAACGGCTTGTTTCCAATGCCAGGGCACAGGGAGCAAATGCGCTGGTGTTTCCGGCATTCACGGGATGTCTGTCCAAAGACACGGAGGAATACCTGGAGCAGATGAGGCGGCTGTCGGATGTGTACGGGATGATCTTGTGCCCCGGAAGTTTTTATGAACGGAGCAACGGGGAAACATTCCATTCCTCCGTTGTTTTTTCGAGTGGAGAACTCCTGCTGAAGCAACGGCAGATCTACCTCTCAGGAAGGGAACGGGAAGAGGGGTTCCAACGGGGGACCACCGTGGGGACAGTTGATGTGGGCGGGTTCCGGCTGGGGTTGCTCCTTCCCTCGGATGTGTACCATCCCCAGGTATCCAGGGAACTGGCCCTGCTTGGCGTTGATGTGGTTTTCATCCCCGGGGGATATGCCAGGGAACGAAGTTGCACATCCGCGATCCGGGGAGTCTGGAGCCAGGTGCAGCAGAATTTGTTCTTCGCTGTGGAAAGCGGATTCAACGGCATGATGGGCAACACCCTGTATGCCGCTGAAAGCATGATCCACGCCCCCCTTCTCATGACCGGGGGGGACGACGGCATCCTGGCGAGGTCCGGGGGAGAAAAAGAAATGGTTCTGGCCCGCCTGGACAAGGAAAAAAGAAAAGATGCCGTGGACAGATTCAATGTGATCGGCCGGCTCAATCCCCGGTTCTACCTGGCTGAGGGGCTCTTCCGGGGAACAGGCGGGACCAGGGCATCCGGTCACCTGCGCATCTCCATGGTCCAGAGGAGCATCCGCCCGGTGCGCAGCATCCGGGGATACCGCCGCATGGCGGAGGCCTTTGTGGCGCAGGCTTCCGGGGAAGGGTCGAAGCTGGTGGCTTTCCCGGAATACAACTTCCTGGACCTCTACGGGCTGCTCCCCGGTTTCAGGATCCTGGAGAAACACCTGGGTGCCGGGAAAGGGGGAAGCGGGGCAGGGGAAGGATTCCCCGGAGCGGTGTTTAGACTCCCCGCCAATCTCTTCAGGAGGATCATGGACAGAACTTTCTCCAGGCTGGCAAAAAAATATGGCATGTACGTGTATGCAGGGACCCATGTGCTTTTGGAAAGGAAAAAAATGTTCAATGCCGGGAGCCTGTACGACCCCGGGGGGAAATGCATCGGAACCCAGAAAAAACTCCACCTGACGGATTTTGAGGCCGGGTGCGGTTTCTTTGAAGGGGACAGGCTGGAGGTATATCAGATTGAGGGCATCAAGCTTGCCATCCCCATCTGCATGGATGCCACCTATTTCGAGACCTTTTCTGTGGCCGTGAAAAAGGGATGCACCCTGGTGGTGGTTCCCATTGCCAACAACGAGGAATACAGTGTGACCAGGTCGTGCAGGGGGGTTTACACCCGTACCGGGGAGACAATGGTCTATGGTGCAAAGTCCGCCCTCACAGGGACCATTGCCGGCATGCGCTTCACCGGGAAGGCCGGGGTGTTTTCCCCGTTTGTCCATGACAGTGGTGTCCTGGCCCTTGCCGGGGAACACGAAGGGGATGAGCTGGTCACTGCGGACCTTGATATGGAACTCCTGCTGAAAGAAGAAAAGGCAGTGGAATACGGAATGGACAAGAATGCATCCTACGAGGCCGGATATGAACAAAGGGTGTATGGTGGCCGGTGATGCATGAAATACCGTCAGGTTTGTCCACCCCCGGGTTTGATGATATACTCAACGTAAGTATGCACATCAGAAGTCATTATCATCTTTATTCACAGAAAGGAAAGGAAGCGATGAAAAAATCATTGGCGATTCTGATGGTGGTGGCCCTGACGATCCTGATGGCCGGCTGCAAAATCTCAGCACCGGCCCCGGGAGGACAGGCAACCCCTACTCCCCAAGCCACAGATCCCTCCCAGGCAACCAATGGGGAGGACCTGAACAACGGATTCACCCCCCTGCCTGAGGAGTGGCTCCGATATCCCGGGGCGAAGACCCTTGATTCCATGCCTTATGATTATGAGATCGATTTCAGGAACATGAAGGTGACGTCGAGATCATGGAGTCTGCTGGCACCGGATGACGTCCCGCCCGGGAGGGAGGGCTGGTTGAAGGTGCTGGAATACTATGACTCCCAGGCCGCCCTGCGGAATGATTTCGAACAGAAGGAGGACTCCCAGGGAACCTATGTCTGGGGAGCCTATGAGCTCTTTGTGGACGGCGATACAGACATAGATGACGACGACCGCTTCAACATCTGGCTCCGGCTCGAGAAGATTGAGCCCATCGATCCGGACAAACCGGTGACCTGAGGCAACAAACGCCGGTCATGACGGCATGTGGCCCGGGGCCATGCACCCCGGGCCTTTTCCTTTTAAGCCTCCGGAAAGGATGGGAAACCCCGGGGGTTTTTGATATAATGAAATCAATGGAGGGATGACATGCTGTATCATGCACGGGAAGAATCTGTATGCCTGGATGGAACGGACATGCATTTCGCACGTTTCGGGACGGGAAGTAAGCCACTGGTCATCATCATCGGCCTGTTGGACGGGCTCAAGACGGTGCAAGGCCATGCACTCATCCTTGCCGGGTTCTACCGGATCTTCGGAAAGGCTTTCGATGTCTGCGTGTTCGCCCGGAAGGACAACCTGCAGCCGGGGTACTCCATCCACGACATGGCGAGGGACCAGAAGCTGGCCATGGACAAGCTGGGGATCACCTCCGCCCATGTGGTGGGAATCTCCCAGGGGGGGATGATTGCCCAGTGGCTTGCGATCGACTACCCGGAGGCGGTGAAGAAACTTGTGATCGGGGTATCCTTGTCCCGCCCCAACCCCACGGTGACCGAGGTCCTGAGGAAATGGGTGGAGATCGCGGAGCGTGAGGATTACTCGGCCCTGATGGACGACAACATGAGGAAGACATATATCGGCAAGCGTTACAGGGTGTTCAAGCGGCTGATCCCGTTGCTCAAACTCATAGAGGGAGACGGATCCTTTGAGAGGTTCCGCATCCAGGCCCAGGCATGCATGGCACATGATGCCTACGGGCAGCTGGACCGGATCAAGGCCCCCACGCTGATTTTGGGCGGGAAGAAGGACAGGATCACCGGGCCTGATAGCTCCGAGGAGATGGCAAAGAGAATCCCGAACAGCAGGATCTTCATGTACAGGGACCTGGGACATGGCGCATACATGGAGACAAGGGACTTCAACCGCAGGATCCTGGCATTCCTGAAAAGGCGCAGTGATGGAAGGAAGGGGAAATGACCGCAGGAGAGAACAACCTCACCAAGGAACTGCTGAATGAGATCATGAACAGCAGGGAACTCACGGATTTCCTGGAGAACAACAAGGAACGCTTCATACACATGAGCCTTTCCAAATACCTGCTCAAGCTGATCCACGAGAAGAACATCCCCATATCAGAGATCATCCAACATACCACCATCGAGAAAAGCTACATGTATCAGATCCTCAACGGAAGAAGGAATCCCAGCCGGAACAAGCTTCTTCAGATGGTCATCGCCATGGGCCTGGACATCGAGGAGACCCAAAACCTTCTGAAAATCGGGAATATGGGGATTCTGTACGCCAAGGCCCCCCGGGATGTGGCAATCATCTACAGCATCAAAAACAAATATTCTTTGATCCAGACACAGGTTGTGCTGGAGGAATTCGGATTTGAACTGCTGGACTGAAGGCATTGTGCAAAATGACAACCCTTTCCCGGAACGGATAAATTAAAATGGCATCATCAAAGACGGGGAGACTGTTTTGATTGATTATGCAACCCTGACAAAAATCGGACAACGGAATGAAAACCAGGATGCCTTCGGTCATGCCGGCAAGGATGGATGCCATTGTTTCGTTGTATGTGACGGTCTGGGGGGATATGAGAAAGGGGGCATTGCTGCCTGGCAAGCGGTGGAGGCGGTTTTGTCCGGTTTTCACCGGCGACCGGTGTTCTCGGAAGAAAACGCATGCAACCTTGTGAATCAGGCCCGGGACAGGATCCTGGAGCTACAGAAGGAACACTCCTGCCCCCAAGGCCTGATGACCACCATCGCCCTGATCCTTGTGGGGGAAGGCGGGATTCTTGCCAACCATGTCGGCGACACCCGCATCTATGTGTTCGACAAAGACAGTCGCACCCTCTACCAAAGCACAGACCACAGCCTGGTGCAGGCCATGAAGGAGCATCCTCAAATGTACAGGCCGGATGAGCATGATGCCCTTGACCGCAATATTCTCCTGAGGGCCCTGGGCATGGAGGGGGGAAAACTGAAGCATTCGGTGCAGCTGATTCATCCAGAAGGCCGTGCCGCTGTTCTCATCTGTTCCGACGGCTTCTGGGAGCATCTTTCGGAATATGACACCACACAGGGATTGTCCTTCGGGAATACTGCGGGAGAATGGCTTTCCAGGATGACAAAGACCGTGGAGTCGGGGAAAACAGGACCCAATGCCGACAATTATACCGCCATTGCATTGATTCTATAGAAAACCGGGGATTCCCGGCAGGTTTTCATGAAAACATCCGGGCAGATTGAAGAATGCCGATGAATTGGTTATGATGGAAGGGGATCAATGGTTCCCGGAGGAGGCATGGGATGATATGGAACGGAAAAAAAGCTTGAAGGATTTTTTTCATGACCTGGACCGTTCCCTGTTCATCAGCAGGGACCTTTCGGAATACGCCCGTTGCGACCACCCCTTGCCCATCGGACATGGGCAGACCATCTCCCAGCCCAGCCTGGTATGCAGCATGGTGGAAGCGCTGGAGATTCAACCAGGATCCCGGATTCTTGAGATCGGGACAGGTTCTGGTTACCAGACTGCTTTTTTGGCGGAGTACGGAAAAGAAGTCTATACCGTGGAACGGATCGATGAGCTGGCCTCGGAAGCCAGGGACAGGCTTCACGCCCTCGGCTATCGGAATATATGGTACAGGACGGGGGACGGCAGCGAAGGCTGGCCCGCCCATGCGCCATATGACAGGATCATCGTGTCGGCGGCACCTGCGACGGTTCCGGAACCTCTCGTTGAGCAACTGTCAAGGGGAGGGCGGATGGTGATTCCCGTGGGAAGAAGGCATGCACAGGAGCTGACCCTCATTGAAAAAGACATGTCCGGACAAATCAACCGCAAAGTGCTGGACCACGTTGTCTTTGTGGAGTTCGTTGGAAAATACGGGTGGAGCGGGGAGGACATGACATGAATTTACTGGTCTGGGTGGGCATCATCCTGTGCCTTTCCCAATCGGCCATGCTCTCAGGGTTAAACCTGGCCTTTTTCAGTTTGAGCAAGCTATCCCTCGAAATAGAGGCGGGAAAAGGAAACAGGAAGGCCGTTAGGGTCCTTGCCATGAGGGAGGATTCCAACTTCATCCTCACTACAATCCTTTGGTCCAATGTGGCGGCAAACGTGCTCCTGGCACTTCTGTCCGGTTCTGTGCTGGCGGGGATGTCCGCTTTTTTGTTTTCCACGGTGGTGATTACACTCGCTGGGGAAATCCTTCCCCAGGCATATTTTTCCCGCCATGCATTGAAGACATCATCATTTTTCATCCCGGTTTTAAAAACCTATCAGATTCTGCTGTTTGTTCTTGCCAAACCCACGGCCATGGTCCTGGACAAATGGCTGGGCAAGGAGGGCATCCAGTTTTTCAAGGAACAGGATTTTCGGGAACTCATCAATATGCATATGAAGGAAGGCATGACCGATATCCATAGAATGGAAGGCACCGGAGCGTTGAATTTCCTGGAACTGGATGACATGGACATTTCGGAAGAAGGGGAAGCATTGAATCCAAAAAGCATCATATGCATTGGTTTCACAGTAGAAAAGCCTGTGTTTCCGGATATCAGTCGTACCACCAGCGATGTGTTCTTGAATCAGGTCAAGGAGTCGGGGAAAAAGTGGGTGATCCTCACGGATGAGGATGGAGAACCGCGAATTGCCCTGGATGCAGACCAATTCATCAGGAACGCCTTGTTCACCGATGAGGAATTCCTTCCCATGAGCCACTGCCACCGACCAATCGTCATCAGGGACGACAATGCAACTCTTGGTGAAATCATCCCCCGGTTCAAGGTGGACCCTTTGCATGGGGAGGATGATGTGATTGACGAGGACATCATCCTGATATGGGGGAAAGATAAGAAAATCATCACCGGCTCAGACATCCTGGGCAGGCTTCTGAGGGGCATTGTCCGGAACAAGGGCATGAAGGGAGGCCCCTGACCTGCAGGGTTCCGTAAAATATCCCTTTTCTATGGCGAAAAGGCCGCACACCTGTTAAAATGGAAAAAAGAAATCATACGAAAGGCAGGTTTTGCCTGCCAATGGAAAGGGATGCATCATGAGGCCGGCGCAAGAAAAATTTTCATTCAAGACCTTCTACATCGGGTTCACCCTCCTGGCCGCCACCACCCTTCTGCTCTTCGGGCTGTCGGCGGGGACGGCACTGGCAGACATGGTCCTGCCAGGACTGGTGCTTCTGCTGTCCCTGGCGGGGATGCTGCACACCCTGCGCGGCGAACTGGTGGACAATCTGCGTTCCCTGAAAAAGGAAATACCTTTCAGCATGGAAAACATCCTGTTGTTCACAGCAGTTGCCGGAGGTGCGGTCATCACTTACGGCATCAGCATTTATGGTGGATTGGGTCCTGTGGTGGCTTCGGGACTCATTGGCGTCGCAGCGGCCATATTGCTGCCCCGGCATGCCGTCGCGATTTTCTGCGGATCCTTCGCAGGCATGAGCAGTAATCTCCTGCTGCCTCCCGGATCCCTGTTTCTGGCCGGAGTGATCTCAGGCATTGTTTACATATTGGCCAGGAATGTTTTGGTTGGTTTCGGAGGGAAGCTGGGAACCATTGCATTCACAGGCTGCGTGATTGCCGCTCTTGCCACCGGCAGGACCATCACCGGCATCGCTGTGGCCGGCTGGGAGGAAGGCTTGCTGCTGGTGCTGTTCTCGGTGTTGGGCGGAGTTGCAACCTACAGTATGGCAGTCAGATTGAAGATGAGCTCCGTCCTTGCTTCGGGTCTTGTGGGAGTCTTTGCCGGTGTGGTCCTTCCCCTGGTGTTTCCGGAAACTGGAAATTCCCTGGCTGTCATGGTATTCTGCGCTTCCTTCATGGGGATGTCCAGCCCCGAACGCATGAGAAACGAAATTTTTATCGCACTGGCCGGGATATTCGCAGGGCTTGCATTCATCTATTCTGCTCCCTGGCAAGGGGCAGGGGGCAAGCTGGGAACCATCGCCTTCGGCAGCGTCCTGGCGGTCAGGGGGTTCATGGACATGGCTTCAGGAATCAAAGCAAAGCTCTCCAATAGAAGGATACCCACCACCCGGGAATGACCTGGAGAAAGTCCATTGCGTGAATATAAAATTCGTGAGGTTTTACAGAATCATGCTCTCCTCCATGGAGCTGTGACAGCATGGGAGAGGATACATCACCGGGACGTGTTCCTGAAGGAACTGGTGATGCGATGTGGTCATCCGGATGACAAAACCGGCTCCTGAGAGCCGGTTTTATGATCCTCTGAAATCTTCTGTTCCAAGTCGTCAGATTTCCAGTTTCCCCTCCCGGAATTTCGTGAGGTACTCCATACAGAAATCATCGTATCCCATCAGGGCTTCCGCTGCATACAGGAAGGTCATGAGCTTGGTATCCAGGGGATCCATGATTGCACCGTCCATGCCAGAGGCGATGGCAGCAACCAAAAAAGCCTGGTTCATGATTTTCCTGGCCGGGATACCGAAGGAGATGTTGCTGAGTCCGCAGGTGATGTGGACCTCGGGATATTCGGATTTTACGATCCGCATGGTTTCCAGGGCCACCCTGCCGTAATGGGATCCCGTTCCGATGGGCCGGATCATGGGGTCGATGAATATATCGTTCAGGGCAACGCCTGCCCTGGTGAGTTTTTCGATGAGTCTTCTGGCGATGACCACCCGGTCCTGCTCGGTCTCAGGCATACCGGTGTCATCCATGCAAAGGGCGATGACGGAGGCCTTGTACTCCACTACCAGTGGAAGAACCGCGTCAAAACGCTCCTTCTCATCGGTGATGGAGTTGATGATGGGTTTGCCGTTCCTGTTGGCCTTGAGTCCCTTTTCCAAAGCCTTTGGATTGGGGGAGTCAATGGACAGGGGGGCGTCGACGACCTCCTGTACGGTTTTCACCAGCCACTCCAGCCTCTCGGGCTCATCCCCGAAAAACATTCCGGCGTTCACGTCAATATAACTTGCACCGGCTTCATGCTGCCTTTTTGCAAGGTCCTGTATGGCCGGGGCATCGTATTTCTCGATGGCAGGCCGGATGGACTTCAATGTGCTGTTGATTTTCTCTCCGATTATGATCATCAGGGATCCCTCTCTTTACCATGTATTTTTCCTTGTCCATTATATTTCACCCCCTGCCGCTTGTCAATCAGAGGCAATGTGCTGCGGGTGCTATGCATCCTGGTTTCTTGAGGCCTCTGACCAAAAAAAATTGAACAGGACGGGTTCTGATGATATAATCTCAATGAGCTTCACAGGTGCCCGGATAGAATGGTCCGCGCATCCATGTGTCTGGAATGGCATCAGGCACCGGAAGGAACATGAAATACCAGTAACGGAGGAGACGAACCAATGAGAAGCGACATAGAAATCGCCCAGAGCAATCAGATGATGCCCATCGTGGAGATTGCGGACAAATTGGGCATCGACAGGAACAACATAGAATTGTACGGCAATTACAAAGCCAAAATCGACTACAACATGCTCGCCGGGATGGAAGCCAGGCCTGACGGGAAACTCATCCTGGTCACCGCCATCACCCCCACCCCCGCCGGGGAGGGAAAGACCACCACCTCCGTGGGACTCGGCGATGCGCTGCACAGGATCGGGAAAAAAGTCATGATTGCCCTCAGGGAGCCTTCCCTGGGACCCGTGTTCGGTGTCAAGGGAGGCGCTGCGGGAGGCGGATATTCCCAGGTGGTCCCCATGGAGGACATCAACCTTCATTTCACAGGTGACATGCATGCCGTCGGTGCCGCCAACAACCTGCTGGCGGCCATGGTGGACAACCACATATACCAGGGAAACGGCCTGAACATCGACACCAGGAAAATCACCTGGAAACGATGTGTGGACATGAATGACCGGCAATTGCGGTTCATCGTCGACGGCCTCAACGGAAAAACCAACGGGACTCCCAGGGAGGACGGGTACGACATCACAGTGGCCTCGGAAATCATGGCCATCCTGTGCCTTTCAAAGGACCTGGACGACCTGAAAGCGAAAATCAAAAGGATTGTCATTGGCTACACACGGGATGACAAGCCCGTGACCGCAGGGGAGCTGAAGGCGGAAGGCGCCATGGCCGCCCTGCTCAAGGATGCATTGAAGCCCAATCTGGTACAGACCCTGGAACACACCCCGGCTTTTGTGCACGGCGGACCCTTCGCCAACATCGCCCATGGCTGCAATAGCATCATGGCCACAAGGATGGCGTTGAAACTGGCGGATTACGTGGTTACGGAAGCGGGATTCGGTGCTGACCTTGGGGCAGAGAAGTTTCTGGACATCAAGTGCCGCATGAGTGGGCTGAGACCTTCTGCGGTGGTCATCGTGGCCACTGTGCGAGCGCTCAAACACCATGGAGGCTGTGCCAAGGCCGAACTGTCCGTGGAAAATCTTCAGGTCCTGGAAAAAGGAATCCCCAACCTTCTCAAACATATCGAGAACATCAACGTGAAGTTCGGCCTGCCCGCAGTGGTGGCCATCAACCGTTTCCCCACGGACACCGAAAAGGAACTGGCCCTCGTGGAAGAAAAGTGCAGGGAATTTGGGGTCCATGTCTCCCTGTCCGAGGTCTGGGGAAAAGGTGGTGCCGGCGGAGAAGACCTTGCGCGGCAAGTGGTACAGCTGGCGGAAAACAACCCCGGGGATTTCCGCTTCATGTACACGGACGAGATGGGGCTCCGGGAAAAAATCCAGGCAGTGGCCACCGGCATTTATGGGGCGGACGGTGTGGACTTCCAGCCGGAGGCATTGAAATCCATCCGGAAGCTGGAGGGGTTCGGTTTCAGGAACCTTCCGGTGTGCATGGCCAAGACCCAGTACTCCCTTTCCGATGATCCTGCAAAAATCGGAAAACCGGAGAATTTCCGTGTGACGGTACGCAATGTCAGGGTTTCCGCAGGGGCGGGATTCGTGGTTGCCCTCACCGGGGAGATCATGACCATGCCCGGGCTTCCCAAGGTCCCGGCGGCGGAGAGCATCGATGTGGATAAGACAGGGAAAATCTCCGGCCTGTTCTAGAATTCGCATGTATCATAGGACAAAGCAGGACCGCGCCCTTTACCGGGCGCGGTTTTTTACGCCGATTCCCGGAAAAAGAGAAAAACATGTTGTCAGGGAGAGGTTTTGGCATTAGAATGGGTTTGGTTGTAAGCAAACAACAAGGAAGGTGTGACGAATCATGAAAACCGGAAGAGAACTGGTCATATCAGCCATACGGATGGAGACCACGGAACGGACGCCCTGGGTGCCTTTCGTCGGGTGCCATGGCGGCTCCCTCATCGGTATGGGAGCGGACATGCTCCTGCAGGATGCGGACCTCATCGTGGAAGCACAGGTGAAGGCAGCGGCCATGTATGAGGCCGACGGCATCCCTGTGGCCTTCGACCTGCAAGTGGAGGCGGAAGCGCTGGGATGCAGCCTGAAATGGGAAAAACTCAATCCTCCGGCAGTATCCTCCCACATCCTGGAGAACAAGAAACTGGAGGAGCTGTCACTGCCCGACCTGAAAAGCGGAAGGATACCTGTGATGATGGAAGCTGCCGTGAAGCTGCGCAAGGCGTTGCCGGACATCGCCCTGTATGGGCTGATGACGGGACCGTTCACCCTGGCCCTTCATCTGATGGGCTCCAATGTGTTCATGGAAATGTATGACAACCCGGAGAATCTCAAGAAACTGCTCCGGTTCTGCACGGAGGTGGGCAAGGTGATGATCGACGGGTACCTGGATGCGGGTTGTGACATCATCGCCCTGGTTGATCCCATGACCAGCCAGATCAGCCCGGCCCATTTCGTAGAATTTGTGAGCCAGGAATGCACGGAGCTGTTCCGCCATGTCCGGGAAAAAGGCGGGCTTTCCAGCTTCTTCGTCTGCGGGGACGCCCTGAAGAACCTGGAGGTCATGTGCGACTGCCGTCCAGACAATGTGAGCGTGGACGAGAACATCCCGCTGGACATCGTCAAGGATACCTGCCTGGAGAGGAATGTCTCCTTTGGCGGGAACCTCAGGCTCACCACGGCGCTGCTCAACGGGACCCCCGACCAGAACGCCATTTATGCCTTCCGGTGCCTGAAAACCGGTGGGACCACCGGATATGTCCTGGCCCCGGGATGCGACATTCCCTATGACGTTCCGCCGGCGAACCTTCAGGCTGTGGCCGGGGTCGCCAGGGACGAATACAAACGACAGGTGGCCGAGGAACTTGATGCAAAAGGATTGCAGGAGGATACCAAGCTGTTCGACATGTCCGATTACGGACGCACCGACAAGGTGATTGTGGACATCATCACCCTGGATTCGGAAGCCTGCGCCCCCTGCCAGTACATGGTGGAGTCCGTCAAGGCAATCGTGCCTCAGTTCGACGAACTTGTCATCTGGAGGGAGCACAAGATCAAGTCCCCGGACAGCGTGACCTTCATGGCCTCCCTGATGGTGAAAAACGTCCCCACCATCTGCATCGACGGCAAGATTGCCTTTGTCAGCGTCATTCCCTCCCGGGACCAGCTCATTGAGGTTCTGCAGGAGCGGATCTACAAGAAATTGAAAAGAAGAATCAAGAGAAAACAAACCAGGGTCACCGTGGTGGTGGGTGAATGCGAGAAATGCGTGGAAGCCCTGGCGAATGTGAGGACCGCGGTGACTGAGCTGGGCCTTGACATCGCGGTGGAGGTTTCCAAGGACATGGAGCTTGCGAAAAGCTACGGGGCAGTGGAGCTTCCGGCCATCATCGTTTCCACCTCCCAGCTGAAGGCCTCGGCCCATGCCCCGGAGGTGAAGATCGTCAAAGAGTGGCTCAAGGACCTGATGTGATGGACTCGTTGCCCGTCATCCTCATCACCGGGTTCCTGGGGGCGGGGAAGACCACCTTCCTCAATGCCCTTCTCCGGCATCTGCATGGCTGCGGGAAAAGAACAGCCATGCTGATCAACGAGTTCGGCCGGATCGGCATCGACAGGCAACTGGTGGATGACCGGGGCGATGCAGTCTATGAGGTGAACCAGGGGTCCATTTTCTGTGCCTGCACCAGGGACCAGTTTGTGTCCGCGCTGGACAGTATGGCGTCCCGTCGGCCCGATATCGACATCGCCCTCATCGAATCCACCGGAATCGGCAACACGGGGGATCTTCGGAAATACCTGGACACACCGCCGCTGCAGGGAAGGATTGATGTCAAGCAGAATTTCTGCCTGGTGGATGCCGCGAACTTCCACAAGGTCCTTGAGACCCTCCCGGCGGTGAGGACGCAGGTGGAGGAGGCATCGGTCTGTGTCGTGAACAAGACGGACCTGGTCTCGGAGGAACATCTGTCCTCCCTGGAAAAAAAACTGAAGGAAATAAATCCGGACGCCCCGCTGGCCAGATGCCTGCACGGGGAGCTGGATTTTAACGTATGGCTTGATTTCTCAAAAAGCTGGAGCGCCAGATCCCCCTTGGCACAGACTCCCCCGGAGGATATTTCATCGGTGACCCTGACGTCAACCGTACCCATGGACAAGGAAAAGGTCCGGGTCTTCCTCCAAGGCCTATCCCATGCATTGCTGCGGGTAAAGGGATTCCTGGTGACAACGGAGGGAACCCTCTACATGGAATGGGTGGGGGGAGGCCTGCTCATACGTCCTGAGTTGAAATGTTATGAAGGCATCTCCAGGCTGGTGGTCATCGGGCATCGGCTGGATGCGCAGGGCTTGAAGAAAGGATTCCATGCCTGTCGTTCTAATGGACTGACATAAGGAGGGAAGGCGATGAAAAGAAAGCATGCCATCATATTGGCGGCCACCGGGCTGCTTGTTTGGCCGTACTGGCCGTCCTCATCCCGCAGCTGGAATCCAATCTGGAAGGCCTTCATGACATGGAAATCAGGAGCATTGACCTTTCCCTGTTGCGGGACGGGACATATTCCGGTGCCTACAGGATGCCGCTGGTTTCTGCTGAGGTGGAGGCGGATATCCAAGACGGCACCATCACCCGGGTCCGGTTGGTCAGGCATGTCAACGGGCAGGGGCCACCTATAGCAGCAAGGTTATCCTGAAGGCTGTGGAACTGGCATTGGCCGGGGATCCAAAATGACAAGGTCCGGGCAGTATGCAACTTGCACACTCATTTGTGAAATTTTCCCTGTAGAATGATGGTAGATGAAAGGCGATTTCTGAAAAGTACGGTATATCGGACAGTGAAAACGATATATTCCAAATGAAGGAACGGTCTGGATGGACGGACAGGGGGGTGGGTGCTTGAAAAACAAGGAGATAGAGAAACTGACGGAGTTCATCGGGTATTTTGAGAACGAAGACAACTCATTTTACAGGCACAGCCGGGAGGAAACGGAAGAGGAAGAACTGGAACGGATGCTCCTGATTTCCTATGACACCGAGGTGATGGAGTTTGTGAGAAAATTCTGGGAAAGCGATATTTCCATGGACTACTGTATGGACTATCTGGACCAGCACATGGGGAATTATGGTTACAGCTTCCAGACGGCGGTGGAACAGGGTGACTACGAGCTGCTGAGGGCGGTCCTGACCTATCTCATCCGTCAGGAACGCTTCCGGAGCGGCGTTTGGGCAACCGCCATTGACGAAAGGCTTTTCCTCACCATCCTGAAAAGGCTGGAGGATATGAAGGAAGGCGGGCATTGAGCATTTGCTGATACCCGTTCAGGCGGATTCATGAAGCAGCTGCATGGCCTGCTTCTTTTTTTATGCGCTTCTGAAGCAACGGCTTTTTCCCCAGTATTCCGGTGAACACTCCCAAAAAGGGCAATATCGCCAGACCCAGAAGGACGGGCCGGTAGCTGCCGGAAAAGGGAGCGAGGCTCACCGTGCGGCGGACCAGAGGGACGAGATCGTCAGGGGCGCCGGTGATCACCAGCTGGTCATAGGTGAACCGGCGGCCTGGCCGGCACGTGAAGACCAGGTCGGCGGTTTCCGGGGCGAGGCGGTGGAG
>JAWOHX010000029.1:0-3471 GCA_046484975.1 Clostridia bacterium
CTGCATGCCTTTTTCAAATTCCCCTGAACAGATGCGGATGAAGGCGATCCGGTCCCGGTGTGCAGGATCCATATTGGCCTGGATCTTGAAGACGAAACCCGAAAAATCCGGGTCAAACGCAGAAATGTGTCCGATGGTGCTCATTTTGTCGGCGGGGTACGGTGCCATCCTGAGGAATTCCTCCAGGAAGGGCTCCACTCCGAAATTGGTCATGGCACTTCCGAAGAACATGGGGGTGAGGTCCCCGGATTGTACTTTTTCCAGGTCGAATGCCTCTCCCGCCATATCCAGCAGCTCGATGTCATCCTGGAGCTGCCTGGACAGGGATTCACCTAGGATTTTGTCGAAATCGCCACCGGCATCCGTCCTGCTGGAGCGGATGATGTCCTGGCCGTGGCGGCCGCCGGCCTCGAAGAGCTCGAGGCGGGACAAGGAACGGTTGTAGATGCCCCTGAAGTCCGTGCCCGTGCCGACGGGCCAGTTCATGGGATACGCCCTGATGCCCAGGGTGGACTCAATCTCCTCCATGAGCTCGAATGGGTTTTTGCAGAATCTGTCCAGTTTGTTGACGAAGGTGAAGATGGGGATGCCCCGCATCCTGCACACATGGAACAGCTTTTTGGTCTGCTCCTCAACACCTTTGGCACCGTCGATGAGCATGACGGCACTGTCCGCCGCCGTCAGGGTCCGGTAGGTGTCCTCGCTGAAATCCTGGTGGCCCGGGGTGTCCAGTATGTTGATCCGGTGGCCCTTGTAATCGAAGTTCATGACACTGGAGGTCACGGAGATGCCCCTCTGCTTTTCAATCTCCATCCAGTCGGAGACGGCATGATTCCGGGCTTTCCTGCCCTTGACCGTGCCTGCAAGACGAATTGCCCCGCCGTAAAGGAGGAGCTTTTCGGTGATGGTGGTTTTTCCGGCGTCCGGATGGGAAATGATGGCGAAGGTCTTTCTTCTGGAGACTTCCCGTGTCATGGTTTCTGTGCTCATTGCTGATTCCTTCATTTTTTTAAGCTGGGGCCCAGTACATCATAAAAGAAGCGGAGGGTTTCGTCAATGCTTTTGCAACGGGAATGCCACCGGAGGAAAATCCTCACACATGATTGCGCAGCATCAGTTCGGAGGGATGGGGTTGGAGATACGTCTGGCCTTTCAGGTAAGGGATGTCATATTTCCGGACATAGTGGCTGACCAGGGTGAGGGGGACGGTGAGAGGTACCCGCTCCAGAGCGTATTCACCGATGACCTCCAGCAACTCCTCCTTCTCATCCCCGGAGAGGAAGGTTTTGAAATAGCCCATGATGTGATGGAGCACATTCCTGTTCTTTTTCACGGTGGCGGGGAGGGAGAGGGCTTCCATGTAGAGATGCTCATAGGAAGAAAGGAGCAGGCTCCGTTCCATGGCCTTCCCGCCTGCCACCAGCCTGCCCAGGGCGGTGTAGCCCGAAGGGCTGTGTGACATGACCAGGAGCTTCTCCCGAGTATGGAATGCGATGAGGGTTTTGTGGTCCGCCCCCTCCAGAAGGAAATCCTTCCACCTCCGGCAGGCAAAGACATTCCCGATGAAGTTCTCCCGCAGTTTCGCATCGTGGAGCCTTCCCTCTTCTTCAAGGGGAAGAAGGGGGAAACGCTTCGCCACGGCATCTGCGAAGAGGCCGCGGCCTATCCTGGTGGAGATGCCGGGAGAATGGTAGATTTTCACCCGGTGCAGGCCCGAACTGGGTGAATCGCTTTTGAAGATGAAGCCGCAGAGGTCCTCGGCTTCCAGGCTTTCAACTCTTTTTGCGCAAAAAGCCTGCATCCTTTCCGTGTGATCCAGACCGGTCTTCAGGGTCACCAGGCGGGGACCGTCGGGATGTGCGGCCAGGTGCATGGATTCCCGGGGCACTGGCAGACCGCATTCCACCTCCGGACAGACCGGTACGAACCGGAAATATTTTCCCAAGGTGTCCGTGATGTACCTGTCCCGTTTGTGGCCTCCGTCGTAACGGACGGGATTGCCCAGCAGGCAGGAACTCACGCCGACATGGATGGTGGATGACATGCTTGGACCCTCCTTTCACCGACTGTATCTTTTCACTCCCCATTATATACCATCCGTACCCCGGAATAAAGGCGGCGGGACGCTTCTGCATCCCCTGTGGTTTGACCTGCTGATATTGTATAATGAAGGGGGAGGGATTCCCGACCCGAAGGAAAGGGAGGCAAGCCATGGGAAAAACCGTCAACATCCACCGGGAGAACATGCCGGGATGGTTCCGGGAGAGCGGTCTGGGGATATTCATCCACTGGGGTCCCTACAGCGTCCCGGCCTATGCCCCGGCAGGAGACATGAGCGCGCTGGAACTGCTCCGGACGAAAGGCCCGGAATACCTGTTTGCCAACCAGCCCTATGCGGAATGGTACCAGAACAGCCTGCGGATACCCGGGAGCCCCGTGGCAGAGCACCATGCCCGGCATTACGGGGATCTGGGTTATGAGGCTTTCGCGGCGCGATTCCGGGTGAGCGCGAGGCAGGTCGACGCAGAGCAATGGGCGGACATCTTTGCCCGGGCCGGGGCACAGTACGTGGTGCTGGTGACCAAGCACCATGACGGCTTCCTCCTGTTCGACAGCCGCCACAAAAACCCTGTGCGCGGGGAGTACCAGCTGGACTTTGATTTCACCGGGGAACTTGCCCGTGCATGCCGGGCAAGGAAACTGAGGTTCGGCACATACTATTCCTCCCTGCTGGACTGGACCTTCACAAAGGAGCCCATCGTCCGCTTCAGCGACATGGTGCTCTGCAACGACAACTCACGGGCATACAGGGACTACTGCCTGGGCCACTGGACGGAGCTCATCGACAGGTACAGCCCCGACATCCTCTGGAGCGACATCGGCTATCCCGCGGACAGGCGGCTGGCCGGGCTGTTCGCATACTATTACGGCCGGGTTCCCGAAGGGGTGGTCAATGACCGGTGGGAGCAGCTTCCCGTCCTTCTCCGCAGCAGTCCCGGCAGGGCCCTCATGGACATGCTTGCGGAAAGGGAGTTCAGGAAGGGAACCGAAAGAACCATGCGCCCGGCGCGGTACTATGACTACCGCACCCTGGAATACAGCACGGAATGGACGGACATCGGATGCCATTTCGAGATGTGCAGGGGGATGGACAAGTCCTTCGCCTACAACAGGAACAGCCGCCCGCAGGATTATGTGAGCCCGGAGGATGTCC
Source organism: Clostridia bacterium (assembly GCA_046484975.1). Classification (GTDB taxonomy): domain Bacteria; phylum Bacillota; class Clostridia; order DUPQ01; family DUPQ01; genus JAWOHX01. The sequence continues at coordinate 3,215 of JAWOHX010000029.1, forward strand.
GGGAAACCATCCGGAGCCTCCGCACGGTGAAGGGAAGGCTTCTTCTGAACGTGGGACCGGACGAATACGGGAACATCCCGGAAGCCCAGAAGCGCATCCTGGAGTCGCTGGCGGAATGAGCGGGCCACAACCGGTGGGTATGTATCCATCACCGGGGCGGTGTGATATAATGGTGTGGGGTTTTCTCACCGGATGACAGGCACCATGCACTTTACGGGGTGATTTCATACAGCAGGGGAATGCCATATATGGAGATG
>JAWOHX010000035.1:0-13630 GCA_046484975.1 Clostridia bacterium
TGCGAATAGAAATGAGTTTCAAGAAAGGGTGGGGTAACCACGCAAAAATTGTTGTATAATGCATGTGTGGAGCATATATAATACGGCTGAATCTTTATAGGATGAATATGAGGTGCTGAAAGGTGTAGACCCAGGAATAAACATTACATGGGAGGACGCCGGTTAAGAGGAAATGCCGAGGATTTCGGAGGAGTAGCAATGGTAGCCTGTGGCTTTTTTGACGGAGTTGGTCTGGAATCCCAGCGAAAGTACGTAAAGCATAATGAACAAGATATCAATGACAAGAGATGTCTTTTTTGCTAAAGAACCTATGAATATAGATGAAGGAGCAATCCTGTTATGTTATCGCGTGAAAGAGTTAAAGCTGCATTGAACCACAAGGAACCCGACCGCACCCCTATGTTTGAATATGTTCTTCTTGACCCTGTAGCAAGTGTATTGCTTGGTAAAAAATTCGTTGATTACAGTGGCAGCAAAAACGAATGGGACTGTTTTGTAAAAGAAACTGGATGGGATAAGGCACTTCACCTGTATGCGGAAAACAGGGTAAAGATTGCCGTTATTCTGGGGCATGATTTAATGTGCCTTGTGCCCAATCCGTTGCCCCCTGTCAGTATTGAAGGGAATGCAGATCTTGAATACAATAGGAAAATCAAGATTTTGGAAGAAACGGATGATCCAGTAGAAAGACTGAAACGAAGGAATGACGTTTTTGGAACAACACAGTCTATTCATGAAGACAGCTATATAATATATTCCTATGTTAAAGAGGAAATGCAAAAACAGGGAATTGACATACCAATTCTAGCTCCTGCCTATTATCATGGGGTCTGGGATGATATTGACCTGATGCAGACCATGATAATTGAACCTGAAATTGCGCATACACATTTTTCTATTGCGACAAAGAAAGCATTGAGTGCTATTGACAAATATTCCGAATTTGGTATAGACCAATTCGGAATAGGTGGTGATTTTGCGGGAAACAGACTCATAATATCTCCCGAATCGTATAAGAAATTTATTGTTCCGGAATTGTGTATACTCTCAAATCATATTCATGCCGGTGGTGGCTGGGCTATAAATGCCAGTGACGGCAATCTCTGGCCGGTAATTGAGGATTTTCTTATCAACAGTGGAGTTGATGGGTATCTGGAGATAGACATGCGTGCGGAAATGGATCTGGCCAAGTTGAAAAGAATGTACGGTGATAGGATAACCTTTTATGGGAATATGGACTGTGGGGAAATACTGAGTTTTTGTACTGTTGAAGAAATAAAAAAATACACTGCTGCATGTATTACTGCAGGGTTGGGGAACGGTGGACATATTTTCTGCGCCAGCAATGCAATAACAGCAACTGTCTCGCTTGATAATTATATTGCTATGGTTAATGAATACAAAGATATGTTCAATCTTCCCCAAATATCACTGTTTTAACTCTTTGATCATATTTTTATAAGGGTTAAAGCATAACTGCTTAAATATCCAATCTCATTTGAGCATCTTTACAGGATTTCATTCCACGTTCCTTGATGACATCATTGTCATTGATCTCTCCAAATAGTAAAGGAGACAATGGATTATGTTTTTCAGCATTCATTTTAACAACCGTATCCTTGTCATTTGCATAACAGTAACGGCATCCAGTATTGCATGTACTGTACATGCCAATATCAATACTTGAGACACAACCGCATTCCATGCGCTGACTTTTATCTTTGTCCATGTGCAAAGAACAACCAAGTATTTTATAAAATGAATGTAAATCCAAGTGGGGAATCATCGATTATGATGTATAATTATGGAAATACAAAAAGAGGATTCATCATAATGGGAACCAGCATAATTTTTATACGTCAAAACAAATGAGTTTGAATCAGGAGGGAAAGAATGAAAAAATCCATTATTTTACTCACACTTGCAATAGTACTATTTGCATTTGTCGGATGTGACACAGGCGCAAAAGAAAAAAACGAAACAGGCATATACCAATATACATCATTTGAGGAAGGGACAGAATATGTTGAGATTATGGTCAATGGTAACAACATGAAGTTTCTTACAAGAGTCGGCGAAACTGAATATGCCGCTATACCGGATTTTCTTCAAAAAGGAGATGAGATATCATTTTCATATAAATATGACAAAGCCCTCAATGACAATATATTATTGAAAATCTCAGCTCCTGTCAGCAATTAGTGGTCTTATTTATTCCCAAGCCTATGCTCATTTATTGTTTCCGTTGAAAAATGCCTTGAGATGTTATCTCTTACGGACATGAAGGTGGCGGATTCCAGTGTCTGTGAATCGACAGTTGCCAGGACACCATGCTTTAATAGAATCGACTCCGCTTCTGTTAAAAAAGTGAAAAATGCAGACACAACATGCAATACACTGTCTGAATCGAGTACTATTCTTCTATTCCCACTCGCTCATAAAAAGCGTTTCCTAAACAATTCTGTTTAGCTTTCATGGTTCTACTATTCTGATTACATCAATTATCTGTATGTTCTTGGCTCTCTGATCTTTTGTTGCCAAAATGTTGCCAGATTCTCTTTCAGATTTAGCCAATGGTAAATTATTTACCTTTGTGCTCACTTTGTTTTAAAAGAACGCAAAAGTTCAGCAACAAGCTTCGACATAGTGATTTGCTTAAATCACGTAAGAATTTTTAATTCATTGTTTACTTTCATGCTCTTTTTGTTTATAATAAGAGCATGAAAGTTAGGTGATACAATGAACAAATTTGAAATGCTGGATGCGCTTCTTCAGAAGAACAACGGCTTTTTAAAAACATCTGACGCTATCCAGGCCGGGATTTCTAGGACTTACCTTGGCGAATATGTGCGGGATCGGGACTTGGAGCGTGTTGCTCACGGACTTTATATGTCCCAGGACGCCTGGGAGGACGGAATGTACGTCATTCAAACAAGATACCCTCAGGCGGTGTTCTCCCACGAAACTGCGCTCTACCTGTTGAATCTTGCGGAGCGCGAGCCGGTCAGATATTCAGTCACGTTGAAAGCAGGTGCGAATACAGTAGGGCTGACCAAGCAAGGCATTAAGGTTTATAAGGTCAAGGCAGAGTTGTTCGGTGAGGGTGTTGTGGAAGCAAGTTCTCCCGCCGGTCATACCATCAGAGTTTACAACCCGGAACGGACAATCTGCGACTTGGTACGAAACCGTAAGAACATCGAAATCCAGGACTTACAGGCAGCTATCAAGGGATATATTCGGAGCAAGGACAAAAACATTCCACTGCTCATGCGCTATGCGAAGACTTTCTCCGTTGAGAAAATCATCCGCCAATATACTGAGGTGCTGTTGTAATGATACATACGTCGAGACAATTAAAAGCCCTTGTACGCAACATGTCAAAAGGTAACAGCAACAAGGCGCAGATAATCATCCGTAACTACGTCATGGAACGATTCCTTGAAAGGCTCTCCCTTTCTCCATACCGCGATAACCTGATACTCAAGGGGGGCACCCTGGTTTCCGCAATGGTCGGGTTGGACAATCGTTCCACGATGGATGTGGATGCAACCATCAGGAATCTACCGCTATCGGTGGAGAGTGCCCGGAATATTGTCGAAGAGATTGCTTCTATCCAAATTGAGGATGGGATGGCATTCGAGACAAAGAGTGCTGCCACTATCATGGACAAAGCGGACTACTACGGGGTACGGGTCATGCTGGATACAACGCTGGAAACTATGCGCACTCCACTTAAAATCGACTTCTCGGCCGGAGATGTGATTACACCAAGGGAAGTCGCATACTCTTTCCAGCTGTTGTTCGAAGACCGGACCATCTCCATCCTGGCATACAACTTAGAGACAGTGCTGGCAGAGAAGCTAGAAACACTTATAGCCCGTGGCACAGCGAACACCCGCATGAGAGATTTCTATGACATCTACGCCCTTGAAACCACGCAATCAAGCAATATCGATCTTTCCGTTCTTCATGACGCTTTTGTGGCCACCAGCAAGAAGCGCAATTCAACAGCAGTGGTCAGCGGCTCTGCTCTGATTCTGGACGAGATAGAGTTCAGTCCGGAAGTCGCTGCCCTATGGAAGAACTATCAAAGCAAGTTTGATTACGCCGCCGATATAAGTTGGGATGATGTGATGAAGTCGGTTAGGAAATTGTGCGAGATCGCCATTCCAAGCGAGTTTTGAATTTACACCACCTCCTCTTACTGTATGTTGAACTTTGTGTATATATTTGTAGCGTTTTTATTATTTATCCATATTATTTGTATTATTCCCACTCGATGGTGGACGGTGGCTTGCTGGTGATGTCGTAGACGATCCTGTTGATGTGCTTGACCTCGTTGACGATGCGGTTGCTCACTCTCTCCAGGACATCGAAGGGTATCCTCGCCCAGTCCGCGGTCATGAAGTCGGTGGTGGTGACCCCCCTCAGGGCGATGGTGTAGTCATAGGTCCGCTCATCCCCCATGACGCCCACGCTCCTCATCCCGGTCAGGACAGCGAAGTACTGGTTGATGGCCCTGCCCAGGCCGGCTTTTTTGACTTCCTCCCGGAAAATCCAGTCGGCTTCCCTCAGAAGTTCCAGTTTCTCGAAGGTGATGTCCCCGATGACCCTGATGGCCAGGCCAGGGCCTGGAAACGGTTGGCGCCAGACGATGTCCTCGGGCAGGCCCAGCTCGGCTCCGGCCTTGCGTACCTCGTCCTTGAACAAGTCCCGCAGGGGCTCGATGATCTCCTTGAAATCAATGACCTCGGGGAGTCCTCCAACGTTGTGATGGCTCTTGATCATGGCCGCATCCCCCACGCCGCTCTCTATGACATCCGGATAGATGGTCCCCTGCACCAGGAAGTCCACCGTGCCGATTTTTTTCGCTTCATCCTCGAAGACCCTTATGAATTCCTCGCCGATGATCTTTCTCTTGGTCTCGGGATCCACCACTCCGGAAAGCCTCTTCAGGAACCTCTCCTGGGCATTGACCCGGATGAGTTTCATGTCGAACTGCTTTCTGAACACTTCCTCCACCTGGTCTCCTTCATTCTTTCTAAGGAGGCCATGGTCCACGAAAATGCAGACCAGCTGTTTTCCCACGGCACGGTGCACCATGGCGGCGGAAACGGATGAATCCACACCTCCGGACAGGGCGCAGAGCACTTTTTTGTCCCCCACCTTTTTGCGTATGGACTCAATGGTGTCCTCCACATATGCGGACATTTCCCAGTCACCGGTGGCATGGCAGACATCATACAGGAAATTCCTCAGCATGGACTGGCCTTCCGGGGTATGGGCCACCTCCGGATGGAACTGAACACCATAGAGTTTCCTGGATTTGTCCATGATGGCAGCGGTTTTGCAGTTGGTGCTGGTGGCTATCGTCATAAACCCCCCGGGAAGATGATCCACATAATATGTGTGGCTCATCCAACAAAGGTTTTCAGGCTTGCAACCTGAGAACAATGGGGAGTCGAGGAGATTGACATCCACCCGTCCGTATTCACGGTTGACGGCTTTTTCCACCTTGCCTCCCAGCATGGTGGCCATGAGCTGCATGCCGTAGCAGATGCCCAGGATGGGGATTCCCATCTCAAAAATCCTCGGGTCGCAGACAGGGGCTTTCTGATCGGTGACGGATGCAGGCCCCCCGGTGAAAATTATGCCAATGGGATCCATTTCCCTGATTTTCTCGTATCCGGTGCTGTATGGCAGCATCTCGCAGTAAACATTGGCTTCCCGGACCCTTCTGGCAATCAATTGGTTGTATTGTCCCCCAAAATCGAGGATCAGGACAAGCTGATGTTTGTTCATGCACGGCCTCCAAGACAAAGATATATGAAGATTATAACTGATGGGCGGATGTGGCGCAATATTTCTTTCCATTTCAAGGTTTGCCGGAGCGAACCATCCCGTGTTGTTGTATAATATTGATATCTTGGTATAAAACATACGGGGGTGGATGAGGCATGAACAAGATTTTCCAGACAGGCAACGGGCATGCCCGGGTCAGCGTCCTTGGCGACCGGGTGATACGGTTTCAGATGTCCAGGCAGGAGGTGTTCCCGGAAAACGGCCCGGTCCGCTATGGAATCTATGATGTCTCGGAAAAGCCCTCCAGTGCCGTATATGAAAAGACAGGGGAGGATCATGTCTTCTCCACGCCTTCCTTCCGATTCACCTTCCATGCCACGGACCAGATATTCAGCCTGCACGGCAGGAACGGGGAACTTCTCACGGAATCGGCCTCCCCTGTGATCCTTCCGAACAAGGGCTATTCCGTCAGGATGTCCTCCCCGCAAGAGGAGCGTTTCTATGGTCTGGGGGATGTCTCCAGGGATGCTGTCATGAAACGGGGGACCTTCGCCGACATCTGGGTCAAGAATGTGAAGAGCTATGTCCCGATTCCCTTTCTCATAAGCAACAGGCACTGGGCCGTGTTCAACAACACAACCTTCCGCCATGGTTTCGACATCTGTAAAAAGCAGCTCAATGTATTGGACATCTGGAGCCGTGAGGGATATGTCGACCTTGTCTTCTTCACAGGCAGTTCCTACCGGGAAGTTTTGGAGGCATATGCTTCAGTCACCGGCAGGACTTGCCTGCTTCCCATCCGGGCCTATGGACTGACCTTTGTCTGCAACATGGAAAACAGTGCCCGGGACATGCTGGAGGACGGCCTGAACTTCAGGAGGGAGGACATCCCCTGCGACTACATTGGCCTTGAACCCGGATGGATGCAGGAGTACTATGACAATACCGTCAATAAGGAGTTTCACAGGGAACGGTTCTATCTTCCCCCGTGGTGTCTCAATGAGAAGGGCCTGGAGAACACCTTCTTCAAGGCGCTGGAACGGATGGGTTTTTCTCTAAGCCTGTGGCTGTGCTGCGATTACGATGTTTCATTTGAGGAGGAGAGGAACGCGGCAATGCCCCGGGATGCCCGTCGGGCTGAGAAGAGCAATGCTCATTTTTCCCCGGACGATTTCGAACAGGACATGAACATTGGCCACGAACCCAGAAAAATGGACAAGGTCACCGTCGAGGATGAGGCATGGTTCCACCATCTGAAGAAATTCGTGGATTATGGTGTCCGGGCATTCAAGATGGATGGGGCCTGGCAGGTGAACGAGCATCCTGACCGGAAATGGGGCAACGGCATGGAGGACGTTGAGATGCACAACCTCTATCCCCTGCTGTTGAACAGGCAGATGTCCGACGGTTACCGGGGACACACCGGGGAAAGACCCATGGTCTATTCCTCAGGAGGATACGCAGGCATCCAGAAATATGCCGCCACCTGGGCCGGAGACACGGGAGGCGGGGAAAAGCCCCTGGTCTCCATGCTCAACCATGCCATGTCCGGACACACCAACACCAGCTGCGACATGCATGTGTTCACTCCCGCCGGCATCCACTTCGGTTTCCTGCAGTCCTGGTCACAGTTGAATTCCTGGGGTTATTGGCGCCAGCCCTGGTTCCTGGACAATAAACTCAAGGAGATGTTCCGTTACTATGCGCAGCTCAGGTACTCACTGATCCCCTACATCTATACCGCGGCTGCTGAATCCTATTTCAACTGCACCCCCATCATGCGCCCGCTGAGTTTCGACCACCCCGACGACCTTCTCTGCGACAGCATCCTCAACGAGTACATGTTCGGCAAATGGTTCCTTGTGGTGGCCTTTGGCAACAGTGTCTATCTGCCCGAAGGAGAATGGATCGACTATTTCACCGGGGAAAGGCACCCTGGGGAAACACATCTTGAATATACCGTCCCGGAAGGCCGTGGCGGCGGGCTCTTCGTCAAGGCGGGCGCCATCATCCCCAGATGGCATGAGACAAAACATGTGGAGGATTCTGCGCCGGAGGACATGATTCTGGAGGTTTTTCCCAAGGCAGAAAGCAATTTCACGCTTTATGAGGATGACGGGTTTTCCATGGGGTATGTCAAAGGGGAATCCAACCGTATCAAGATCATCTGCCGCAAGGAGAGCGGGATGATCCACCTGGAGATTGGCTATACCTGCAAGGAATTCCTCAGGGAAGCCCGGAAGAACCTCACCATCATGATCCATGACGATGCCGGGGAGGTATGCATCAACAGGAAAAAAATAAGCCATGAATACAGGCAGGGTTCCATGTGGGTCATCCCCTACCCCTTGGTCTGAGACAACATCCCGGCCAGGTAATCCAGCCGTTCACCCGCATATTCAAGGAAGTTGTAGGTTGCTTCGCAATAACGGTTCGCATTGCCTTCCCGGTCCCTTTTGCATCCGTTCCAGCATAGGGAACGCCATTTGCAGTGCAGGCACTTGGGGTTTTCAACCAGGGACTCGCCGATGAATTTCATGACAGCAGGGGATTCTGCCATCTCCATGAGGCTGTCCTTGTTCACATTGCCTGCCTTCCATTCGTCCAGGGCATAGAAATCACAAGGATACACGCTCCCGTCGGATTCCACCACGAACTGGCAGGAACAGCAGCCCAGCATGCCGCAGGCTTCAGGCTCCATTCCCTGGAGCAGCATCAGATAATTGTCGAAAAGCCGGATGAAACAGGCGTCATCCCGGATCCAGTCCCGGTACCATTCATCGAACACATCCTTGAGGAATTTATGATACCGACGCCAGGGCAGTTGCCATTGCTCCTCCCCGGGGAGTTGTCCGGGTTTGTCCAGGCAATGGATGAACTGGATGTTTAAAATCCCCTGCTCCCTGAAAAAACCATAGATCAACTTTCCTTGCCGGGCGGATTCACCGGTGACCACGCAAAGGACATTCACCTCCACCCCATGGTGTTCCAGCATGGCAATGGCCTGCATGACAAGATGGTGGGTCCCATTCCCCGCATTGTCCTTCCGGAACCTGTCATGGATGTCCCGCGGCCCGTCAAGGGAAATCCCCACCAGGTATCCATGCTCCCGGAAAAACATGCACCAGGATTCGTCCAGCAGGGTCCCATTGGTCTGGAAGCATCTTTGCACCATGGCTTTTTTTGTGTTGTGCTTCACGACCTGTCTCTCGAATTCCATGAAAAAGTCCAGTCCCCGCAGGGAAGGCTCCCCGCCCTGGAATACAAATTGCACACATCCGGCTCCTGTCTCAAAGGCCCTAATCACAACCTGTTCCAGCGTCTCCAGGCTCATGGGACCGTGGTCCTTTTGTTCCCTGCAATCCGTCAGGGCATGGTAGAAGCAATAGCTGCAAGCCTGGTTGCAGGCTCCGGAAGAGGGCTTGATGAGCAGGGAGATTTTTTTCAACCGCTCCACTTTTCTTTCATTCCCCATCCCCTGCCTCCTCCTTGGCCTTCATGAGTCTTTTCATCAGGTGCTCCCGGATCTCTTGGTAGGCCGGGTCGTCATATACATTGCACAGTTCCTGGGGATCCTTTTCCAGGTCGAAAAGCTCCCATTCCTCCGGGGTGTCCCTGTCGATGGAGTCCATGGTGCCAAGGGCTTTTCCGTAATAGAAGATCAGCTTGTGCCGCAGCGTCCTGATGCCGTAGTGGGCTGCCACTTCATGATGGGTCAGATGCATCCAGTAACGGTAATACATGTCCTCCCGGAACACGCCCTCCCACGTTGATTCCAGCAATGGCAGGAAGCTTTTCCCCTGCATGTGCCCGGGGGCGGGGATGCCCGCCGCATCCAGGAAGGTCTGGGCGAAATCAAGGTTCAACACCATCTGGTTGCTCACCCCTGGTTTTTTCACGGTGGCCGGATGTTTCACCAGCAGGGGCATCCGCAGGGACTGCTCATACATGAAACGCTTGTCGTACCAGCCGTGGTCCCCCAGATAGAAGCCCTGGTCCGAGGTATACACCACCATGGTGTCCTCTTCCAGTCCTTTTTCCTCCAGGTAGTCCAGAATCCTGCCAATCCCGTCGTCAACGCAGTCGATGCACCGCAGGTATTCCTGCATGTAGCGCAGGTATTTCCATTCCTTTATCTCTTCCCTGCTCTGAAAGGTCACGACCTCCCCTTCCAGTGTCTCATAGGAAATGTTCCTCGCATCATCCGGAAGGGGCAGGCTGTCGTATGCCCCATATCCTTCCGGGGGCTTTATCTTCAGGTCCATGGCATTGAAGTCACGCTCCACCCGCATGGTGGCCCGGGAGGCGGCCTCGGACCGGTTGCTGTAGTCGTCATGGAATGTTTCAGGCAATGGAATGTCCCCGGTATGGTTGTTCCGATACCGTTCATGGGCCAGCCAGGGCCGATGGGGCGCCTTATGGTGGCATAGGAGCAGGAAAGGCCTGTCCCGGTCAATCCTGTCCAGCCACTCCAGACACTGGTCCGTGATGATGTCCGTGACATATCCCTTGAATGTCCTTGTTTCCCCATCCACCATCATTTCCGGGTCGAAGTACTCTCCCTGTCCCGGCAGGATGCTATAGTGGTCATACCCCTTTGGCCTGTATTCCGGCTCCTGTCCCAGATGCCACTTTCCGATGACGGCAGTCTGGTAGCCGTGCTCCTTGAGCAAGCCGGGGAAGGCAGGGATGCGGTTGTCCAACTTGTCCCCCAGTGTTCGTACCCCGTTGACATGGGTATGGGTACCGGTGAGGATGGTGGCCCTGCTCGGAGCGCAGATGGAGTTGGTGCAGAAGCAGTTCGTGAACCGCATCCCCTTTTCTGCGATCCGGTCCATGTTTGGCGTTTCATTGACCTTGCTCCCGTAGCAGCCCATGGCATGGGATGCGTGGTCGTCCGTCATGATGAAAAGGATGTTCGGCTGTCTCATGGTCTGCCCTCCGAATATATTGTATCACAGGTATCCGGGACATCGTCTGTTTCCCGGATAAATCATTGATTCCCGGGAGCATTTGGGTTAATATGGAACAACGGAGGGAATGTATGAGTTTTTTTGAAATGGCCATGTTGTTGTGTTTCGGGGCGGCCTGGCCCGCCAGCATCTACAAATCATTCGTATCCAAAAGCACCGGGGGAAAAAGCATCCAGTTTCTTTTCATCATCCTGACCGGATATGCCGCAGGCATCACACACAAGGCGCTGCACAATCTGGATGCCGTCATTGGCCTGTATATCCTGAACTTCCTTTTCGTGTTCACGGACATCATCCTTTTTTACAGGAATAAAAGGCTGGAAAAGCAGAAAAACCTGCAGACAGGCAGCGCGGTTTCTTAAAGAAGATTCTTCATGTAGTGGACATAATGGGGCAGCACCACCCCGGATTCTTCCAAAGAGGAATCCCATCTGCGCAACCATTCCAAGGAGTAATAACCCTGGTACCCATTTGCCTCAAGCACTTTCACCGCTTTTTCCAGTGGGATGTCCCCTTCCCCCGGCAGGCGGTATGACATCCCGCCCTCTGCCATCACCGAGTCCTTCACATGGACATGGGCAATGTATTCGCCAATCCTGTCATAGGTCTCCTCCGGGGATTCCTGGAAATACCGGCAGGTATGGTTCATATCCCATAAAACCATCACGGGAAGGTCTCCGACGCGTCTGAGGAGTCTCTTCATGTTCCGGGAACTGGCGAAATATCCGTTGGTCTCCACCAGCAGGCATACGTCCATATCCGCGGAGAATGCCGCAAGATCCATCAGGTTGTCCGCAGTGAAGGCAAAATCCACATCGGAGGGTGTGGGCTGGTGATCGCAAAGAACCCTGACGAAGGGCACTCCACACAAACTGGCTGCCTCGACATATCTGATGGCATTGGACAGGATTTCATCGGTGCCATCCTTCACGCAAAGCACGCAGTCGCTTGAAAAAACAGGGATATCCAGTCCTTTCCCGCGGATCTCCTTCATGGTGTTCCTGCAGTTCTCATCGGAGAATTCCTCGATGTCAGGCAGGAAGGTATGCCTGCCGATGCCCCGGATCTCTATCCCATCATATCCGTGGTCCACAGCCGCCTTGCAGATTTCTGACAGGCTCCATTCCGGACAGGCAAGGGTTGAAAAAGACAATTTCATCATCAAACCTCCTTTCCATCAAGGATCTACCCTCATTATATCATTTTTCGTAGAATTGTTTCATCCGCTTCCCGATTCGTGAATCTGACAAACAGCACTGATATAACAGAATCAAACGCAGACGGCCATGTATGAACCATGCAGCATCCGGTTTTGCGAAAATGCAGGAGTATTTCCGCAATAGGCTTTTGATAAACAGGTAAATATGGTAATATAATAACAATGAAATGCAAGGCGTATTTATCACTCGTTTTCATCTTTTCCATTTTATCTTCTGTGACCAATGTCTGTAAATAAATGGAATGCGCCTTTTTGAACTGAAAAACACTGTATCTTGGAAATGGAGGGCCGATGATGAAGGGTGAGGGAAAAAAGATAAAAAAAAGAGTGTTTGTTCTTCTTCTTGGAGTTGTATTGATCGTTTGCATCATCATCCTGTGCATCCCAAGAACAACACCGCGGATTGGCAGCATCATAACCTTTGGCTCATATCACAGCTCTTACCGTCACTTGCGCATTACACCGGAGTCCGTTGAAAAAGTCCCTGTTCGATGGCGCGTGCTTGCTGTTGAAAATGGAAAAGCTCTGTTGATATCGAATCAAATCATCGATTTTCAAGTTTACCATGAGGAATATGAGTCTGTGACATGGGAAACCTGCTCCTTGAGGGAATGGCTGAACAACGATTTTTTTCATAAAGCCTTTTCACAGGAAGAGCAAAACCTCATCGTACCGACATCATTGCATCATCCGGATAACACCCGGTATAATACCACGGGCGGCAGGGATACAACCGACCGGATCTTTCTACTCAGCATGGAGGAAGCACAGAACTATTTCATGTTATTTGGCAGGCGCGCAAGAATCGTTGCCTCACTCAGACAGTATTATTCCCGCAGAAATGCCAACTGGTGGCTCCGCACCCCGGGAGGCCGTCATGTCACAGCGACTGTCGTAAGCAGTTTGGGCATTATAGATGCCCCTGGTTTGGAAGTGAACACCAGTTTGGGTATCCGCCCTGCTTTTTGGCTGGATTTGGAACCATAAACCACCGCAAACCATCGCATCGGTTGATTGTTCAACTCTTTTAAAAAGGAATTTCTCATTTACCCTGAAAACCCGGACCATTTATTTCTCGTAAAATTCCTGCATCCGCTTCCCGATTTTCTCCACCCGTCCCATGATGGCCTTCTTCAACAAAAAGGCCGGGACCATGGGATCATAGGACATGCAGAGGGTGACACCCGTGGGCTCCCTGCTGATGGCATACTCAAAGAACGCCTTTTGGAAGGGAAAGAAGCTTGTCCGGTCCCCCTTGTGGAGCCGCAGGACAAACCTCTGTCCCTCTTCCCAGCGCACCACCGTCTCATCCAGTCCCACGGGCAGCACCCTCCGGCTGGCTCCCAAACCCGTTCTTTCCTTTGAAAGGAACACCACCTCCCGGACACCCGGGACATAATTGGCGGCCAGGGACAGGTCTTTAAGTTTTTCCCAGATGGCCTGCTCAGACAGCCTTATTGGCACTGTAATGCATTTTATGAATCCGGTCCCTTTAATGAAGCTTGTTGAAATCATCCGGAGTCTCGCTACCTCGGAAGAAACTTTTCAGGCAACATGGAATTTGGCCGGAAAATTCGGGAAAGTACCCGCTGAGGCCAATGATTATCCTGGATTTATTTCCAATCGAATTTTAATG
>JAWOHX010000089.1:0-3621 GCA_046484975.1 Clostridia bacterium
GCCACCGCGGCCGCGTTGCGGGCCATCCAGGTCGTCAACAAAGTCGCCCGCGCGGAGGCTTGAGGACATGGCTGAAACGAAAACTGCTGCATACATCTGCAAGGGCTGCGAGCTGGGCAACCGCCTGGACACCGACGCCCTGGTGGTCAGGACGGACGGCGGTGGGAGGACAAGGATAGGCAGTGAGTCCGGGGTTTACCTGCATGTCCATGGTGAGTGGCTGTTCTACTTCAATCCATCCGCATCCAAAAAAGGTTTCTACAGGGCCGCCCTTGACGGATCTTCCCCTGTGATGATATCAGGCATGCCTGCCGGTGAGTATTGGATCATTCGGGAATATATCTATTACAGGAATATGTCTGACAACGGCAAACCATACCAGCTGATGCTCGACGGCAGCATCGACAGGCCCCTCCGGTAGCCTGGTGCAGCCATATTTGTTGACAGCATCGGCAGGCATCGTGTATAATATGTTACAAATCGTATCAATGCGATGATGGGAAAGAGTATGGGGAACGTATTCGCAAAGAGAGGGGAAGTCAGGTGAGATTCCCTGGAAGGATTCCCCGGAAAATCATCCCGGAGCATTCCCGCCCAAAAGGCGAGTAAGCGGGAACGGAAAACGGGAACGTTATATCCCGGCAAAGATGACCGCAGGTGCGGTAAATTGGGTGGTACCGCGTGAGAGAATGCCTCTTTCGTCCCTTGACAAGGAATGAAAGAGGCATATTTTATTTTCAAGGGGAGGAAACCATGTACAAGAAAGTATCAACAAGCTTGGATTTCGTCCAGAGGGAAAAGGAAATCATCGCATTCTGGAAGGAAAACAGGATTTTCGAGAAAAGCATCGAGAACAGGGAGGGCAGGCAGGGCTTTTCTTTTTACGACGGTCCTCCCACGGCCAACGGGAAACCACACATCGGGCATATCATCACCCGTGCCATCAAAGACATCATTCCCCGGTACAAGACAATGAAGGGATACAAGGTCCTTCGGAAAGCCGGATGGGACACCCATGGCCTTCCTGTGGAGCTTGAGGTGGAGAAAAAACTAAACATCAACGGGAAACCGGAGATTGAGCAATACGGGGTGGAGCCCTTTATCCAGCAATGCAAAAAAAGCGTCTGGAATTATAAAAAGGACTGGGAGGCCATGAGTGAACGCGTGGGTTTTTGGGCAGACATGGAGAATCCGTATGTAACCTATACCAATGATTACATCGAGTCGGTCTGGTGGGCATTGAAAACCATCTGGGACAAGGGGCTGTTGTACAAGGGGCACAAAGTGATTCCCTATTGCTCGCGTTGCGGGACAAGCTTGTCAAGCCATGAAGTAGCGCAGGGATATGCGGATATCACCGAAAAGTCCATCTATGTGAAATTTCCGGTGAAAGGGGAGCCGGGCACATTCTTCCTGGCCTGGACCACCACTCCCTGGACATTGCCCTCCAATGTCGCACTGGCAGTGAATCCCAAACATACTTATGCAAAGGCAAGAGTCAATGGCGAGATCCTCATTATGGCGAAGGACCTGGTTGGAAAAGTCCTTGGGGAAGGTGCAGAGATCGTCGGGGAACAAAAAGGTGCGGAACTGGAACACATGGAGTATGTCCCTTTGTTTGATTTCCTGGACAAGACTGAAAGGAAAGTCTTCTTTGTGACTCTTGGGGATTTCGTCAACCTGGCGGACGGGACTGGCATCGTCCACATCGCCCCGGCGTTTGGCGAGGACGATGCCAATGTGGGGAGGAAATACAACCTTCCCTTTATCCAGTTCGTGGACGAGCAGGGGAAAATGACAAACGCAACGAAATTCCTGCAGGGGATGTTCGTCAAGGACGCTGATCCAGTGATTGTGGAGAACCTTTTGGAAAATGGCCTGCTGTTCAAGACAGAGGAATTTACCCATTCCTACCCTTTCTGCTGGAGATGTGACACACCCCTCATATATTATGCAAGGGACACCTGGTTCATCAGCATGACAAAGGTAAAGGATGACCTCATCCGGAACAACAGGCAGATCAACTGGATACCCGAGACAATCGGAGAGGGACGGTTCGGGAATTTCCTCGAGAATGTAGTGGACTGGGGAATTTCCAGGGAAAGATACTGGGGAACACCGTTGCCCATATGGGAATGCGCCTGTGGCTCGAGGACCGCTGTGGGGAGCATACGTGAGCTGAAGGAACTGGGGTTGGATGTACCCGATGACATTGAGCTGCACAAGCCTTACATCGACAACATTTTCCTCAGGTGTACCGATTGCGGAGGGAAAATGAAGAGGGTGTCCGAGGTCATTGACTGCTGGTTCGATTCAGGCGCGATGCCTTTCGCCCAATGGCATTACCCATTTGAGAACCGGGATGTCTTCCTGGAGAATTTTCCCGCGGACTTCATCAGTGAGGCGCTGGACCAGACCCGTGGCTGGTTCTACACGCTCCTGGCCATATCCACCCTGCTCTTCAACAAACCGGCATACAAGAATGTCATCGTCCTGGGCCTTGTCCAGGACAAAGACGGTCAGAAAATGAGCAAACACAAAGGAAACGTCATCGATCCCTTCGATGTGCTGGACAAGCAGGGGGCAGATGCGGTGAGATGGTATTTTTATACGGCAAGCGCGCCCTGGTTGCCCAGCAGGTTCTCCATGGAAGCCGTGAGCGAGGGACAAAGGAAATTCATGGGCACATTCTGGAACACTTACGCCTTTTTCATCCTGTATGCCAGAATCGATTCCTTCGACCCGACAGGACATACCCTGGATTATATGACGCTGAACACCATGGACCGGTGGGTGTTGTCCAGGTTGCATTCCCTCATCAAGGAGGTGGACAGCAACCTTGGACAATACAGGATTACGGAATCGGCCAGACTGATACAGAAGTTCGTGGACGATGTGAGCAACTGGTACGTGAGAAGGGGAAGGGAACGGTTCTGGCAGAAGGAAGACAATGTAGACAAGGCCAATGCCTACATGACCCTTTATACCGTATTGGTGGATCTTGCGAAAATCAGCGCGCCCTTCATTCCTTTCATGACCGAGGGGATCTACCAGAACCTGGTACGAAACGTGGACAAGCAAGCGCCAATGAGCATCCATCTGACGGACTTTCCTGCCTATGATGAGGAAATGATATCAAAGGATGTGGAAAAAAGCATGGACGAGGTCCTGGGTATCGTGGCCATGGGCCGGAACATCAGGAATACCTCCGGCATGAAGAACCGGCAGCCCCTGGCGAGGATGTTCATCCAAAGCCCGGTTGTGTTGGATCCGGAATTCCTGTTTCTGGTCAGGGATGAGCTTAATGTGAAGGCGATTGAATATGTGGAGGATTCCGATTTGTTCATGGATTACAAGTTGAAACCACAGCTCAAAACCGTAGGCCCCCGTTACGGAAAACTTGTCCCGCTGATCTACAATGCATTGGAGGCCATTGACGGAGCAGGGGCAATGAAGGAACTCCGTGCAGGCAAGGACATCAGGTAGGTTTCAAGATCCGCGACCATGCCAACCTGATGGATGTGCTGTTCATCGAAGCCAACAGCGCGGCCAATTCACTCTACATCAAGCAAGGGGGTAATGTTGGCCTGGGGCTGACCAACCCGTTGGAAAAGCTTCAGA
>JAWOHX010000116.1:0-15202 GCA_046484975.1 Clostridia bacterium
GGCGCACCGCGCAGGAGGTGATCGCCTCACGCAGCAGGCTGTAGGCCTCGATTACGCGACCCCGCGCAGCGAGCCATCTGGCAGCCTGGACTTGGTGCTCAAGGTAGCTGTCGTTGGATTTTGATAACAGTCGATGAGGATAAAGATTTAAATACTAAATGGATTGCAACTGTGGAGTCAGGAGGCGGAAAGGGTTCTAGTAAGTTTATCGTAGAATATGATGCAGATATTAATTCAATTTTATCATATTCTTGGTCAACCAATGGCAAGGAAATTACTGCAATTACAAATAACAAATTTGTGTTAGGCAGTATACTATATAAGTTCAAAGATACATCCATGTCCTTTTTATCTGAAGATTTTTATGATGATCCTGACAATAATATCGAAGAATTATTGGAATATGATTTGGCATTTATAGTAAAATGCAAGTTTTACAATATCCCTGGGAAATAGCAACTAGATGATGATATTGCAGTCTTGCCTTCTGCCATACGACTGCAATATAGGCATCGCATCAGCCAACAAAGCACTTTCTTGAGGGTGCTGGCAAAGTAGGGCATGAGAACAAAAATATGTAACATAAGCAGAATGCTCTAAAGGACAAAATTTGGTTATCCTTCAAAAAAAATGATGCTTAAAGAGGTCATTGTATGAATACAGCTGCTATTTTAGCAATATTAAATAATAACTATTCCATTAGATTCAATCAGATGGAGCTATATCGTGATGGTGGCAGTCTTTCCTATATTGTATTTGGGAATGGCAAAAAATACTTTTTAAAAATAATCAGACCGGTATTTATAGAGACAGCTGTTCAATCTATTGATTTACAATTATATCTGGCAAAAAATAATGTTCCAGTGCCAAATATATTTTTTTCAAAATATATGAAACCCTACGTTGAAACATTTGAAACCGACAGAAAGTATCTATACATATTGTATGAGTATATTGAAGGCCAAGAACCTGATATAAATATTTATGCAAAAGACATAGGTTCTTTAATAGGGAAATACCATAAAGCCATGCAAAGCTATAATGGCAAGCTGTCAATCAGAGACAAATACTTTTTTATTGGCAGATATATTGAGATACTAAGAAAAATGCAATATCCTGAGAACAAAGTGATTGCATTTGAAAAGCACGGTGACCATTTGTGGGAAAAAGTCAATGATTTACCACGTGGGTATTGTCATGGTGACTTATACATTGGAAACATCCTACAAACCCAGCGTGGTGAGTTATATGTCACTGACTTTGATACCTCATGTTATGCATTCCCGGTATACGATATTGCATTGGTTTGCAATTCAACCAATTATTTTAATTTTGATAAGTATGGATTTCAGAAAACCAAGGAAATGGTAGAACCCTTTTTACTAGGGTACCAGCAGTTTTGTACAATCAATGATACCGAACGGAATTCTATTTTCTTTTTTATTGCAATTTATCATTACCAGTTGCAAGCGACTATAATAGAAATAAATGGGCTCAATTGTGTAGATGAATCTTTTCTGGATAGACAGTATGATTGGTTGATGAAATGGGCTGATGAATGTAATAATCTTGGAATATAGACAAGGAGATGCTGATACGGGTTTTTACCAGGTGACCGGGAATAGTATAGAAAACAGGGTATCTTTCATCCATCGGCGGTGGCCACCAGGTCAGCACCTGTGCCCAGAATGTCATGAATGATCACATCCCCGCTTTTCACCGGGGATGTGATTTTAATGCGCCTGACCTCCTGCATGCAGTCAAAGAGTACCCCTTTGGGGACGGGCTTGCTGGTTTTCACGGAAAGGACCGGATAGGCACTTCCTGATATCAAAACGGTGCTGGTGAAAATCCGTGTGGGGTTGAACAGCTCTGCATTGGCATATTTTTCCCCCCGCTTGCACTCGTTCCCAGCAATCCGGAGGATGTTTTTTCCGTCATGCTCCACCTCCATGGCGCATCCCCTCGGGCAAACCACACATGTCATCTTCTCAATCATGCTCCAGCACCTCCACAAGGATCTCCTTGCTTCCCCTTTCCCGGTCCAGGTCCAGGGTGATGGTTTCCATTTCAGAAGGCGCCAGCCGGGGGTATTTTTTTTCGATGCTTCCCGCCCGGACCTTCGGGTCCTTGTATTTGTCCAGGCTCCTGAAAAACAGGGTCACCTTTCTTTCACCGGCGTCCATATCCAAAACCTGGGGAAGGACATACCGGATGCCCCTGCCGGCTCTGGTCACCACCGGGTTGACCGGAGACGTTCTTTTGCCTGCCAGGTATGCATGCGCCCCTTCCGCGGCTCTGACGCCTTCCAGGCTCACATAATCCACCAGGTCATGGACATGAAGCACGTTTCCACAGGAAAACATACCGGGGATGCTGGTCATCAGGCCCTGGTCCACCCGGGCTCCCTGGGTGGTCTCATCCATCTCCCCTCCTGCTCCCCGGGTCAGTTCATTCTCCGGGATGAGTCCCACGGACAATAAAAGAGTGTCGCAGGGCACATATTCCTCCGTTCCCTCCACAGGCCGGAATTGTCCGTCCACCCGGGACACAGTGACTCCGTCAATCCTTTCCCGGCCATGTATCCTGGTCACGGTATGGCTCAGTTTCAATGGGATGTTGTAATCGTCCAGGCACTGGACGATGTTCCTTGTCAGCCCCCCTGGATAACCCATGATCTCACAGACCATCTTCACCTTGACTCCTTCCAAAGTGAGACGGCGGGCCATGATGAGTCCGATGTCCCCGCTTCCCAGGATGACGGCGGTCTTGCCCGGTAGCATGCCCTCGATGTTCACGAACCGCTGGACGGTGCCCGCCGTGAAGATTCCCGATGGGTTGGTGCCGGGTATCATGAGGGCGCCTCTTGGCCTTTCCCGGCACCCCATGGCCAGGATGACGGCCTTCGCCCGATATGTCAGCATTCCTTCCTTCTTGCTGCAGGTAACCACGTTCATGTCCCTTCCCACATGGAGGACCATGGTGTCCAGCTTGTATTCAATGTCCAGGGCATGTATTCTATCAATGTACCGCCCGGCGTATTCAGGTCCGGTGAGTTCCTCCCGGAAAATATGCAGCCCGAAGCCGTTGTGGATGCATTGCTTGAGAATCCCTCCGAGGAAGGCGTCCCTTTCGATGAGCAAAATATCCTCCAGGCCCAGTTCCCTGGCCCTGACGGCGGCTGCCATGCCTGCCGGTCCCCCGCCGATGATGATCAGGTCCACATGCCTCATGTCCTGCTCCTGCCTGCCAGGATATATGATCCCGGATTGGATTTTTTCACTTCCTCCAATGGGATGCCCAGCTCCCTGCTCAGGGTCTCCAACACCGCAATGATGCAAAAGCCCCCCTGGCATCTTCCCATGCCCGCCCTGGTCCTGCGTTTCACCCCGTCCACAGTGAGGGCACCCACGGGATTTCGTATGGCCTTTTTTATTTCCGCCAGGGTCACCGTCTCGCAGCGGCAGATGATCTTGCCATAATCCGGCTCCTCGCGTATCGCCATATCCCTCTGCTCCGGGGTCATGTCCCGGAAGGGGACGGGTTTGTGAAGGAAGGGGTCGTAGTCCCTGTTTTCCAGCATTTCCAAACCCATACCCTCCAGAATGCCCGCCACATGCTCCCCGATGGCCGGCGCAGCCGTGAGGCCGGGAGATTCGATTCCTGCCACATTGACCAGGTTCTCCACGCTTTTGCTGGCACCGATGATGAAGTCGCCGTTTTGGGGGGTCGCCCGTATGCCACTGAAGGTGGTGATGACTTTTTTGTAATTGATATTCTCCACGGACCGCAGTGCGGTCTTTTGGATGTACTCCATGTTCTCCCTGTTGGTGGACATGTCATCCTTGTCCCGGATGGTGTTGGCATCAGGGCCCAGCAACAGGTTCCCATCGGTGGTGGGGGTGACCAGGACCCCTTTCCCCAGGTCGGAGGGTGGCTGGAACAGCACACTTCGGACCGTGTCCCCTTCCGTCCGGTCGAAAAGAAGGTATTCTCCCTTCACCGGGATGATATGGATGGAATCATCCCCGGCCATGGCAGCCACCTCATCCGCATACATCCCGGCGCAGTTCACCAGAAAGCGGCTCCGTATGGTTTCTTGTCCTGTTTCGATGCAAAAAACACCGTTTTCCCTTCGGATGGATTTCGCCTCGGCGGACCTTTTAAGGGTCACCCCGTTGGCGACGGCATTCTCCACCGCGGCTATGTTGAGCTTGTAGGGGCAGACCAC
Source organism: Clostridia bacterium (assembly GCA_046484975.1). GTDB lineage: Bacteria > Bacillota > Clostridia > DUPQ01 > DUPQ01 > JAWOHX01. The sequence continues at coordinate 4,232 of JAWOHX010000116.1, forward strand.
ACCGGCATTCACACAGTGCAACGCCCCGGTGACTTCTCTGTTGATATGGGGCTCCAGATGGATGACTTCCTGCCTGGTGATGATCCGAAGGCCTTCCAGGCCTGATTTGAGGCCGTTCTCCAGAAGTTCCCTGAGGCTTTCCTCCTCTTCTTCATTGAAAGCCAGGACCAGGGATCCGCATTTGTTGTATGGGACGGAAAGCTCATGGCATATGTTCTCCATCATCCGCATGCCCCGGATGTTCATGACGGACTTCATGGTACCATATTTCGCGTCATAGCCCCCATGGACAATGCCGGAATTGGCCCCGCTTGTGGACATGGCAAGGTCGATGCTCTTTTCCATCAGGCAGACCTGCAGTGTGCAGCGGGAGAGGCTTCGGGCGACAAACGCCCCCGAGACCCCTGCGCCGATGATGGCTACGTCATATATCATCTGAATCCGACTCCTCCCAAAACAATGAACAAAACCAGTGGAATCACCACCAGACCCACGAACATGATGCACAGGTATCGGACTGTAAGTGCCCCCTTCTTCAGGAATTGGAAAAATACAAACAGGAAGATTCCCGTAAGCACGGCGGAAAGATAGTTGTAGACCGGTTTGGTGTCGAAGAGGATGCATGTGCCGCGAAATATGATGCTCAGGAGATTTACGACATAGACCACCATCGCAATGTTGAAAACAATCCTCCAATGGTCTTTTTTCCCCGTTGTTGCCATAATCAAACTCTCCATCTTTTGTATTGGTGCCATATCCATTATACTAGAAAAAACAGCATGTGTTAATCAGAGTTTGATGGTTCCATTCAGAATCCGCCGCAGGGTCTCCACGTAAATCCGGTGCTCCACTTCCAGGACTTTCAGCCGGAGGGATTCCGGAGTCTCCCCCTCTTCCACCCGGACCTTCTCCTGGTAAAGGATCCGCCCCTCGTCATACGCCTCGTTGACCAGGTGCACCGTGGCTCCGGAGTGTGTCTCCCCCGCATCGACGACCGCCTGGTGCACGTTCATGCCGTACATGCCCCTGCCTCCGTGGGCCGGCAGCAGGGCGGGATGGATGTTCAGGATCCTGCCTTCGTAGGCGCGGACCACAGGTTCACCCAGTTTCCTCATATAGCCGCAAAGAAGGATGAGATTGACATCATGGGCCTCCAGGAGTCCGAGGATGCCCTTGTCCAGCTCCTCCTCTGATCCATAACCCCGCAGGCTCATGTGGCAGGCGGGCACCCCGGCTTTTCTTGCCCTTTCCAAGGCGAAGGAACCCGAATTGTTGCTGATCACCAGTTCCACCGATGCGTTAAGCTCCTTGTTATGGCAGGCATCCAGGATGGCCTGCAGGTTGGTCCCCCCGTGGGATGCGAAAGCGGCAATTCTCATTCCCATATCAAGCCTCATAAAGGCCGGTGTTTTTCCGGCAGTCCTCCACCTGCTCTTCGGTGGGCATGGAGGGGATGGCCCCTTTTCGTGTGGCGGCAACCGATCCCGCCGCATTGGCGAAATCAGCGATGTCATGCAGGGTGTCGTCTGTGAGTTCCCCGATGTCCGTACCTTTTTGGAGGATCTTGAACAGCACCGCGCCCACATACGCATCCCCTGAACCTGTGGTATCCACGATTGCCGTATCGTAGGTCTTCAGCCTGCGGCTGCCGTTTTTATGCATATAGAGGCATCCCCGGGGTCCCAATGTGGAGAAAATGAGGCGGTTTCCGCCTTCATACAGCAGGGACGTGGCCTTATCCACATCCTTCTCCCCTGTCAGGAACAAAAGCTCCTCGTCGGAAACCTTCAGGATGTCTGCATAGGGGAGCATTCCGGCAATCTCTTTTCTTGCAGTCTTCTCGTCGTCCCAGAGCATCTTCCTCAGGTTCGGGTCATAGGAGATGATCTTCTTTTTCTTTTTCCCGTAGGCCACGGCTTCCTTGACCGCCGTGCGGGAAGGCTCGTGGGTGAGGGACACCGAGGAGAAATGCAGGATGTCACAGGTGTCGATGAGCCCATAGGCAATCTCGCAGCTTTCATACATCATGTCCGCACCGGGGTTCCTGTAGAAAGAGAAACTCCTGTCCCCCCTGTCGTCCAGGTGCACGAATGCCAGGGTGGTGTTGACATTCTCCGAGAACACCAGTCCGGAAACATCCACCTTGCGGTTCGAAAGGACATCCCTCAGGAACAGACCGAACATGTCTTTCCCCACTTTTCCGAGGAAAGCGCTTTCCACTCCCAGCATGGAGACCGCCACCGCCACATTGGCAGGGCCCCCTCCCGGATTCCTTTCAAACAGGACGTTGCCGGTCCCGGACTTCCCGGCGGGAGTGAAATCGATGAGCAGTTCCCCGATGCTGCAGACGCGGGCCATGTCCATACCCCCTTCGAATCATATATGTTGGTTATACATTATTCATCCCCCCCATGTCAATAAAGGGAATCAAGGAAGAGCAGGCTTTCAAGCCTGCTCTTCCTCTTCATAATGGAGTCAATGATGTTTTCTGTCTTTCGCTTTCTCTTTCGGTTCCTGGAGTCCAATGAAGCGGTCATGTCCCTTCCTCTTTCCCGGCCAATGCTACAAGTATCCGGTCCGGATTTGTGGGATGGTTTCCTCTTGATATGTCCTCCTTTTTGCTTTCTGTCTTCATTATGAAACACAAATGTGCAGATATTATGGAGATTCTGATATTTTTCCCCAAAAAGAAACCTGGACTTTCGTTCCTGTCCCCGGCTGGCTTTCAATGGAGATGTCCCCGTCGTGGGCGGCGACGATGGCCTTGACGATGGCAAGGCCGATGCCCGCCCCCCCGGTACGGGTGCTCCTGGACTGGTCCGCCCGGTAAAACCGCTCGAAAATGAAGGGCAGGTCCCTGGGATCAATGCCAACGCCTGTATCCTCCACCTCCGTGACCACTCTCCCGTCTGCCCCGAAAAGGCGCACCGTGACGGTTCCTCCCCGGTCGGTGTATTTCAGGGCGTTGGACATCAGGTTCACATAAATCTGCATCAGCCTGTCCCTGTTGCCTGATATATGGAGCTCCTCCCGGATGTCCTGCTTCAGGATGATTCCATTTTCCTCGGCAGCAGGTCCATAAACCATACAGATATGACGAAGCAGTTCCGCCAGGTTTTGTCCGGACATCTCAATGTTGTCCTTCTCCGTCTCGATGAGGGCCAGGTCCGAGAGGTGGTTCACCATTTTCGCCAGGCGGTTGGTCTGCTCCAGGAGGACCTGGATCCGTTCCGTATCCGCCTGATAAATGCCGTCGTTGATGGCCTCCAGATTGGCAACAAGGGCAGTGATGGGGGTTTTCAACTCATGAACGATGTCATTGGAGAGCCGTTGACGCATCCGTTCCTCATTCTTCTTGTGCTCTGCCATCCTGTCCAGCTCTTCGGAGAGGAAAACCAACTCCCTGGCTTTTGTCTGGGGTTTTATAATCTCCCCGTACCTTCCCTGGCTGATATGGTTGATGTTCCGGGAGATCTGCATGATGGGTCTGGAGAGCCTTTTGGAAAGCAGGGAGGCCAGGAGGATGGCCACCATCATGGAAAAGGCGAAGGTGAGTATGTAGAGGATGTTCAGAGTGCGCAGGTATCCCCGGTTGGCCTCTTCAAGGAGGATGTTCTTGTTCCTCCCGATGTAGATGTCCATGTCCTCGAAATCATAACGGGTATAGGCCACCTCGTCTTCCGCAGAAAGATACTGCTTTGCGGTGGTGAAGATGACTTCCTCCTCCCGTTTGATCATGATGTCCACCCCGTGTTGCCTGGCCAGAAGGGAGATGAAATATACCCGGATCCCGAAGCCGTATTGCCCGTAGAGGATATCCTTGATTCCGTTCATGATGGTGGCATCCTGCTCGTACCTTGCCTGCAGGGTGAAATTCTCGAAAAACATCCGGCTCCCGATGTTCGCCGAAAACACCACAATGAGGACAACCAGCAACAGGATGAAGAAAAAATACCGGTTGAATATGCGGCTCAGGCTGGTCAATCGTCCTCCTTCGAAAACTTGTATCCCACCCCGAATACCGTTCTGATGAATCTGGGCCGGTTGGGATTGTCTTCTATCTTCTGCCTCAGGTTTTTGATATGGGAGTCCATGGTCCTGTCCAGGCCCTCATATTCATATCCCAGCGCACTGGAAATGAGCTGTTCCCGGGTGAAAATCCGTTCCGGGTTCTTATATAGCGCCAGGAGCAGTTTGAACTCGATGGGTGTCAGGCTGATGTTCCTGCCGTTTTTTTTCACCGTGTAGGATGCCTCGTCCACCGTCAGTGGGAAGGCCTCCTGCGCTGCAGGCTCCTGTCTCACGGTTGTTGTCCTTCGAAGGATGTTTTTCACACGAATCACCAGTTCCCTGGGGCTGAAAGGCTTGACCATGTAGTCGTCAGCCCCCAGTGTCAGGCCTGTGATCCTGTCGTCCACGGCAGTCTTCGCCGTGAGCATTAGGATGGGAGTGTCCTTGGACTGGCGAATCACCGAGCACACCTTTTCCCCGGGTATGTCCGGAAGCATGAGGTCCAGCACCACCAGGTCTGGTTGCTCGTCCTGAAATTTCTTGACCGCTTCCACACCGGTCTCGGCTTCGCTTACCTGGAAATGCTCCGCCTGCAGGTATCGGACCACCACATGCCTGATTTCCTTTTCATCATCCACCACGAGTATTTTCCCGTTCATAATCATTCCTTCTCGAATTCCTTCAGGCAACGGAGGATGTCTTTTTCCATGTCCTCAAGCTTTTTCAGGGATTTTTTCTCGCTGTCATCCAGGGAGTAGAGATAAATCTTCAGCTTTGGTTCGGTCCCCGAGGGTCTTACTGCATACCATGACCCGTCTTCCAGGATATATTTCAGGACATTGGATGGCTCAATGTGGTCTTCCACCGGCTCCAGGTAATCCAGCGCCAGGGTCACCTTCCTGCCGGCAATCTCTTCCGGGTATCCTTTTCTCCAGCGGGTCATCACCATGTCCTTGATCCGGACCCCTTCGATGCCCCTGTATGTAATGGAGGCCTGGGTCTCCCGGTAATGCCCGTAGGTCTCATACAGCTCATACAGCACCCCATACAGGGTTTTCCCACGGCTTTTGTACCAGGCGCACATCTCCACGATGAGCATGGCGGTGCTTATGGCATTCTTGTCCCGGGTGAAGGTCTCCGGGCAGTACCCGATGCTTTCCTCGTATCCGAACAGGTATCCGTACTCCCCTTCCTCCTCAAGTTGATTGTAGAGTCCGTGGATGTGTTTGAATCCTGTGAGGGTCTCGAACGTGCGAATGCCTTTCTTGGAAATGATTTTTTTCCCCATGTCCCCGGTAACAATGGTCTTGATGAGCACATCCTTCTGGTCCAGGGTGCCATTTTTCTCTTTTTGGTTGACGATATAGTCCAAAAGCAGGACCCCCAGCTGGTTTCCGTTGAGGAAGACATATCCGCCTTTGCCGTTTCTAACCATTACAGCAATCCGGTCGCCGTCAGGGTCCGTGGCCATGAGCAGGTCGGAGTCCTCCCTGTTGGCATATCCCAGGGCAATTCCGAATGTTGACGGGTCCTCCGGGTTGGGATAGGGGGTGGTGGGGAAGGTGCCGTCGGGTTCCGCCTGTTCACTGACCACGGTGATGTGCCTGAAACCCCTCTCCTGCAGGATCCGGGGAATGAATACGATCCCGGTGCCGTTGAGGGGGGTGTAGACCACCCGGATGTCCTTGTCCACATCCTCCCGCAGGGTGAGTCCCTTGACCCGCTCCACGAACAAATCGTCGATTTCCTTGCCGATGATGTGCAGCAGGCCGGCTTTCATGGCCTCTTCCTTGCCCATGGACATGACATCGTCAAACTCATCCAGGTTCTCCATCTCCCGGAGCAGTTCATCCCCCACATCGGACAATATCTGGGAGCCTTTCTCCCAGAAAACCTTGTACCCGTTGTACTCCTTGGGATTATGGCTTGCCGTGATGTTGATCCCGGAGATTGCACCCAGGTGACGGATGGCAAAGGACAGCTCAGGGGTGGGACGGAGATTCTCGAACAGATAGGTCCGGATTCCGTTTGCGCACAGGGTCAGCGCGCAGTCCTTTGCATATTCCCTGGAATTGATCCGGCAGTCGAAGGCAATGACCACGCCTTTCTCCGGGCCAAGGTTTTGTTTCTTGATATGGTTTGCAAGGGCCTGGGTGGCCTGTCCCACCACATAGTCGTTCATGCGGTTGGTGCCCGCGCCCATGATCCCACGGAGTCCGGCGGTACCGAATTCCAGGGTTCTGTAGAATCGGTCCTCGATTTCCTTTTCATCACGGATCAGGGACAGCTCCTTTACGGTATCCGCGTCTGCTTTCTCCAGCCAGCGCTTGTAACGATCCATATAATTCATCTATCACTCACCTCGTCTCCCATTATATCATCAAAACAAGGGTTTTATCTCGGGTTTTTTCCCTGTCGAAAATGGACAATTGGCCCATGATGTGTTAATGTAAATGCAGGATAACATCCTTGCCCGGAGGGTTTATGGACAACAACATATTCTCGGACAAAATCAATTTTCTCCTGGAAATCGCCGCTGAAAAGCATGCCACAGACCTGCATTTATGCGTGGGAAGCCCTCCTTTGTTAAGGATTAATGCCGTGCTCAAACCCGTGCCGAACACAGAGAAACTGAGTCCCGAGGACATGGAAAGAATCGTCTGGAGCTATCTGGACGAGGAAAAGGCCCATACCCTGCGGACCAACAAGGCCCTGGATTTCTCCTATTCCAAGAAAGGCCTGGGCCGGTACCGCTGTAATATCTACCTCCAGAGGGGAACCTATGCCATTGCCGTCCGGACCCTTCCACTGGAGATCCCGGCTTTCGATACACTGGGTCTTCCAGAGGTCATCAAGACCTTCATCGACAAACCCAAAGGGCTGGTGCTCATCACCGGGGCCACGGGAAGTGGGAAGTCCACCACCCTCGCCAGCCTCATCGACATGGTCAACCAGAAATACAATTATCATATCATCACCATCGAGGATCCCCTGGAATACCTGCACCGGCACAAGGAAAGCCTTGTCACCCAGCGGGAAGTTGGATCCGATGCCCTTTCTTTCGCCAGTGCGCTTCGGTCTTCCCTCCGGGAAGATCCTGATGTCATCATGCTGGGTGAGATGCGGGACACCGAGACCATCTCCATCGCCTTGTCCGCCGCCGAAACGGGGCATCTCGTTTTTTCCACCCTCCACACCATTGGGGCGGTGAAGGCCGTGGACCGGATCATCGACGCCTTCCCCGACAGCCATCAGAATCAGATTCGCAGCCAGTTGTGCACTGTCCTGGAGGGTATCGTCTCCCAGGAACTCCTTCCAATGTCCAACGGCCGCGGCATGATTCCAGCCTGCGATGTGATGCTGGTCAATCCCGCCGTCAGGAACCTGATCCGGGAAGGCAAGCAGTACCAGATCAACAACCTCATCCAGTCCGGCGGGACAGAAGGCATGTTCTCACTGGAGAGGGACCTGGCCCGGCTGTACCACGATGGCATCATCGACCAGACCACGGCTTTGGTCAACGCCCAGGACACCGTCCTGTTGAACCAATATATATTCATGAAGAATGCATAAGGATTCAGGTGATGATATGAAGAAAAGAAAACCAAGATTGTCCTTCGAGGAAATTTCCCTGTTCAGCCGCCAGCTGGCCCTGGTCATCGAGTCCGACATATCCCTTCAGGAAGGCCTTGGCCTCATCGGGATCAAGGACCAGAACAAGACCCTCATTGCAATCACCAGACAGATGGTGATTGACCTGAACCAAGGTAAGAGCTTTTTGTCTTCTGTCAGCCAGTTCAGGGAGGAGTTCGGCTCCTTCTTCATCAGTATGGTGGAAATCGGGGAAAAAAGCGGCAACATGGCCAACGTCATGACGCAGGTGGCTGATTCCTTCGACAAACAGCACGAGACCCGGCAGAAAATCCGTTCCGCCATGACCTACCCTGTCATCCTCTCCCTGCTCATGCTGGGCGTGGTGGTGGCACTCATCGCCTATGTCATGCCCATGTTCAATGAAATTCTTTCATCCATGGGAGGCACCATTCCCCCATTCACCCGGACCATCCTGGATATCAGCCTTTTTCTTTCCGACAATATCCTCTGGCTGCTCGGTATCATTCTCATTCTGGTCCTTGTTCCCCTGGTCGTCAGAACCACTGTCTGGGGGAAAAAGCTCTTCAGCAGGATTGGATTTAGTGTGCCCATACAAAAGGACATCCTGGCTTCCGGCCTGGCTTCCCGGTTCGCGCGGAATCTGGGCCTCTTGAACCGCAGTGGCATCAACATGATTATTTCTCTGGAAATGATCAAAACCATCATGGGAAATCCTTACCTGGAGGAAAAGATTCAACAAGCTGCGGAGCTCCTGAAAAAAGGGGAGTCCTTTGACAAAGCCATTGCCAGCCTGGAACTGTTCCCCCCCATTTTAATCAAGCTGATGGCCATCGCATATGGCACCGGCCATATCGACAAGACCCTTGAGAAGGCCGCCATGGTCATGGAAAGTGAATTGGACTCCCGGCTGGAGAAACTCACCACCGTCATTGAACCCCTGTTGATCATCATCCTTTCCGTCTTCGTGGGGATAATCCTGTTGTCCGTCATCCTTCCTGTGGCCGGCATCATCAATACGTTGGGATAGGGAGGAAAACATGAAACTTCGCACTGTCTCACAAATCCTTTCCCTGGTGCTGATTGCGGTGGTTGCCATCGTATTCCTGTCAAGCGCCATGGGATTCAAGGATGACAGCCGGGAGATGTACGCCCAGGTCATCGAGGAGACAGTACAGAAATACCTGATCCAATGCTATGCGTCAGAAGGAAGCTACCCGCCGGACCTGGAATACCTTGCAAAGAACTACGGGCTGATCCTGGACCATGACAACTACATCTACCATTACCAACCTTTCGCCTCAAACATCCTGCCTGATGTCAGGGTTTTTGTCAGGCGCGGTGATACCCAACAGGAAGGAATTGTTTTTTAGGAGCGACCATGGAAAAAAGAAACAGAAACACGCAAATCGAATCCATTCTGGTGATCTTCCTGATCATCTGTTTCTGTGTCGCTGCGGCAGCTCTTATCCGTTCCGGCCAGCAATCCTTTCGAAGGATTGTCGACAACAAGAACCAGACGGAGAACCTCCGCATCGCCTTCTCCTATGTCAATATGCGCATCCGACAGAACGACATCGGAGGGAATGTGGTCTTTAGGGAAAACGCCGTAGAGTCCGAGGACGCCCTGACCATATACCATGCCGGTCTGGAGGAGGGCCTGGTGACACACATCTTTCACAAGGACGGTGTCCTGTGGGAGTGGTACGGCTACAGGGATGATGTCCCTACCAAAGACTACAGTTTCAAGATCATTGAACTGGACAACCTGGCCCTGGGATATGACGGGAACCTTCATGGCGTCACTCTGTCAACCCTCAGCAAAAAAGGAATCCTGACCAGGCATTTCATCGCCATCCGTACACGGGAGGCATCATATGCGCAATGACAGAGGGTTCACCCTTGTGGAAGTTTTGATTGCCATACTGGTCTTAGGCGTCATCTGCGTGACGGTCCTTCAGCTATTCGCACTTTCCAACAAATTGGAGAAGCAGTCCTTCGATCTGGAAATGGCTAATGTTCAGGCTGTTAAGACCATAGAACTGATCAAAGCCGCCGACCATCCGTCAAATGTGGCGCTCAACCAGTATTTCGATCATTCGGAGACATGGATGGAGAATGACATTCTCACAGGACGCATGTCCTTTGACGAGGACTGGTCTCCACTGGAATCGGGTTCCCCCAGAGAATCCTTCATTCTCACCTTCTCTGCAATCCCCGAACAGAGGATCATGGCGGACGGCCACCTGTATGGTTCCTTGTATTTCATCAGGGTCTGGGTTGTAAGAGCACACGGGGCAGAGTTCATTTCATATGAGGTCAGAAAATATTATGGTTTTCCATCCCCGGGAGGTGTCCGATGATTAAAAACCAGAAAGGCGCCACGTCCGTCATTGTCATCCTCATCATGCTTGTCCTGCTGGTCTTTGGACTGGCGGCCTTTTCTGCTAGCTATTCCAATTACACCCTCGGACAAAGGAGCGTCCGCTGGTCCGCAGAATTCTATGCCCTGGAGGACAAGGCTGAGGAAACCCTTCATGTCATCGACAAAATCCTGGTGGAGTCCCGTGCGGAGGCCTCACTTCCAACCGAATATCTTGATATCGCCTACGGAAAACTGCTCAACGAGCAGTTCACCATTTCCCGCGATGAGGACAAGAACCTGGTGATGGACCTCGTTTTTTTTGACTGGATGGGCAATGACCCGAAGCACCTCCAGGTCAGGCTGCTCATTCATGAGCAGGACACGGAGGGGAAACGATATACCATCACGGAGTGGTTCATCTGGCAGGAGCCTTTCAGTTATTAAAAAAAGCCCCGCATTTCTGCGGGGCTTCTATTTAATGAGTTATCAATTCTTATTCTTCAGTCAGTTCCTCTTTCTTCTTCAGAACGGTTCCGAGAATGAGTCCAAGGGAAGCAAGCATGAGCATGATGTATAGGATGTCCCTTGGGGAAGCGCCTGTCTGAGGAATATCCAGCGGGGGATCCTCGTCAGGAATATCCAACGGGGGCTCCTCTTCCTCAATGACTTCCACTTCTGCTGTGTCGCTGATCTGTCCAGCCTGCACATGTGTGGCGGTGGCCGTATTGACAAACGTCCCAGCTTCCGTGAAGGTGTATGGCAGCGTTACTGTATAGATGCCAAGCACAAAGATATCAACGGTTTCATCCAGTCCCAGCATCGCGTCTACGACCCTGACACCCATGAGGGGTTCATTTCCTGTGTTCCTGACCGTGATGGTATAGTTAACGGTATCGTCGACTTCCACCAGGTCTGCATCCACGGTCTTGACGATCTCAAACTGGTAAACACTGATGATCACTGGGGTCCACTGGGCTACATAG
>JAWOHX010000118.1:0-12916 GCA_046484975.1 Clostridia bacterium
GTCATAGGCAATCCTCCCTACGATAGAAAGATAACTAAGAAACACTTAAAATATAACTTCCGATTCTTTGGGCATTGAAAGTGCTCTATCATTCAATTTTCCCAAGTAATCATCAAAAACGATGGACATATTTTCTCTAAACGATTCTCTTGCTTTTCCAACCGCAGCATACATCATAGTTTTGTTTTAAGGAATCTTTTCTATCTTATTGGCTGTGGTGCAGCGCCAAGTACCCACGGCCTTTTTATTGCCTATCACTTGATCCCTTCTTTGTATCCAAATATCGTGGCAATGAACAAAAAAAGAACCAATCATCGCGCTTTTCCAACGTTTTCATTTCCATGATGCCACATATGTCGCTTTCCAATGCGGTGCATATTTTCTGGAGTATCTCAGTATTCACATTTTCATTTCGCCAAGCTTGGCAATGGTAGCCGAACGGATCCCGGAGAGTCTTTGCAGGTATCTCATTTTCATGTTTTTAACAATCAGAAGCTTCCAGAGCTTATTGTAACCAATCTCCATCCTTTTACATCTCCCACAAACATATTAAAATTATATCGCATAACAGATAAGACGACAATAATATTTAATAATGCATCATCTTAGTGCTCATTCATGTTTGCGTCCGCTTCAAAACAGATAAGGGAAACAGACGCAGAATGCAGCGCATCCGGATATCCTGCAACTGCATCGGTGAAATCAACATTCCAGAAAAGGACGAAAAAACGGCATAGCCGCTATAAACGACTATGCCGAATTCTTCAGAGCCCATCGTTTCCTGTTTCACCGTCCCGAAAACCGGGTTTTGTCTATACCCTGAACAACAGGTCCGTATAGGTGGGGAATGGCCACAGGGAGGCATCCGTGATGATTTCCAGCTTGTCGGCGGCTTCACGGAGCGTTGTCATGCAGGGGAATACATCGTCCCTGCAGGCTTCCGCTTTTCGGACCACGTCCTGGATCGCATGGACATGTTCCAGGGTCTCCTCCAGGCAGGCGATGCCCTTGGCAAGGGATGCATTCAACGTTGAAACCCTGACCAGCAGGTCCTCCTCGCAGGAGATGTCCGCTTTCGGGGAAGCCGCTTTCACCTCATTGATGGTGGAAGCCAGTTGCCGGGCATATTTCATGGTGGCCGGCAGGATTTCCGTCCTGACCATGGCCAGGGCGGTGAGGGCCTCGATGTTGATGGTTTTCACGTAATGCTCCATGAGGATCTCATATCGGGAATGGATCTCCTGGGTGGTTAATACCTTGTGCCTGGTGAAAACCCGGACGTTCTTCTCCAGCAGGAATGTCTTGAGGGAATCCACCATGTTGGTGATGTTGGGCAGTCCCCTTCGGGCGGCTTCATTGACCCAGTCCGCCGAATAGTTGTTTCCGTTGAAAATGATCCTCTTGTGATTCGTGCTGACTTCCTTCAGCAGCCCCTGGATGGCAGCATCCAGGTCATCCGTGTTTTCCAGGGCATCGGCGAAATTGGAAAGGATCTCAGCGGTGATGGTGTTGAGGACGAAATTCGGCCCGGAAATGGAATTGGAGGAAGGAACCATCCGGAATTCGAACTTGTTGCCTGTGAAAGCAAAGGGCGAGGTCCGGTTACGGTCCGTGGCGTCCTTTGGCAGGTGGGGCAGGGTGGAGACCCCGATGATCAATTCCTCTGCTGCATTGCCGTTTGGGATGCCGCCTTTCTCAAGGACACCAAGGATGTCCGCAAGCTGGTCCCCGAGGAATATGGAGATGATGGCAGGAGGCGCTTCATTGGCGCCCAGCCGGTGGTCGTTGCCGGGATTGGCCGCCGAGAGGCGGAGCAGTTCCGGATATTCGTCCACGGCCTTGATGATTGCACACAGGAAGAGGAGGAACTGGGCGTTCTCATGGGGGGTGACTCCCGGATCCAGGAGATTGATGCCGTCATCGGTGCTCAACGACCAGTTGTTGTGCTTGCCCGACCCGTTCACCCCTGCAAAGGGTTTCTCATGGAGAAGGCACACCAGGTCATGCCGCAGGGCGATTTTCTTCATGGATTCCATGACCAGCTGGTTGTGGTCGGTGGCGATGTTGGTGGTGCTGTAGATGGTGGCCAGCTCATGCTGGGCAGGGGCCACTTCGTTGTGCTGGGTCTTTGCCATGATCCCCAGTTCCCAGAGCTCATTGTTGAGGTCCTTCATGAAAGCCTGCACCCGATCCTTGATGGATCCGAAATAGTGGTCCTCCAGCTCCTGGCCTTTCGGGGGCATGGCCCCGAACAGGGTCCGGCCGGTGAACATGAGGTCCTTTCTCCGGTCAAAAAGCTTTTTGTCCACCAGGAAATATTCCTGTTCCGGACCCACGGTGGTGATCACCTTCTTGGAGATGTTGTTGCCGAAAAGCTTCAGGATCCGCAGGGCCTGGATGTTCAATGCCTCCATGGAACGGAGCAGCGGGGTTTTCTTGTCCAGGGCCTCCCCTTTATATGAACAGAATGCCGTTGGGATGCAGAGGATACCGTCCTTGACAAAGGCGGGGGAAGTGCAGTCCCAGGCCGTGTAGCCCCTTGCTTCAAAGGTGGCCCGCAGTCCTCCGGAGGGGAAGCTGGAGGCGTCGGGTTCCCCCTTGACCAGTTCCTTGCCGGAAAACTCCATGATGATTTTCCCGTCCTGGGTGGGGGATATGAAGGAATCATGCTTTTCGGCGGTGATTCCCGTCATGGGCTGGAACCAATGGGTGTAGTGGGTGGCGCCCTTTGAGATGGCCCAGTCCTTCATGCCCAGGGCAACCGCCTGGGCGATATCCGGGGTGAGGGTTCCCCCTTCGAAGGCGATCTTCTTCAAAGAGCAGTAGATGTCCCTGGAGAGGCGTTCCTTCATCACGCTGTCGTTGAATACGTTGGTCCCGAATATGGCGGATATGTTCTTCATATATGTTCCCCTTTCAGTGGAAAGATGAAATAAAAAAGGAAGCCCGTATAACGAACTTCCTTGTTCTTCCTTCTGCTTGCGGCGCCCTTGCCTTTTTTATTATATCAATCATTATACACATCCTCTGGCGGTTTGCAAGATTTTTTTTCGCCATGGCCGGTGCATCCTGGGAAAACCCCCGTCCGATGAGCCTTCCTGCCTTCATGAGGGGAAAAAAACATTGTATAATCACTCTGTAGATAGTAGAATAATGTATGGCAAACAACATACAGGCAGGTGCATGGATGGATAAAAATGACCTGGACAGGATCCGGCAGGCCGAGTCCCGGGCCGAGAAAATGATACTGGAGGCTGAAAAACAAGCAGCCTCTATCATTGAGGAAAACAAAAGGCAAATGCGGGAATATGAGGAGGAGCTTCAGGAAGGGATGGAACGGATGTCCATGGAGATCATGGAGGAATACACGGCGAAAGCCCGGGAGGAAGCCGAAAAGATAAAAACCGGGCAATCCGGTGAATACCGGGTGACCAGGGACGAGGCCGCGCAGAAGATGGATGCGGCGGCTGGCCATATCATGGAAAGGATCGTGGGTGGCAAGTGGCAGTCTTAGGCATGAGCAGAATATCGGTGCTGGGCCTGGTGCATGAAAAAAACCAGCTCCTGTCCAGGCTCATGGAACTGGGCATCGTACAGATCAATGACGTATTGCCGGATGAGCAGACAGAGTCCGGCTATTCCGCGTACAAGGATGAGGCCGCCCGGGTAGAGCTGGAAAAGAAACTCTCCACCCTGGGGGATGCCATACAGACCCTTGCTCCGCTGGACGAGCGGAAAAAACCCATGTTCAAGGTGCAGCGGGACATCACAAAGAACGACTACATGCACATCATCCTCCAGCGCCACGAGGTCCTAAGGACCGCAGAGACCGTAAACGGGCTGCGTTCAGACCTTGTCCGACTGCGGAATGAGGTGAACAAGGCACACAACATGGCGGAATTCCTTGCCCCATGGAAAGAGTTGCACATCCCGGTGGACCTGGAAGGAACCAAAACATGCCGCATCTACACCGGGACGCTGCCCTCCGCCGTGGACATGGAGGGAATCCTGTCCCGTTCCGGGGAGTTGCTCTACCAGATGGAGGTCATCCACCAGGACAACGAGCAATATTACGTGGTGGCATATGTCCATCGGTCCACGGAGCGGGAGGGAATGGGCTTTTTGAAAAAGAAGGGGTTTTCCCAGGTCTCCTTCAACGGTTTGCATGGATATGCCGGGGACATCATCACGGAGCGCATGAGAAAAGCCGAAACCCTTGCCGGGGAGACGGAAGAGATCCAACGCAGCCTGAACGGGAAACTCCACCATCTCCATGCACTGGAGACGGTGTTTGATTACTATACCATCCGAAAGAGCCTCCTGGAGGCCGATGGGGAAGTGCTAAAAAGCAAGCGGGTCTTCATCATCGACGGATGGGTTCCCACGGAAGCAGCGGAACTGGTGAAAAAAGAGATCCAGGACACCTTCATCGTCCAGGTGAACATCAGGAATGCAGAGCCTGGGGTGGAGGTCCCCATCCTGGTGAAGAACGGGCCGGTGGGGGATTCCATCCAGGATGTCACCAGGATGTACAGCCTTCCCAACGCGTGGGAAATAGATCCAAACAAGGTGACGGCATTCTTCTTCATCCTCTTTTTCGGCCTGATGCTCAGCGATGGCGGATATGGGCTGGTGATGGCCGGGGTCTGCGCGTTGCTCTATTTCAAGGTCAAGATGAAGGACTCCATGAGGCGTTTCATCAAGCTCATGATGTTCTGCGGCATGGCGACCGTTTTCTGGGGTGCCTTGTTCGGAAGCTGGTTCGGCAACCTGATACCCGTATTGAGCGGGAATCCGGACATGAAGGTCTCCCTCTGGTTCGATCCGGTGAAGGACCCCGAGTACATGCTCATGTGGGCGCTGCTCTTCGGGGTGGTGCACCTGTACGTGGGCATCGCCATGCGGGGTTTTAATTTCATCAAGCAGAAGAAATACCTGAATGTGGTCTTTGATGTCCTGTTCTGGTATGTCTTTTTCACCGGCGCCATTTTCCTGGTGCTGCCGTATGTCCCTGCAGTGGACGTGGAGATGGCCAGGTCCCTTGCCCCTGCGGGCAACATCCTTTTCGTCACCGGAGGCATTTTGCTCATCCTGACGCAGGGACGCAAGAAAAAGGGGATCTTTGGAAAGATCTTCGGGGGCGTGGCCAGCATGTATGACCTGATCTCCTTCATGAGCGACATCCTCTCCTATTCCAGGCTGCTGGCCATGGGACTGGCAACCTCGGTCATCGCCACCATTGTCAACGACATGGGGGCGGCCAGGGGCTTTGATTTCCTGGGAATCGTCATCTTCATCCTGGTGTTCACCATAGGGCATGCCTTCAATTTCGCATTGAATGCCCTGGGCGCTTATGTGCATTCCAGCAGGCTGCAGTACATCGAGTTTTTCAACAAGTTTTACAAAGGCGGGGGCAAGGCCTTCCAGCCTTTCAGTAGAAATACCAAGTATGTAAATATAAAGGATTAGGAGGAGTCACACATGATCTCATACATCATTGAAAACAACCTGGGGGACGTCCTGGCGATGCTGGGCGCCGCCGTGGCCTTTTTCCTTGCAGGTTTCGGATCCGCCAAGGGCGTATCTTTGGCCGGTGAGGCCGCCAGCGGGGTGGTGGCGGAGGACACGGACAAATTCGTCCCGGCCATGATCCTGGAAGCCTTGCCAAGCACGCAAGGCATCTACGGTTTCGTCATATCCTTCATGATCATCCAGAACGTGGGAGGCCTGGACCTCCAGCAGGGGCTGTTCCTGTTGTTCGCAGCGTTGCCCATGGGGATTGTGGGACTGTTCTCCGGCATATACCAGGGAAGGGTGGCTGCGGCCAGCATCGGCATCATCGCCAAACGGAGCCAGGATATGGCAAAGGGCATCATTCTCACCCTGATGGTGGAACTGTTCGCCATCTTCGCAATCCTGATATCCATCCTGATGATTGGAACTGTTTGAAAATGACGTCAGGCATTGATCGGATCATAGAAAAAATACTGGAAGACGCGCGGATCCAGTCGGAAAACACCCTGGCAAGGGCCCGTGAGGAAGCGGATAAAACCAGGGAACAACTGGAACAGCGATATGAGAACCGCAGGGAGCACGAAAAACAGCGGGCGCTGGAAAGCGCCGTGCAGTCCTATGACAGGATCATCGCCAACCAGATGCTGGAAGGCAGGAAAATGAACCTGTCTGCCCGACGGGAGTCGGTGGATGAAGCCTTCGACAAGGCACTGGAAAAACTTTCCGCCATGTCAGAGGACCGGTACCTGGAAGTGATGTCCGGCATGGCCGTGTCCTGCCTTGCAGAGGGGGAGAATGAGATCATTCCCTCCGATTCCGGTATCCTTAAGGACAACCAGAGGCTTTTGGAGGCCATCCGGACGAAGGCTCCCGACAGAACGGTGGTATTGAGCGACAAGAGAGTACCCTCCAAAGGGGGCATCCTCGTCCGTAACGGCAAGGTCATGGTCAACCTGACCTTTGAGACCTTGATTCGTTTCAGCAAGACCGGCCTGGAGGCCGAGGTGGTGAAAATCCTTTTTGAAAGGGGCAAGTGATTTTGCTTCGTGACACGCGATATGCATATACGGTGGGACGGATCAGGGTCGCTGAGACCCGGATGCTCGACGCCGCTGATTTCGACAGGATGCTTGAGCTGAAAACACCGGAAGATGTCCTGAAGATGCTCAACGAAAGAGGATACCCCGATTCCAGGGACTATGAAGAGGTCCTGAAAGCCGAGACCAGGAAGTTGTATGACTACATGAGGGAAATCACCCCGAACCCGGAATTGTTCTCCCTGTTTCTCTACAGGAATGACTGCCACAACCTGAAGGTGCTGCTGAAGAATGAGTTCTTCGGGGTCGCGGACGAATCCATGGTGGCGGAAAACGGCGTCTTCGGATATGACGTGCTCAAGACCATGGTGCGGGAACGGGCCTTTTCCCCTCTCCCGGAAATCATCCGGCAGGGCATGGAGGAAAGCATGGAGCTTTTCGCCAGGACCAAGGACCCCCAGTACATCGACATCATCCTGGACAAGGCCTACCACTCATATTTTTCCCTCGAGGCGGGGAAGCTGAAAAACCCCTACCTGGACAGGCTGACCAGGCTGCTCATCGACACCGGGAATGTGATGGCTTTTGTCCGGATCAAGAAATCCATGGAGGATCTGGACCTGCTCCTGCGGGTCATGATGGACCATGGGTCCGTCACCCCCGGGGAATATGCCGTGATGTTGCCGGAAAGCATGGAGCATTTCAGGGAAACCCTTGCCCGGACACCCTATGCGGTCCTGGCGGGACAGGAAACCGCCGCAGGAATGGAGAAAGAGAGTGACGACCTCATCATGCGTTTCCTGCGTGCCCACAAGCACAAGGTCTTTGGCATCGAACCCGTCATCGGCTATATGATGGGGAAAGAGACGGAAATCGGGAATGTACGCATCATCATGGTGGGGAAGATCAATGGAATCGACCGGGATGCCATCCGGGAAAGGCTGAGGTTGGGTTATGCATAAGATCGGTGTCATCGGTGACAAGGACAGCATCCTGGGCTTCAAGGCCCTTGGAATACACGTGTTCCATGATGCGCAAAGGGATGTGAACGAGCTCATCCAGGAACTTGTGAAGGAAGGCTATGTCATCCTGTTCATCACCGAGGAGTACCTGGCCAAAGCAAGGACAGCCATTGCGAAATACGAGGATATGCCGGTGCCCGCCATCATCCCCATTCCGGGAATCCGGGGATCCATGGGGATCGGGATGCAGAACATACGGAAAGCCGCGGAAAAAGCCATCGGCGCGGACATATTGTTCAAAGAGAAATGAGAAGAGAGGGATTACCAGTGAGCAAAGGAACCATCACGAAAGTATCGGGACCATTGATCATCGCAGAGAACATGGAGGATGCCAACATGTACGACGTCGTCCGTGTCAGCGAGGAGAGGCTGGTCGGGGAAATCATCGAGATGAGGGACGACAAGGCATCCATACAGGTATATGAGGAAACCGCCGGCCTGGGCCCCGGGGAACCCGTGGAGACAACCGGGATGCCCTTAAGTGTGGAACTCGGCCCCGGCATCATCGGCCAGATATTCGATGGGATCCAGCGTCCGCTGGACACCATCCGGAAACTCCATGGGAGCAGCATCAAGCGGGGAATCGAAGTGCCCAGCATCGACCGGGAGAAGACCTGGGAGTTTCAGCCCACCGTGGAAAAAGGCATGAAAGTGGTGGCCGGGGACATCATCGGCACGGTGCAGGAGACAATCCTGGTGGAACACCGGATCATGGTGCCCTACGGGGTGGAAGGCGTGGTGGAGGAAATATCGGAAGGAACATTCACGGTCACCCAGACCGTTGCAAAAATAAGGTCCGGGAAAGGGGAGCTCACGGAGCTGTCCATGCTGCAGAAATGGCCGGTCCGGATGCAAAGGCCCTACAAACAGAAATTCACCCCCACGGAGCCCCTGGTGACGGGACAGCGTTCGGTGGATACCTTTTTCACACTGGCCAAGGGAGGAATGGCCGCCATCCCGGGACCTTTCGGGAGCGGAAAGACTGTGGTCCAGCACCAATTGGCCAAGTGGGCCGCCGCGGACATCGTGGTATACATCGGGTGCGGGGAGCGGGGCAATGAGATGACTGACGTGCTGATGGAATTCCCTGAGCTCAAGGACCCCAGGAGCGGACAGCCCCTGATGAAAAGGACGGTCCTCATCGCCAACACCTCCGACATGCCGGTGGCAGCCAGGGAGGCCTCCATCTATACGGGGATCACCATCGGGGAATACTACCGGGACATGGGATATGACGTGGCCATCATGGCCGACTCCACTTCCAGATGGGCGGAAGCCCTGCGGGAAATGTCCGCCCGGCTGGAAGAAATGCCCGGGGAGGAAGGATATCCCGCCTACCTGGGATCCCGACTGGCCCAGTTCTACGAAAGAGCAGGAAAAGTGCTTTCCCTTGGGACAATAGGACGTGAAGGCAGCATCTCCGCCATCGGTGCGGTTTCACCGCCCGGGGGAGACCTCTCGGAACCCGTCACCCAGGCCACCTTAAGAATCATCAAGGTGTTCTGGGGGCTGGATGCCCAGCTGGCCTACAGGAGGCATTTCCCGGCCATCAACTGGCTCACCAGCTATTCCCTCTACACAGAGAAGCTCACCGCCTGGTTCGAGGAAAACGTGTCCAAAGACAGGGCCAGGCTGCGTACCGACGCCATGAGGATCCTGCAGGAGGAGGAAAGCCTTCAGGAAGTGGTGCGGCTGGTGGGGATGGATGCACTGTCGAATCATGAGAGACTCCTGCTGGAAGCGGCCCGGTCCATCCGAGAGGATTATCTTTACCAGGATGCCATGCATGAGGTGGACACCTATTGCTCCAGCAGAAAGCAGTTCCTGCTGCTGCGCCTCATCATGGATTATTTCTACAAAGGCGAGGAAATCATTAAAAAGGACATCGATATCGAGAAGCTCTTCCAGCTCCCTGTCCGGGAGAAAATCGGGCGGGCAAGGTACATCAGGGATGACGAACACATGAACGACGAATTTTCGAAGATCAGGAATGAACTGGACGCCCAGCTCCGAGAGCTTGCGGCCGGGAGGTAGGAAACATGCTCAAAGAATACAAGACCATCAGTGAAATAGCAGGCCCCTTGATGCTGGTCCGGGGCGTGGAGAACGTGAAATACAACGAGCTCGGTGAGATCATGCTCTCAAGCGGGGAAGTCAGGCGCTGCAGGGTCCTGGAGATTGACGGGACGGACGCAGTGGTCCAGCTTTTCAATAATTCCGCAGGCATCAATCTGGCCCAAAGCACCGTCCGTTTTCTTGGAAGGGGCATCGAGCTTTCGGTTTCCCCCGATATGCTGGGAAGGGTGTTCGACGGGATGGGGGACCCCATCGACAACGGACCGGAGATCATCCCCGAGATGAGGATGGACATCAACTCCCTGCCCATGAACCCTACGGCGAGGAACTATCCCTCGGAATTCATCCAGACCGGGATATCCTCCATCGACGGGCTCAACACCCTGGTCAGGGGACAGAAACTGCCCATATTCTCCGCTTCCGGCCTGCCCCATGCAGAGCTGGCTGCCCAGATTGCCCGGCAGGCCAAGGTCAGGGGAGCCGACAGCAAGTTTGCCGTGGTGTTTGCCGCCATGGGCATCACCTTCGAGGAATCGGATTTCTTCATCCAGGATTTCCGAAGGACCGGAGCCATCGACCGGGCGGTGATGTACATCAACCTGGCCAACGACCCGCCCATTGAAAGGATTGCCACGCCAAGGATGGCACTGACCGCTGCGGAATACCTGGCATTCACCATGGATATGCATGTCCTGGTCATTATGACGGACATCACATATTATGCAGAGGCCCTGCGGGAAATCTCCGCCGCAAGGAAGGAGGTCCCCGGAAGGAGGGGGTATCCCGGATACCTCTACACCGACCTGGCCACCATGTACGAGCGGGCGGGAAGAAGGATGGACAGCCAGGGGAGCATCACGTTGATTCCCATCCTCACCATGCCGGAGGACGACAAGACCCATCCCATCCCCGACCTGACGGGCTACATCACCGAAGGCCAGATCATCCTGAGCAGGGAACTGTACAAGAGGAACATCGCCCCGCCCATCGATGTCATGCCCTCGCTGTCAAGGCTCAAAGACAAGGGCATCGGGGACGACAAGACAAGGGATGACCACAAGAACAGCATGAACCAGCTCTTCGCCGCCTACTCCAGGGGGAAAGAGGCCAAGGAGCTGGCCATCATCCTCGGCGATGCCGCCCTCACCGATGTGGACAAGCTCTATGCCCGGTTCGCCGATGAATTCGAAAGAACCTACATCAACCAGGGCTTCCATGAGAACAGGAGCATCGAGGAAACCCTGGACATCGGATGGGAGCTGCTCACCATCCTGCCCAGGGCTGAAATGAAACGGGTCAGCGACGAGAATCTGGTGAAATATTACGATGTGTTCGCGAAAGGGAGCAAATAATGGGAAGACTCAACGTCAATCCCACCAGAATGGAGCTCAACAGGCTCAAGAAACGCCTCACCGTGGCCAGGAGAGGCCACCGTTTGCTCAAGGACAAGCGGGACGAGCTGATGAAGCGTTTCATCGTCATCGTCAACGAGAACAAGGCGCTGCGGGAGGAAATGGAAAGGCTCCTCATGAAATCCCATGAGAATTTCATCATGGCCAGGGCCATCATGCCCTCGGAGAACCTGGAGGAAGCCCTGATGGTTCCCAAAAACCAGGTCGTGCTCCAGATGGGGGAGCAGAATATCATGAGCGTGCGGGTGCCCCTGTTCACCTGCGAAGAGGAGAATGCCAGCCATTCCAACATCTATCCCTACGGCATCCTGTCCACCTCCGCCCAGCTGGATGATTCCGTCTACAATCTCACCATGGTTTTCCCCGTCATGCTGAAGCTGGCGGAAAAGGAAAAGACCATGCAACTCATTGCCAAGGAAATTGAAAAGACCAGAAGGAGGGTGAATGCGCTGGAATACATCATGATCCCCCAACTGAACGAGACCATCCGCTACATCTCCATGAAGCTGGATGAGAACGAGCGGGGAAACATTACCCGCCTCATGAAGGTCAAGGACATGATGATTGAAGAGGCCAGGAGAAAATAGGCCGCGGCCTGTGATATAATGGTCATGGGAACAGGGAGGATCGATGATGGACAGTCTGCTGAAACTCATTTCGAATATTGCTTTGTATCTGAACTTCTCCGTCATTTTTTCCATCACCCTCCTGTGCGTCATCCTATACCTGCGGACCAAGGACAAGACCATATCATTTTTCCTGGGCATGCTCATCGCCCAGGTTTTGTTGTTTTCCATCGGGCTCTTATATCATTACATCCTCCAAGCCCAGCTGTCCCATCTTTTTGAGAATTACACGGAGAACCTGGCGTTTTTGTCCGTCATCCTCATCTGTCTGATCATGACCACCGTCATCTATATGACCGTGCGCTACACTCTCTATCTCATCCCCCTGGAAGAGAAAAGAAAACGGCTGGGGATATTCCTAAGCACCGTCGTCAGCGGGGTGTTCCTCCTGTTCTCCCTGTTCACTGTGATCATCGTCACCAAGGATGAATGGGCCATCAGGGCGGAAGGGAACCTGAATTTCCTCTTCCTCCTGGGCAGTCTGATCCTCATCGCCCCCTCCATCGTGGCCCTCATCTACCACGGCAGGTCTGAAGGGGAGAAGAAGTCCCTTCTCAAGGGCATCGTGTTCTCCTTCCTTCCCATTGCCATCTATTTCCCCATTGATCTTCTTCTGCTCCGGGAGAGCCCCTTCAAGATCACCCACATTGCCTACACGGTTTTCGCCATCACCCTGTTCATGTACATCATGAAGCAATACATGAAGGAGTATGAGATATCCGACAGGGTCAATGAGGCGAAGATTGTCCGTTTCAATAAAAAATACGGAATCAGCGAAAGGGAGGCGGAGATCATCCACTGCCTGGTCGTGGGAAAGACCAACAAGGTCATCTCCGGGGAGCTTTTCATTTCCGTGAACACCATCAAATCCCACATCAAGAACATCTATGGCAAGCTCAGCGTTTCCAATCGGATCCAACTGATTCATAAAATCCATGTAGAAAGTGAAGAATGACCATGAAATGGAATCTCAACGGCGAATGGCTCCTTTCCGGAGGGGCCTTCAACAACGTGAGGGCCGTCGTCCCGGGCTGCGTGCATACCGACCTGCTGGCAAACGGGCTGATGGAAGACCCCTTCTTCCGTGACAATGAAGAAAAAACCATGTGGATCGGGGAGACGGACTGGACCTATACCAGGGATTTCCTGGTGAGCAGGGAAATCCTTGCAAAAGAGAACATTTCCCTCGTCTGCCACGGCCTGGACACCCTTGCGGAGATCCATGTCAA
>JAWOHX010000017.1:0-5390 GCA_046484975.1 Clostridia bacterium
GACATCCTTTAAAATGGAAATGATGCTGCTCATATGGGATGAAAATGTACTGAGGTTCTGCTCAATGCTCTGTTCATCCCCGATGTCCGCGAAAACCCCTTGGAATATGGATATTTTGCTTCCTTCACCCGCAGGAATCCCTAATCCGGACTGGGCCATGAGCGTGAAAAGACCCACGGTTTTCAAGGAGACGGTTTTCCCGCCGGTGTTCGGACCTGTAATGACAAGAGTTTTGAACCCCTCCCCTATGTGAAAATCAATGGGTACGGCAGTGGAAGGATCCAGCAACGGATGGATCCCCTGTTTGATCCTGATTTGTCCCGTGTCGTTGAGTTCCGGGAAGGTGCATCGGCCATCAATGGCCAAGGATGCCTTGGCGAATGTGACATCCCCGTATACCAGAAGCTCCTGGTTGTTTTTGAAATCATGGGTATGCCGGGATGCGAAATCGGACAATTCCTTGAGAATGGCTTCAATCTCCTCCTTCTCCTCCCCTTTCAGCTCGTTCACCTTGTTGTTGATGTTCACCACTTCCATGGGTTCAATATAAAGGGTGGCCCCGCTGGAGGAAGAATCGTGTATCATTCCCTTGACCTGCCCCTTGTTTTCCTGTTTGACAGGGATGACATATCTTCCGTTGCGCATGGTGATGATGGGCTCCTGGAGAAGCTTACGGTATTTCTCGCTGCGGATGAAATCGTTGAGCTTGTCACGTATTGCATCCTGGTTCCTGGCGATGCTTTTCCGGATGGAAAGGAGCCTGGGGCTTGCGTCATCGGCTATTTCATCCGGACTGATGATGCACCTGCGGATCTCGTCCTCAAGCTTACGGATGACCTGGAGGCCTTCCAGGGTGTTTTTTACCCCGTTGTCAGGAAAGGAATCATGAATGGATGACTCCTTGAGATATTCCCTGATCCTTCTGGAGACCGTCAGAAGATCCCGTATGATGATGAGTTCATGGGCGTTGAGGGATGCATTGATCCGTAACCTGTTTAAAATGGAGGTGACGTCGGTGACACCCTCAAAAGACGGCCTTCCTTTCCTCATCATAAGGTCATAAGCCTCCCTGGTCTCAATCAGAAGGGCTGACACTTCCGGGAGAGCGGTTTTTGGTACCAGGGAGAGGCATGATGCCTTGCCAGGCAGTGACTGGGCCTGTTCACCCAGAAGATGAAGTATTTTATCAAATTCAAGCGTCCTAAGGACTTTGGATTTCATGGATCATCTCCTTCAATGTGTTTGCATCCTCCAGGAATTGAAAGGGGTCGTCATTCCTGACAAATTCCAGCAAGGCATAGCGTTCCGAATCATTGAACAACCGAAGATAATCAGACCACTGTCCTTTTCCCTCCAGAAGGGGAAGCCTGGTGGTGTGGTCCCACTGGAACACATGGATGTTCGAAGCATGCGGCAGTATCTTCTGTATGACGGAAATATTGTCCACGTAGGACATCCCGACCTCTGGCTGCCAATACGTGCGAAGATTGTCCATGTTGATCTCGTCAAGAAGCTCAAGTGTGGGAAGGATGCCTTCTGTAAGGGTGTTGCGGTGGTATTCACAGGAGATGCTGATCCCATGTTCTTTCGCCATTTTGCAGATCAAACGGGTCTCGTTGACGATTTTCCTGCGGCTTTCACAGTCCGTATCCATGGGCGCGCGGCTTCCTGCCCAGACGCGGACAGTGTTTGCTTTCAGGGCGATGGCGCAGGAAAGTACCTCTCCGAATGATTCCCTGGGATCTGCTGACTCACCCACACGGTAATAGGAGCCATAGGAAGGGCAGGCGATGTGATGGATATAGCAGTTCTCATAGACATGCTGTGCCTGGCGGATATGGCCATGGGGCACATGGATGTCCCCTCCCCATTCAATGGCATCCAGGCCGGCTTCATCGACCAGACGGATGATTTCATCAGGGGAAAGCTGCCTGAAGGTGATGGAAACGAGTCCCGGGATGAGCATATGTGAAACCCTCCGCTTCTCATTTTAGCATAATTCGATGGCAAGTACAGCACTGGTTGGAATCTTGCAGAAATTACGGGATACAATTTGGATGCGCCGCCTATGCAACGATGTCCCCGGGAATCCGGGGACATCGCTCTTTTTGCATGTGGTTTTCCTGCTTCTACCGGCAATGCTCAGAAACTCTTGGAGACATGCCAGTTCTTTGAACCGCTCACGGTCTTCAGGAGCAGGTTCAGATGATAGTGGATCTTCACATTCCCGGAGAGGTTCCAGTCGCCGGTGCTCCTCGTGAGCTTTGCCTCGGCTCCCACCGTCATGTGGATGATCTTGTATTTCTTGCCTGCGACCTTGATACCTCCCTCCAGGCCTCCATCTAGCCAGACGAGGAGGACGATGTCGCCGGTATCAAAGTAGTACTCCCCTTCCCCGCCGACATACAGGTAGGCCCTGAAGTAGACCGGCCAGATGGTGATGTCGCCGGTGTCGTACCCGAAGAACATCCTGGCTTTGATGTAGCTGTCATAGGGTAGGGCGGAATACCTTAACACCAGCCCCATCCCGCCGGTGAAGCCGCTGTATTTGGCGACGAGCATCTCTGGATATCCGAACCGGACCTCCCACAGTTGCGGGCTCATGTCGAATCCCATGTCCCCGTTGATGGTGCATCCGTACATCCCCAGGTCATACAGGCTCAGGCTGAATTTCAGGTGGCGGTCCTTGTGGTAGTATCCAAGCCTTGCCGTGCCCATATGTTTGAGGTTCGTCCCTGTCATCAGGGACTGGACGGAAGCCGGGCCGTAGTAATCCCCGCCCAGCTCCACATTGGGCCCTTTTTCCACTACAATGTAGACATTCCTGAGTTCTCCCAGATTGAGTTTCGTGCCTCCCACCTCATACCCTAGGTATATCCAGGCTGTGGCGGCGAAGAAGTAGTTCCCGCCCGGGGTACGGTTGACCTCAAGGTCATCGATGGCATTGAACAAGCCCTGCTTGCCGCCCGGGATATCAAAACCCGTCTCATCGTTATATGCTAGATCGAGATTGTAGCCGAACACCCCGGTGATGTTGTTCATGGTGGCATAGCCGAACTTGATGCCCCCGGTGGGATCGTTGTAATAGATGGCCAGTGCAAAGAAGTACCTGCCCATGACTTTGTCGAAGCCCATGCGTGCATTAGCCTCGATGGACGTGGAAGGAATCATGCTGGCCGCTGTGTTGAAGAGCAATTCGATGTGGTCCGTGTTGTACTCGATGATTCCGTCATCCCCTTCGCTTAAGACAGGGACCGCCACGGTCTTGACCTGGGCGAAATCCTCAAAGTCCATGTCCACTTTGGATTTTGATTCCTCATAACGGATATTTGGGGCAGTGAAGACACCGCTGAGTGCAATCCGGTCAAAGTCCTCGTTGTTGTCCATGGACAGGTTGTCGGACAGTTGCATGCCACCCCACATGGTCAGGGTCGTGGTATAAAACGGCACCTGGTCCGTTGTGAATGGCACCGTGATTCCTCCAAGGCGCATGTCCCTCTTGAATCCTGTCACCAGCATGGGCTGAAGCAACTGCAGCTGCAGGTTCATTTTTACGGAATCCAGAGTCAGGGCCCGGACATCCATGTCAAAATCGTGGAAACGTATCCGGTAAGGTTTATCGAAGAGGGCTCTGCCATAGACCTCACCCGCGTTGCCTGTGGCTGTCATTTTATTCATGTCCGAGGGTACAACGAGTTCATTGAACTGCATGTCCTGCTGGACCAGCTTGTCCTGGAACATCAGGTCGATGGTCCCGTCCATGTGAAGCCCGTCCTCCTGCAGATGCCCCCCGAGGATCTTGATGAACACTTCGCCCGTTCCTGCGGGATCGAACTTTTCCGTTTCAGCGACGCTGCATACCAATTTGCCAAGTTCATCGCTGGTGTAGAGGCGGATTTTAGCCCGTTGATAACCGAACAAGGGAATCCCGACTTCCCCGTGGATCTCCAGGTTCGGCTTGTTGCCGTAGATGTCAAGATAGATGAGGTTCACGATGGCATCCCGGAATCCACCCAGTTTATCGCCGAAATTCACGGGGATGCCTTCCTGGGAATAGGCCTGGTTCTGGTAAAACACACCGTTGCGGTCATAGAGGAATTCTCCGGGGGTCAGGGTGAACATGACCCTGGTGTCGGATTCGGTCTTGATGAATGCAGGGGGAAGTCCTACCCTGCCGTTCTTCACCACAATGCCCATCCATCCAGGATCCTGCGTGTCCGCCGGGGCCTGGCCGGTATAACCTGCCAGCTTGCTGAGGTCAAGGGCGACCTTGCCGGGTGTCACACCGATTTCCTCATTGGAGTTTCCAATCAATGCAGGGGTCATGGTGGTGTCCTGCACCACAAATCCCTTCCCGTCCCATGATGTGACGGAAAACGGCACGGTTGAGAGTTTCTCCTGAACAAGGATATCCATGGGCAGCACTTTCAGGGAGGTTGCCTGGATGCGGTTGGCCAGGTAGAACATGCCCCTGTCAACGATATCCTTCTGGGTTGCGCTGAGGTTCAGGTTGCTTGTTGTGGAGGCAACGATGGTGTTGTGCAGGCTGAAGTCCGTCGAAAGTACGATTTTATCGGAGTATGTCTTGACAAACATGTTAGGGTCGAATGTCACCGGAAGGGTATCCGCGAAGGTTTCAAAAGGAAGAAGCACTTTGCCGTTGATGGAACTGACCGAGGTATCGGGAAGCCCATCCTTGTAAACCAGCGTGGCTGCAGTCACACGAATGCCAAGGCCCGCCGGGACGACGGTACGGACCAGCTGGGTCTCCTGCAGCGCCATGGGGCCGCTCATTCTTCCCTGCTGGTCAAATCCAATCATGCCGAAGGACAGGCGCAGGCCTTTGTTGTCCAGTGTCTCCATCCCCAGGTTGGTCTCCACCTGGCCGGTGATGAGGGTGATGAAGCTGGAACCGTAAACAAGGACAGGGGCAACCGTCAGATTTGTGGATGAGCCTGTCTGTGCTTGCTGCGTCACGCCTCCAAGGTTGAGTGTTCCCAAGGTGGCTCCCCTGACGATCAGGTTGTCATAATGAAACCCTGGGACAGCACCGAGCTTGACGATGCCCGCGCTGCTCATTTCAGCCTGGTTGAAAGTCAATGCGTACAGGTCTCCAATGAGGTTCCCTTCCCCGGGATTCTTCACATAGCCGGTGACAAATGCCCCTGCCTTGTCAGTGCTGATGGAAAGACCGCTGAAATGCACACCGGTCTCACCAAAGGTGACGGGTTCCTTCAGGTCAACCCACCCACTGGTGATGACCGTGCCCTGCCGGCTGCGGAAGGTCAATGTCACCGGCACCTGGTATTTTTCACCGATCACAAGGATGACGTCACCCCTCATGTTGTTGACGGTCTCAGCACTCAGCCCCGTGATGGTGAACCCATTGA